>CAYFRO010000014.1:0-33080 GCA_964345565.1 uncultured Actinomyces sp.
TCTTGGCGTAACCCGCTAGGGCCTCATCGACCGAGTTGTCGACGATCTCCCACACACAGTGCATCAGTCCGCGCTGGTCCGTGGACCCGATGTACATGCCCGGGCGTTTTCGGACGGCTTCCAGTCCTTCTAGGACCTGGAGGTGCCGTGCGGTGTACTCGCTTTTTAGATCTGCCACACCGGCAGTCTAGGAAACTCTGAGCCGACGGGGTGAGTGCACCGCCGCCGCCGCCCGGAAGAACGGTGGGGCTACGCCTTAGGCGAAAGGTCACCAACAAGGGTGCTCAGGCGGGCTTGTCGTGATCTCATTAAGACATGAAAGCTGAAGCAGTCGGAACCTCCACCCAGCCAGACTGGGATTTCACCGACCCGCGCCGCGACCTGAGCGCGCTTGACCGCTGCGACGTCTGCGGGGCACGCGCTTGGGTGCGTGCAGTGATGCGTAACTCGGAGCTACTCTTTTGCGCTCACCACGGGACCGCTCACATCGAGGCGCTATTGGAAAGCGCGATCTTCGTTCAAGATGATCGTGAACTACTCCTCGAAAACTCAAACTAACAACATCGCAACCCCCGCTGAAACGTTACGCTAGAGCCGTCATAAAACGATGCGCCACAAGCTGGTGAGCGCTCGGCCAGGCAGACTCAGCCACAGGGGGCGAAGTGAGCGCGGGAATTCCGCCACTCAGTGTCACGAGCGGAGGCAAAACTTGGGACCTGACCGGTCCTGGGCCGTTTATCGCGGGGCGCTCGCCCGACGCGGACATTGTCCTGTCTTACCCTCAGGTGTCCCGGAAGCACTTTGCGCTTTCCTTTGACGGCCTGTCCTGGGTTGTAGAGGACCTGGAATCGACCAACGGCGTGTACGTTGGCGGGACGCGGTACGTGTCCTGGCGGGTCCAGGAACCTGTGTTGCTGAGTGTTGATTCTGATGAGGGTTCCATCGAGATTTCGCTGTGCCCGATGGGTGTGGCTGTGGTGCCCGACTTGGAGGCCCCGCCCCTCCGGCCGAGCGCAGACGTGCTTGAAGAGGCTGACTTGAGCAAGACGGGTGGGCTTCTTGCTCCTCCCCCTCCGCCAGAAGCACAGCCAGAAGCCGCTCCTCCCCCTCCGCCAGAAGCTGCTTCTCCGATGGAGCCGCCCCCGGCGCCCCTCCAAGCTTCATTCCCCGCCGCGCAGCCAGTCCAAACGTCCTTCCCCACCGCACAGCCAGTCCAAACGTCCTTCCCCACCGCGGCGTCGCAGTCTACTCCGCCTGAACCCCCAGACCCCGGGCTAGAGCCAGCACTACCCCAGCCAGCCCCGCCTGCGCCCCCGGTGCCACTCCCGGACTCATCCCCCGCCGCGCTGGCCTACTCAACTCAGTACCAGCCCCCGACACCGCTCTCGGCTACTTCCCCCGCCACGCCACCCTCGGACCCCCTCCTAGCTATTTCCCCCGCCACGGCGCCCCAATCGCTCTCGTACGTGCCCCCGGTTCCCGGACCGCAGCTGGCGCCACCCCCGGCAGCTCCGCCTGCAGCCCCGGATTTCCGCCCGTGTGCTCTGCCATCATTCCCGTCCCCTCTTGCCGGGCCGAACCCACCCCAGAAGCAAGCGAGCGTGGACTTCGATGACACCACCTCGTTAGCCCCCGCAGAGGTGCTGGCTATGGCGGGCGGCAGGGGGAAGCTCACCAGCCGCTCCGCTAAGCGTTTCGTGTCCGGCAACTTCAACGTGGCGACTGATAAGGAAGGCCTGATCGGACGGACCCTTGAAGCTTCCATCTCGGTCACTGACCCGCTGGTTTCACGAAATCACGCCCGGATCGCGTTGTCTCCAGAAGGCCCGATCCTCACGGATCTGAAGTCCTCTAACGGGACTTTTGTGAATGGCAGGCGGATCAAAGAGGTCTGGCTGGAAGACGGTGACGTCGTCACCGTGGGTAACACCGACCTGAAGTTTGAGGCAGGAGTTCTGGGCCCGGTCCTTCGCAAGCAGGATGGCGTCGCCCTTGTTGCAAGCGGTGTGGACCTGGTGATCGGCGGCGGGAAACGGCTGCTGGACGACATTTCGGTTGACTTGGAGCAGGGAACTCTCACCGCGATTGTCGGCCCGTCGGGCGCGGGAAAGTCGACGTTCTCGAAGGTTGTTGCCGGCCTGTCCAGGCCTACAGCTGGAACCGTTCTACTTGACGGGTTCGACATTCACAAGAACTATGACAACTTGCGCTCCCGTATCGGGTTCGTCCCGCAGGACGATGTCGTCCACGGGCTGTTGACTGTCGACCAGGCGATGAACTCTGCGGCGAAGCTCCGACTTCCGGGGGCTTCGAAGAAGGACCGGGAGGAAACGATCAAGCGGGTCCTTCAGGAACTTGAGTTGACGGAGCACCGAAGCACCCGCATCGACCGGCTTTCCGGAGGGCAGCGCAAGCGCGTGTCTACCGCGATCGAGCTTCTGACAGGGCCTGAACTTCTGTTACTGGATGAGCCCACGTCGGGCTTGGACCCGGCCCTGGATCTGACGGTTATGCAAATGCTCCGCAGGCTCGCGGACGCGGGTCGCGTGGTCGTTGTCGTCACGCACTCCGTTGCGCAACTTGAGAGCACGTGTGACAACATCCTGTTCCTGGCGCCCGGAGGCAAGACGGCTTATTGGGGTCCAATGGACGGCGCAAAGCAGGCCTTCCATGGGAAGGACTGGGCACAGATCTTCGCTGAGGTTGCGCAGAACCCGTCGCGCGCGCACGCACAACATTTGAGTCGCCAGTACGGAAAGCCGCAGGTGGAGCCACCACGGGTTAAAGATGGCGCTCCGTCCAAGGGCGGGGGAAGGCACGGTTGGTCGCAGGGCCTCACCCTTATCGCCAGGCAACTTCAACTGACGATCGCCGACCCGGGCCTGCTGGTTTTTCTGCTTGGCCTCCCGCTGATCTTGGGAGTCCTGGCGTTGATTGTGCCTGGAGAGGCAGGGTTCGGCGAGGCGGGCCTAGATGCCCCGACCGAGGCCAACAACCTGCTTGTACTGCTTATTCTGGGCGCGGCTTTCATGGGTGCGGCGCTGTCTGTCCGGGACCTGGTCTCCGAGCGCCACATTTACAAAAGGGAGCAGAGCGCGGGCCTGTCGTCATTAGCGTACGTGGCCTCTAAGTTCCTGATCCTGGGCGGGCTCACTGCAATTCAGGCGATCGAGCTGATTCTGGTTGTGGGGATCTGGAAAGACGTTTCCGGAGCGGGCGTCGTGTTCGGTTCGAAGTGGTTTGAGCTGGGCCTGGTGGTCTGGCTGACAGCGTGGTCATCGGCAATGCTGGGGCTTCTTGCATCGTCCATGGTAAAGACCAGTGAGCAGACCATGCCTGTGCTGGTGGTGCTGGTCATGGTGCAACTGGTGATGACCGGGGGCATGGTGCCCGTGACTGACAGGGCTGGGTTGGACCAAGTTTCTTGGTTTGTGCCGGCCCGCTGGGGTTTTGCGGCTGGAGCTTCCACGATTGACCTGCGCGAAATGGTGCAGGGTGTGCCGGATGATTCCCTGTGGGAACCAACCTCGAGCCAGTGGCTGATGAACATGGGGCTCATTGCAGCCATGATCCTTGTCGCAACAGCGCTCACCTGGTGGAACGTGCGGCTCAAAAAGTCCCGCGGGCCCGCCTAAACCCCAAGCCAGGCAAACCACAGACCAACGCACACCCAGCCCTGGCACCCCCACCAACCCACACAGCCAAATCCAAACAAACCCGCGAACCTACCCAACCCCACAGTTCAGGTGCACCACCGGCTCACTGGACTTAGACCTGCTTGGCAACCCGCGTTGCTGGCGACCGGGGTTGTTGGCTGCCTGCGTGTGAAAGCCGTCCGCATGCGAAAGCCGCCACGTGCGAAGGCTGCCCGCGTAAAAGCTGTCCACATGTGAAAGCCGTCTGCTGAATCTTGGCCTCAGACTTGCGCAGATGACGCCAGCCCGACCGATTCGTGACCCTGACTTAGTGCCCCTGACTTAGAGACCCTAGCGCGGCCCACCCAAGCCTCTAAGCAGGGCGACCCCGCGGAATGGCGCACCCCTCGTCCAAGCAAACTTGCGGACCAGTGCAGTCCTGGCCCGGGCAACCCGTGACCTTGCTAAACCCTTAGTCCAGGTAGTCGCGCAGGACCTGTGAACGTGACGGGTGGCGAAGCTTCGACATGGTCTTCGACTCAATCTGGCGGATGCGCTCGCGCGTCACGCCGTAAACCTTCCCGATCTCGTCAAGGGTCTTCGGCTGCCCGTCGCCGAGGCCGAAGCGCATGGAGACAACGCCCGCTTCACGTTCGGAAAGGGTGTCCAGAACCTGGTGCAACTGCTCCTGCAACAAAGTGAAGGACACGGCTTCGGCGGGAACAACGGCTTCGGAGTCCTCGATCAGGTCACCAAACTCTGAGTCACCGTCTTCACCCAGCGGAGTATGCAGAGAAATAGGTTCGCGGCCATACTTCTGGACTTCGATCACCTTTTCAGGTGTCATGTCCAGGTCTTCCGCCAGCTCTTCGGGGGTCGGTTCGCGGCCTAGCTCTTGCATCATCTGACGCTGGACCCGAGCCAACTTGTTGATTACTTCAACCATGTGGACCGGGATGCGGATGGTTCGCGCCTGGTCTGCCATAGCGCGGGTGATCGCCTGGCGGATCCACCAGGTGGCGTACGTGGAGAACTTGTAGCCCTTCATGTAGTCGAACTTTTCGACGGCGCGGATAAGCCCCAGGTTGCCTTCTTGAATGAGGTCCAGGAACTGCATTCCGCGTCCCGTGTAGCGCTTAGCAAGGGAAACAACCAGCCGCAGGTTTGCTTCCAGCAGGTGATTCTTTGCGTTCTGTCCGTCACGTGCAAGGAGCGTGAGTTCGCGGCGTTCCTTGGGGCTCATGGAGGCCCCGTCATTCTTCAGGACGTAGTCCGCGTAAAGGCCCGCCTCGATGCGCCGGGCAAGGTCGACTTCCATTTCCGCGTTGAGGAGGGCGACCTTCCCGATTTCTTTCAGGTAGTCCTTAACCGGGTCAGCGGTGGCCCCTGCGGAGGTAACTTGCTGGACGGGCTCACCGGCTTCATCCGAGTCAGAGACTATGAAGCCACGAGGGCCGGGCTTGGGCTGGTCTTTAGTTGCCTGCTCCTTCTTGTCCGCCTCCTCGTCCTCGTCTTCCTCTTCGTCCTTGGTCTCTTCGTCGTCCGTTTCTTTCTCGACGTCTGCGACCTCTTTCTCGACGTCGACTTCCTCTTCCTCTTCCTCGACTTCCGCGGGAGGTTCTTGTGCGTCTAGATCTTCTTCGACCTCTTCGACCTCTTCGACCTCTTCGACCTCTTCGACCTCTTCGACCTCTTCGACCTCTTCGGTAAGAAGCTCTTCCTTGGCTTTCTTGGCTGCTGCGGTTTTGGCCGCAGTGGTCTTCTTCGCTGCCGTCGTCTTCGCAGCAGCAGTCTTCTTGGCGGCCGTGCTCTTCGCCGCCGTTGTCTTCGCGGGAGCCTTCTTAGCAGGCGTAGCCTTCGCAGCAGTGGTCTTCTTCGCTGCCGTCGTCTTCGCCGCAGTCGTCTTCTTGGTTGCCGCAGTCTTCGTAGCAGTGGTTTTCTTCGCCGCCGTTGTCTTTGCGGGAGCCTTCTTAGCAGGCGTAGCCTTTGCCGCAGTAGTCTTCTTAGCGGGAGCCTTCTTAGCTGCAGACTCGGATGTCTCAGTCTGGGCAGCGGGGACGGTAGCAGTCACGAATGAGCCTTTCTTGCTCTCAACCAGCCAGGCTGATGGGGGCCTGCGGGAGCGGATCAATACAATTATAGCGATCCGCGGCTGCGGTGCTATCCCAGAGCGGGGGCCACAAGGCGAATGTGAGCCGGTAGCGTAGACCCCATGACCCGTTCAAGAACTCCGGACAGCACAGATTCAACGATTCCCAGCGTCTTTGCTGCAATCAAGGCAGATGTGGATCGGTGCGTTGCCACTTCGCTACACAGGTTCCTTATCGCCACTGGCGCAATCGATACTGGGCTTGCAGGCCCCGCCGAAGTTGCGGTTAGTGGCGGAAAACGCTTCCGCGCACTGTGTGCGTACGTCGGAGCGGCCTGCGGGAACCAGCAGAACCAGGAACCTGCCGTGCTCCTAAGTGCGACATCAAAGCTGCCGGGGATCGAAAAACTGGGTGCGGCCCTTGAGTTCTACCAGGCCTGCGCACTTGTGCACGACGACATTATCGACAACTCCCCCACCCGACGTGGCGAACCCTCAGCCCACGCCCACTTTGCAGACTCGCACGGTCGCGCAGGCCTCCTCGGAAACCCAACTGAGTACGGACGAAGTGGCGGAATCCTCTTGGGAGACCTGTTGCTGGCCGGAGCTGATGACGCGCTCTCCTCGGTCGTGGCAGCGGCACCCGAAAACGGCTCAGTGATTCTTGCCGAGTACGCGCGAATGGCCGGCGAAGTCGCGCAAGGCCAGTTCCTGGATATGTCCGCAGGGTTCCGCGGCCTTTCGGGTGAAGACAAGGACGCGGTAGAAGCCGCCCTTGAAGTCGTAACCGTCAAGTCTGCCAGGTACTCCGTCGTCCGCCCCGCCCAACTCGGTGCGCTCCTTGCAGGCGCAGACAAGAAGTTGCTCGAGGATCTCGAGTCAATCCTGGAACCAGCAGGCCTGGCATTTCAGTTGCGCGATGATCACCTGGGGGCTTTCGGGGACCAATCAGACACGGGTAAGCCCACCGGTATCGACATTGTCGAACGGAAGAGGACCGTTCTGCTTGCACTCACGTGGGAAGCCGCGTCTCCGGGTGAACGGGAAGTCCTGCAAGAAGCGTACGAAGCGGCACAGCTGGATGCGGCCCAAGTGGAGCAAGTCTCCCAGATCATGAACCGGGTTGGGCGAGGCCCGCACGAAGCGCTCATCGAGCAACTTGTCGAACAGGCGAACCGGAATCTGGAACAAGCAACCCTGACCCCGGGCGCCCGCGACCTGCTGCAATACCTGGTCGGGATCCTCTCCTCCCGTAACTCCTAAGAACCCAGGGAAGAGACTGGCCGACTACCAGCCCAGGGCTGAAGCGATGGCGTTGACGCGGTGACGCATACCTTTACGAAGCGCCGCGATCGGCGTCGTGCCCAGGCCGGAATCCTCGGCAAACAGCCACCGAAGCACCTCTTGGTCGCTGTACCCAGCGTCTCTCAGAAGCGTCACTGTCCCCTGCAAGCTCCAAATCGGAACCTGGGTTGCCTCCGGAAGAGGTTCCTGGTCTTCAGCCAAAACCTGTGATCGCTGCAGCTTTGCCAGCAAGTTCACAGAAGAGGGTTCCCGGCCAAGCGGAGAGTCAAGATCTACCAGGAGATCAGCAGGCACGCGCCAAGCGCCGTCTTCAAAGAAACCGACCAGGTAGCCGTCCCTCACCAGTTGTTTCACCCGGGACGCCTTCAGCCCCAGTCGCTCCCCGACCGCCTTGGCGTCGAGAATCTCCAGGTCCTCTGGAACAGTCTGGGCAGGATCGTTGCTGTCGATGTTTTTGCTCATCCCACCACGATAAGCCCTCATCCCATCAGGAGAGGCCAATGACCCGCGTCAGACCGGCGCGCGCCGAGTCCACATGCAATCGCATCACGTAGGATTCAAACCGTGACCGGTGAACCAATCGACACGTCCGGGTTTGCGGTGCCTATCGCCCCGCCCCCGAACGGTTCAACGGACCCCTTAGACACCGCAGACCCGCTAATCTCCATCCTTGTCGACGACCGCTACAGGGTCATTTCACGAATGGCGCGCGGTGGGATGGCCAGTGTTTACGTCGCACACGATGAACGGCTGGACCGGCCCGTCGCCCTCAAGATCATGCACCCGCACCTGGCCGAATCCGACAGGTTCACGGCTCGTTTCAGGCAGGAAGCCCGCGCCGCAGCCCGGATCTCAAACCCCGGTGTCGTCCCCGTCTTCGACCAGGGTGTCTTTCAAGGCCAGGGGTACCTGGTCATGGAGCTCATCGACGGCCCTCATCTGCGTGAGTTCGTCGCAACGAATGGTCCGCTCACCCTGGGTGACGCCCTTGACGCCCACGAGCAGATCCTGAACGCGCTCACCGCCGCCCACCGGGCCGGCGTGATCCACCGCGACCTGAAACCAGAGAACGTCTTGGTTGCGTCTGACGGGACCCTGAAACTGACCGACTTTGGACTTGCCAGAGCCGTCTCTGAAATCACTATGTCCTCGACCGGAACCATCATGGGCACGGTTGCCTACCTGGCACCCGAAGTCGCGCTGACGGGTGAAGCAGACGGGCGCACCGACCTTTACGCCGTTGGGATCATGCTGTTTGAGATGATCACCGGCCAGGTCCCCGGAAGCGACGCTGAAAACCCCGTGCAACTGGCGCTTTCCCGGGTGAACGCCGAGATTCCTCTACCGTCGACACTCGAGGACTGGGTGCCAACAGAAGTCGATAACCTGGTTGCTTCACTCGCAGCCCGGGAACCCGCCGACCGCCCGCTCTCCGCCCACGACGCAGCGAACCTTGTCGCCCGGGTCAAGTCCCAGGTCCCCCAAGAGATCCTGGATCACCCCCTTCGCAGCAGCGACGTCGCTCAGGCCGCGCAAACTGGCGGCTTTGCACGAACGGACGCGATCCAGTTCCAACCCGAGACCTCCCTGCTCCCTTCCACCTCCAGCGTTGTGAGAACCTCCGGAACAGCGGTAGCTCCCCCGCGGACCAACCGAGGAAAGAACAGCAAGGGCCCACTGATCGCGATCACAGCCGTGCTGATCCTGGTGGGGGTGGCACTTGGGTTTTGGTGGTGGTGGCAAGAATACGGCCCGGGCTCCTACCAGGAACTCCCGGACCTTCACGGCATGACTGTCGCAGAAGCAGAAGAGACGCTCACAGAAATGTCGCTTGCGTCGGTTCTGGCCTACGAGCATTCCGACGACGTGGAAGTCGACCACATTGTCCGAAGTAACCCGGGAGCAGGTAGCAACGTTCATAAGGACGAGGAAATCACGCTGTACGTCTCTTCCGGAGTCCTGATGCTCACCGTCCCGAACGTCGCGGGCGAAACCCAGGAAGACGCCACGCTAGCAATCGGCGCCGTCGGCCTTGAAGTTGGGGAGGTGACCGAGTCGTGGTCCGAGGACGTGCCGGAAGGCTCCGTGATCTCAACATCACCCGCAATCGGTGAGACCATCGACCATCGGACTGCCGTCAACCTAGTTGTTTCTAAAGGTCGGCAACCGCTGACCGTGCCCGACGTGCTCGGGGAACCGTTTGACGAAGCGGCGGCTTCCATCACCGACCTGGGACTGGGGGTTGAGCGCGTTGAGGACTACTCGGATGACTACGGGATCGGGACGGTCTCTGCGATCAGTCCCGAAGCCGGGTCAACCCTGCACCGGGGGGACACCGTCACTTTGACCTACTGCCTGGGATCTGAATACGTGGAAGTCCCAGGAGTGAAGGGGCTCAGCCGAAGCGACGCAATCGCCCAGCTTGAAGCTGCGGGCCTACGCGTGGACGTACAGGAGCTTGCACAGTTCTTCGACACGGTCGGCTCACAGTCGATCGGCGCCGGCCAGTGGGTGAAGCGGGGAACAACCATCCAGATCACGGTCGTTTAGAAAACCGTCCTTCAACGACAGCCTTCAACGACAGCCCCACGACAGCCTACGACGGTCCCCTTCAAGACCCCCTACAACGACATCCTTCAACGACCCCCTGCAACGAGATTGGGCCGATTAGACAGCTAGCCGTCCGGTCGGGCTAGCCGGTTTCAACCTCGGTCAACTACACCGTTCCAGCCACAATCAGCCACACCGTTTCGGCCTCGATCGTGTGCAAGTCGGTCTCACCTCTGGACTTAGACCGATTTGGTGACCCGCGTTGTTAGCAACCCGGGTTTGTCCAGCCAGAGTCGCGGCCGACGCGAGAACAGACGCCCGTCGGGGGCAAGGCCAGCAGTGTTTCCGGTCTTGGCGTAAAAATCGGTCAGCGACCAGAGCTCTTTGTGTGGTCCCCCTCAAACCTGCCCTCAAATATCTAAGAGTGTTCCTGGGGTGTGAAGAGTGCTTGTGGGGAGGCCTCCACACACACACTCTTACGACCCCAGCAACACTCTCAGGTTCAGGATCAGGACCCGGGGAACACTCTCACTACCCGGGATGCACTCTCAGCGTTCAGGTGACGTGCCCCCAAGCGCACTCCGCTCCGGGCTCGGTTGGTTGCGGGGTTTCGGGTTGGGTTAGCTACGGAGTTTCGGGCTCGGTCAGCCACGACGTTTCGGGCGCGATCAGTTGCGGAGTCTCGGGCCCAATCAGTTACGCCCCTTGAGCCTCGATCATGTGCCAGTCGGTCTCACCGCTGGTGTCAGCGTCTCCGAGTGTGTTGTTTTCTGCCGCAAGTTGCGCAACCTGGAACGCGATTTCAAGGGACTGTTGGTGGTTCAAGCGTGGGTCAACCAGGGTTTCGTAGCGCTCAACCAGCGAGGCGTCATCCAAGCCTTCGGCCCCACCGATCACTTCAGTGACGTCAGCTCCGGTCAGCTCAACGTGAAGTCCGGCCGGGACAGTTCCGCGGTCACGGTGAATGTCAAAGAAAGCCTTGACCTCGCGCATAATCGTGTCGAAGTCACGGGTCTTGTATCCGTTCGCGGTCGAAATCGTGTTTCCATGCATCGGGTCCGTGATCCAGGTGACCGGACGTCCGTCAGCCTGGACCGCGTCAATCAGATCCGGCAAAGCGTCTTGGATCCGGTCCGCACCCATCCGCGTCATCAGGGTTAGGCGCCCGGGCTCTCCCCGCGGGTTCAGCGAGTCAATCAGGCCGATGACTTCTTCCGTGGAAGCATCCGGCCCGATCTTCACCCCAACAGGGTTGCGAATCTGGCTGAGCAACTCAACGTGGGCTTCGTCCAAACCGCGGGTGCGTTCCCCTATCCACAAGAAGTGTCCCGAGGTCCCGTACGGGTTCCCCGTTCGCGAATCGATGCGGGTCAGGGCGGACTCGTACTCCAGGAGCAGGGCCTCATGCGCGCTGAACAGGTCCACTTCCCGCAGCGAATCGAAGTCGGCGCCGGCAGCCTCCATGAACTTCACGGCCCGCGCGATCTCAGACGCCAGCCGTTCGTAGCGCCCATAAACGGGATTCTGCGTGAAGCCGCGATTCCATTCTTGGACCCGCCGCAGGTCTGCATACCCGCCCTTCGTGAACGCGCGAATCAGGTTAAGGGATGACGCCGACCTCTGGTACGCCTCAATGAGCCGGTCGGGGTCGTGCCTGCGTTCCTCTCCGCTGAACCCAAACTGGTTCACAGCGTCCCCAAGATAGCTGGGGAGCTTCACCCCGTCCCGTTCTTCGACCGGTGACGAACGAGGTTTCGCATACTGGCCCGCCACCCGCCCAATCTTCACCACAGGCATTGAGGACCCGTACGTGAGGACTACCGCCATCTGCAGCAGGGTCTGAATCTTCAGTCTCAGCTGATCGGCCGTGGACTGCGCGAAGGTCTCTGCGCAGTCCCCACCGATCAGCACGAACGCTTGCTGGTCGCCCGCACGCCCCAAAGCTTCACGCAGTGAGTCAACCTCACCGGCGAAAACCAGGGGCGGACGGACGCGTAGTTCAGCGATCGCATGCACCAGGGCTGCGGGGTCCTGGTATTGAGGTTGGTGGCGAGCAGGCTTGCTGCGCCAACTATCCCATGGCAACAATCGACTAAACCTTCCGGAAGTGGCGGTTCTAACTAGTGGTTCTGCGGGGCGGCAGGCTGAACCTTCTGACCGATGTCGTGCATCATGTCCAGGAACCAGCGCTGCGTGATGTCAAAGGCTTTACCACCGGCGATCCGATCGAACGCGATCGCTTTCAGGCGGTCATCGTCTTCCTCGTCATGTCCAATCACGCCGGACGTGCCCTCAAGTGCGGAGGTAACGGCAAGGTCAGCCATGGACTCGATCAAGCGCAGGTCGGTTTCGTTCGACGCTGAAGAACGCGCGAAGTAGCCCGACTTTTGGACCATGACCTTCTCTGCGCCCAAGAGCTCAGCGAACTGCTTCGCGAACCACTGTCCCGGGTTGATCTCGTCAAGGCGGACGTGACCGAAGGCATCACGCTTCACCTGTTCCCCGCTGGCTTCCAGCTCTTCAATGATTTCGGGGACACCTGCGCCCTCGGAAATGAAGATGTTCACGTTGCCGCGTTCATCCATGATCTTGCGCAGGCGCTTCCCTTCCTGGGCCACGTCAAAGTGCGTCTCAGGCAAGTACAGGGCGTCCACGTCCCAACGCTCCCGAGAAAGCCCGATCGAGGGAACCCACTGCTGTTCATCCAGCCAGTCGCGGTACTTGCGTGTGGCGTCGGCTGCGAGCCAACCGCAGTGACGCCCCATGATCTCGTGAATGATCAGCATGCGAGGGCCGACCCGGTTCTCGCCAATGATGTGCTTTGCAAACAGCGCGGTCTCTTCAGCTGCCGTGTCGGCGCCCAGAGACTGGCGGATGGGAACGATGTCGTTGTCGATAGTCTTCGGCAGACCGACGACCGTGAGCTCGTAGTCGTTTGCGTGCAGGTAGGCGGCCAGGTCCGCGGCGGTCGTGTTCGTGTCGTCGCCACCGATCGTGTGTAGCACGTCGACCTTGTCGTGGCGCAGCTGGTCTGCAGCGACCTCCAGTGCGTGCTGACCTTCCTGAATCAGCCCACGCTTCACAAGGTCTGCTTCATTTGTCAGCTTCACCCTGGAGTTCCCAATGGGGGAACCGCCGAAACGGGTCAGAACGGTCGCGTTGTCGCGGGCTTCCTGATCAACGACCACGTAGTCCCCCGTCAGCAGGCCCGTGTAACCGTGCTGGTAGGCGATGATCTCGATTGTGGGGTCGAGGGCGTTGTAGCGCTGGATCAGATCACCAACCGCGGTGGAAAGGCAGGGGGCGAAACCACCGGCGGTTAGTAGAGCGACACGAGAGATGGCCACTGGGATACCTCTTTCAAGAACTCGGTAAATCTGGGACGAATCAAAGATGTCCCAGGACAGTTTAGCCGCCGGCAACCACGGCCGTGGGGCCCGCCCACTACGGGCTGATAGCTCAGCTTTCGGTGGGCTCCGGTTCAATCTCTACGGCGCTCAGCCCATCCTTGCCTGAGTCTTCTGCAGCGGCAAGAACCTCAAGTTCCTCGGGGGTTGGAGCGGCGGGAGGAGCGGTGTCCGGCACCGGCCGCCCGCCCGGGGCCTTGGCGCTGTTCGGGACAGGTCCTTCGAACTCACCCTTCGCAGCAAGCTCCGCCTTCACGTCAGCAGCGTAAAGGTCGACGTATTCCTGGCCCGACAGCTGCATCAGCGCGTACATTATTTCGTCCGTGACAGCGCGAAGCACGTAGCGGTCCTTAGAAAGCGCGCGGTAACGGGAAAAGTCCAGGGGTTCCCCAATGACCACTCCGATATTGGTGCGGTTCGGGATTTTCTTCCCAATCGGCTGGGCCGCGTGCGTGCCGATCATCGCCACCGGGATCACAGGGGCTCCGGACTCCAGAGCCAAGCGAGCAACCCCCGTCTTTCCCTTGTAAAGACGCCCGTCAGGGCTTCGCGTTCCCTCAGGGTAAATGCCGAACAGGTGCCCCGCATTCAAACGGTCAAGCCCAGCCTGCATTGCGGCCTGGGCGGCTTTCCCGCCCGCCCGGTCCACGGGAATGGTTCCGACAGCCTTCATGAAGTTCTTAGTTGCCCACCCCTTGGCACCGGTTCCAGTGAAATAGTCGGCCTTCCCCATGAACGCAACCTCGCGGTCTATCACCATCGGAAGGAAGATCGAGTCCCAGACGGCGTTGTGGTTAGAAGCCAAGATTGCCGGTCCCTCTTTAGGGATGTTCTCCGCGCCGCGCACCCAGGGGTGATAGACGCCCCGTAGCACAGGGCCGCCGACGGTTTTCAGTACCGAGTAAATGCCCACGTACGCGCCCTTTCACCCATTGTCCTGGGAAAATAGTAAAGACCTGCGCCATTCTAACCGTCGGGGCGTCGGGCGTGCTCAAAGGCTTTGTAGAATGGAAACTGCCACAGTGGCCGGACAGGGAGTTTCAGTGTTGAACGCGATAGTCATGATGAACTGCAAGATCGACAGCATCCCCGAGGTAGCGCAAGCAGTCGCTGACCTGGAGTTGGTTGAGGAGGTCTACTCTGTCACCGGCGAAGTCGACTTGATCGCACTGGTGCGACTGCAAAGGTACGAACAGCTGGCCCAGGTGGTGACTGACGGCGTCGCGAAAATCCCCGGGATCGAAAAGATCCGCACTCACCTGGCTTTCCGCACCTACTCCAGTAGCGATCTTGAGACCGCTTTCCACCTGGGCTTGGATTAGAAAGAACGCGTCTACTGTGCGTTAGAAGCCACGACCCATTCGTCCAGCTTGCCTAGCGCCAGTCCGCTCTCAGCGACACCCTGAACGGTTCCGAAAGCGTCCGTCAGTCGCCGGTCAAAAGGCTCTGCTCCCAGATCCCGACTGGCCATCAGTGCAAGTGCTGCGTTTAGGCTGACCGCATCCGCTATCGGGCTTGACTTGCCGGCCAGCACAGAACGCGCAATCTCAGCGTTCTGAGCCGGTGAGCCACCGCGCAGTTGCTCAAGCGTTGCACGGTGCACTCCAAGCAACTGTGCTGGGTCGACGACAAAGTCGGTGACTTCCCCGCCACGGACTTCCCAGATCTGACAGGGCTCCACAGTCGTGATTTCATCAAGCCCGTACTCGGTCCCGCGCAGAACGTACGCGTTCACTCCCCTGCTCGCGAACACGCCCGCAACCAGAGGCGCGGCCTCGGCCTTAGCCACGCCCACAACCGAAACAGATGGCTTCGCCGGGTTTGTTAGCGGGCCCAAAATGTTGAACACCGTTGGAAAAGCCAGTTCGCGGCGAACGCGCGCCGCGTGCCGCATGGAGGGGTGAAACTTGTTTGCGAACAGGAACGCGATGCCGACCTGGTCGAACACCCGCACTATCTGGGCGAGGTCAAGTTCCAGGTTCACCCCCAGGGCCTCAAGCACGTCCGCGGAGCCCGAGGCGGAAGTCGAAGCACGGTTCCCGTGTTTCACGACCGGCATCCCCGCGGCGGCCGCCAGGATCGATGCCATGGTGGAGATGTTCGCGGTGTTGGCCCCATCCCCGCCGGTGCCGACAATGTCGACGACTTTCGTGGGGAGGTCAATGTGCCTGGCCAAGGCCCGCATTTCGTCAGCTAGGCCATGCAGTTCAGCGACATCCACTCCGCGAAGTGCAAGCAAAGCGAGGAGCGCAGAGACACGCACTTCATCAAGCGACCCAGACATGATGGCGCGCATCATGTCGCGTGACTGGTCGTAGTCCAGCTGTTGCCCCTGGGCCAGTTTCGGTCCCAGATCTTCCCAAAGACCCATTAGATGCGGGACAGCGCCGCTGCCATTGTTTCTTGTAGTTCGAGGGGGTTGTAGGGTGCCATCACCGTGTAGCTGGCGCCCGCCCACTGGGCCAACCAGTTGTCCATCGGCCTGGCCGTGAGCAAGATGATCACGGGGTTTTGCTCAAGCTCGTTGATGATGTCCTGCGCGACCGCCATTCCCCCCACTTTTGGCGTGTCGGCGTCAAGGACAACAACGGGCGGCATGTGTTCTTCGACAGCGCCAAGGGCCCCTGGAGACGTAGCGGTTTCCACCCAGGTGATGGGCGGGCTGTCCTTAGAAGCTAACCTGCCGATGCCTTCGATGACGTGTTTGCGGCGGTCTGCATCCGCACTGTAAAGCACTACTGTCACCGCGTCTTTGCTCACGACTTCCTCCTTGGGCTCCTGGCCTTACCCAACCCTAGTATGCGGCCGCAATATCAACGACCATTACGTTCGCCGGTTGTGCATCGCTTTCAGCGGGGAACACAAACAACAGCCTTGACCCAACGTGGTGCCCCAGGAAGACCGTATCTTCGGCGGGGAGCACCGTCGGGCCGGTTTGCCACGTGCCTTCAGCAGAGGTTGGTGTCCCCCAGTACATGCCCTTGTAGTGGTAGATGACGGAGTTCTCCGCTGTGATCACGTCGCCCTTGCCCTCCGCTAGAACCAGTTCGACGGACTCTGTCGGGGCGGCGACGTTTTCGTCGAACCCAATGACGGGTTCGGCCCCCAAAGCGCCCTCGACCAGCAGCCCGTTCGGAAGTTTCTCGTCAGTCGGCGTGGCCTCGGAAAGGGCCGACAGGTCCGCGCCTGGCGCGTCAACCACGTCGACCACAAACACCAGGGTCGAATCCGCAGGAATGCTCCCCTGCTCAGCGTCCCCGTAGCCGTATTTGGGCGGCACGATCAGCAGGACACGGTCCCCCACCCGGGCTCCGGCAAGGCCGTATTTCCACCCGTCCACGACGCGGTTTAAGTCAAACGTCGAGGGGTCGTCCCCGTGGTTGAACGAGGAATCGAACGTCTTCCCGTCCCACAGGAAACCCGTGTAGTAGGCAGTCACCATGCCGCCCGCAGCCACTTCGGCTCCGTCACCGGGCATGACCAGCTTCGCAACGATCTCACCGGGAGGGTCATCATCGATCGGGACGATTGTCGGGATTTCTCCCCATTCACCCTTAACTTCAGGTAGCGGGAAGTCGGGGCTCCGGTTGACTTCGGGGACGGAAACCAGCTCTTCAGCCAAGGTCTCAGACTCAGGCTCAGAGGCTAGATCCTGACCCGACGAGCAACCGGCTAATGCCATCGGGGCAAGGAGCAAGGACAGGGCTGTGGCCCAGATTTTACGTCGCATTTCAGCTCTCATCTTTCGGTCGCCCCGCCTGGTGACGGCGCCTGCAACCGGCCCGCGAAGGGGCCGGGTAAGGGTCTAGTGGAAGGACTCGCCGCAAGCGCAGGTGCTACCCGCATTCGGGTTGTCGATGGTGAAGCCCATGCGCTCGATGGTGTCAGAGAAGTCGATGACGGCCCCGCTCAAGTAGGGAGCGCTCATGCGGTCAACGATCACTTCAACGCCGTCAAAGTCGACAACCGCGTCGCCGTCCAGCATGCGTTCGTCAAAGTAAAGCTGGTAGATCAGACCGGAGCAACCGCCCGGTTGCACGGCGATGCGGAGGCGAAGGTCGTCGCGGCCTTCCTGCTTGAGTAGACTGCGCACCTTCTGTGCCGCAGCCTCAGAAATCGTGACGTCGTGGGTTGGAACCTGTGTCTGCAGATCGCTCATGGTGCCTCCGGCCTTGCCTACTAGGGGTCTACTGGTCTCAGTTTAGTGCAGTCGGTTTTTGGTGCCCGGGTGGAGTTCGCCACCGACGATTACTCCCTGATCCACGTCTGGCCCAGCCTGCGTCCCAAATCCACGAAAGGGTTTTGGAAGGGGGCAAGCCCCGGACGTACCGTGCTGACGGCGTGGATCCCCAGGTCGGCGCGCTCGGGGCCGGACAAAGAACTGTTCGCCGCCACCGCGACAACCGGGGTCCCACTTGCCTGTGCAATGGATGCAACCAGGCCAAGAGGCTCACCGGCCAGACCGGGCGCATCCAAAGTCGGTTGGGCAAAAACGACCAGGTCCGCCTCGGCGATGCGGGCTTCAAGCGAGGTCTCAGCCGCCAAGACTTCCCAGGCCGGAAGGATGCGTCCCCCCAGCGCCAGGTAGAGCGCGGCGAGCCCGCCACCCGCACCCGACCCTTCGACCAGTGTTGGGTCCTCCTGAACAAAGACGCCTGCAAGCGGTAGTGCACCCCTGGCGCGATTCTTCGCGGCCGCCCAGCTCCGCTTCAAAGCCTCTCGCCACTTCTCAATCTGGGCCGGGCTAGCAGGGGCCGTGCGGGGCTCTAACCCAGGTGTCAGGAACGCGGTCCCTCCCGGTCCAAGCAGGGATCGCGGTGTTGTCGTCGCAACGACCTGGGGTACAGCCTTGCGCCGAGCCTGGCCCAGGTGCTTCTCTAAGGTTTCCACCGGCAGGTCCAAAGAGAGTCTTTCGACTCGAACCAGCGCCGCAAGCTCCTCTAAGCCCCAGTCGTGATGTTCCGTATGTTCCAGCAGCAACGGGGCACTCCGACCTTCCGCGCCAGGTCGCCCCACCAAACCCTCTGCGAACGCGGAACCTGGCCCAAACGGGAGCAGGTCGAAGCTCAAGGTTCGCTCGGTACCCAGCGCCTCAGCCGCGCCTCGCATGCCGACCCCTAACGCCTTCAACACCGCCGTCGCGGAAGACTCACCGAAGTTGCTTTCACCAGCGTCGTCCGCGGCGAGACGTTCCCAGTGGCCTGCAAGCAAGACCCGCACTTCAGCTCCCAAGAGCCGCCAACAGGAAAGCTTCTGCGAGCGTTGCGTTCTTCAGGGTTGGCAGGGACTGCGACTCGTTGTTCGAATGAGCTTTGGTTTGTGGGTCCTCGACACCCGTCACCAGAATCGCAGCGTCAGGGAAGACACGCTCGAAGTCCGAAATGAATGGAATGGACCCGCCCAGCCCAACCGCCACGGCCTGGACTCCGTACGCTTCAGTGAGGACTTCGCGAAGCAGTTTTGCTTCCGTGCTCTCCAGGTCCGCGATGTAAGAGGGTCCCTCTTCCTGGATCTTCACCTCTAGCTCAGCGCCAAACGGAACGTTTTGTTCCAGGTGATCCACCAGGGCGGCAGCGGCCGCGCCTGTGTCGGTGCCTGGGACAGTCCTCAGCGAGAGTCGGAAGGTGCACTTCGGAACAATCGCGTTGGCGGATTCCGCCACGGTCGGCGCGTCAATCCCGATCACCGAGATGGCGGGCATGGTCCACAGGCGCGCGGCAAGGTCGGCGGTCCCGGCGAGCTCCAGGCCCTCGACGGTCCCCGCATCAGCGCGGAACAGGGACTCCTCCCACTCAACTTCCGAGGTGGGGTTGCCGCCCAACCCCTTGACCGCCACGTCGCCGGCGTCGTCGTGGAGGGTCGTAATGAGCCTGGCTGCGACGGTGATTGCGTCCAGGACGGGACCGCCGAACATTCCGGAGTGGACGGCCTGCTCCAGGACCTTCACTGTCACGTCAATCGTGGCGACCCCGCGAAGGGAAGAGGTGATCGCAGGGACGTCCTCGGTCCAGTTGCTGGAGTCAGCGACGATGATGACGTCCGCTTCGAGGTCCTCTTTGTACTGTTCCAGGAAAGCAGAGAACGAGGGGGAACCCACCTCTTCCTCGCCCTCAA
This sequence comes from uncultured Actinomyces sp., assembly GCA_964345565.1. Lineage (GTDB taxonomy): Bacteria > Actinomycetota > Actinomycetes > Actinomycetales > Actinomycetaceae > Scrofimicrobium. The sequence continues at coordinate 19,101 of CAYFRO010000014.1, forward strand.
TAAACACCGTCGTGTTAACGGGAAGGTCCCCCTTGAACGCGTCGAGGACGCCGTAGTGGACCGCGACGCCGGCTCCGTCGTCGGACGTGCCACGGCCGTACATGCGCTCGCCGCGCACCTCAGCTTGGAAGGGCGGAGAGTCCCAGCCCGCGCCGTCTCCGGGAGGCTGCACGTCGTAGTGCGCGTAAAGAAGGACAGTGGGCGCCGCGCCATCCGCGTGCTTTTTCGCGATCACGGCGGGGGCGCCTGGCTCCCCGTCAGGTTTCGGCGCGTCGCAGATCTTGGTGTCCATGCCGAGGCTCTTGAAGGCCTCGGCAACGAAACGCGCGCCCTTTTGCATTTCACCGACCTTGGTGGGGTCTGATGAGACGGATTCGATCGCCACCAGCTCCCTTAAGAAGTCCAGCTGGCTTTCGAAAACCTGGTCAACCTTTGCGCTAAGTTCATCTTTTTGGCTCATCCCCCAAACCTACCCCGGACTCCCAAGGTGAACGCTCTACCCCTAATCGGCTAATCTGGGCCCGTGGCGAAGAAAACAACCGGTGATACAGAACCTGTGCCCGAAGAACCGAAGGGCAAGGGCAGGCCAACGCGGTCCCGAAAAGAAGCGGAAGCGGCGAACCTGCGCCCGCTGGTGCCGAACGACAGGAAAATCGCGAAGCAACGAGAACGCGAGGCACGCAATGAGGCGTATGCCCGCCAACGCGAAGCTCTGCAGACCGGTGACGAACGCTATCTTCCCTACCGGGACAAGGGACGCGTCCGCCGCTACATGAGGAACTGGATTGACGCGCGCTGGTCGCTATCTGAGTTCCTGCTGCCAGCGATGCTGGTTTTTCTAGCAGTGATGCTGGTCGTGTCTTTCACGGGTGCCAGCAGCCCGGCTTTGAACACGATCCTGGTGGGGATCATGTTCACCTTCTACCTGTTGCTGTTCGCGTCCGTGATTGAGTCCATCTTCGTGTGGCGGAGCATGAAGCGCCGGCTACGTCAGATCTATCCGGATGACCCCATCCCAAAGGGAAGCTGGTTTTACCTGTACGGCCGGATGCTGATGGCTAGAAGGTGGAGGTCCCCGAAGCCGCAGGTGGTTCGCGGCGAGTTTCCCTCGGACAAACCGAAGAAGCGTTAGGGCTGCTACCCCTCGGCCTTTTCCAGTTGCTCCACCAGTTGCCAGATGATGTCGACCGTGTCTTCCCACCCGGTCGTTGAAATGGTCGGATAGCCTGCTGCTCGCACAGGGTAATCGTTCCCTGCCGGGTCAAGTCGGTCGCCGACGAAAACCATCCTGTCTTTTGGCAGGCCCATCTGCTTCTCCAGTTGCGCCATTCCGTAGGCTTTGTCTATGCCTTTTGCAGTGATGTCAACGGAGGTTGAACCGCCGGAGCGAACCTCTAGCTCTGGCAGCAGCTCCTGGACGCGGGAAGCTAGCAGGTTCTTCTTCTCTCCCGTCGGGTCCCAGGCGGCCTTGGCTTCGGGGCTCGCTTCTTGACCGAGCGCTGAAAAAGTGACTTGTGATCCCCGGTCCTCGATGATGTCGCCCGCGGGGTTGGCTTCCCAGAGCCCCAGCTGGCGTGCCTGCGACTCCAGTGCGGCCGCCGCCCGCTCCCGTTGCTCCTGAGTCAGGCTCTGGCGGTAGAGCTGCACCAGGTCACCTTCGCGGAACCGCAGATACTGGGTCCCGCAGGTGGGAAGCAGGTGGAGGACGTCGCTCTGCGTCTTGCTTGCGTCTAGTGAGTCCAGTAGTTGCAGCCTGAACTGGGGCAGAGCGCCGCCGGAAATGACCGCGACTGGGACCAGGTCGAGCAGAGCCTTCAACGCTTCGCCCACCGGTTCTGGTAAGGGCGACTTTGAAGGAGCCAGAGTGTCGTCAAGGTCGAAGGCGACTAGTTTCCACCCTCCGTTGAAGGGTGCGTCTTGTTCAGAGATGTTTTGCTGCATCCGGAAAGCTTACCTGCGTCCGGGTAGGCTCTAGAAATAGCAGAGCTGGCCTTTTGATTTCGATGGAGAAAAACATGGCAACCCCTCACATTCGCGCAGAAAAGGGCGATTTTGCCCCCGCGGTCCTGATGCCAGGAGACCCAAAACGGGCGGAGCGCATCGCTCACATGCTGTTCGACACGCCCCGCCTGGTGACAGACGTTCGGGGAATGCTTGGGTTCACCGGCGAGGTCGAGGGGCGTCCGCTCTCTGTCATGGGTTCTGGGATGGGTCTGCCGTCCATTGGGATTTACTCGACCGAGCTCTACACCCAGTTCGACGTGCAAAGGATCATCCGCGTGGGAACCTGTGGGGGGATTGCGCCGGCCGCGAAGGTGGGTGACACCGTGATTGGTCTCGGTGCCCACACGGACTCCAACTACAACCAGGTGCGGATCCCGGGCATAAACTTCTCTGCCACCGCCTCGTACAAGCTGGTTGCCGCAGCCGTCGCCGCCGCCGGGGACGACCCCAGAGTCCACGTCGGCCCGATTGTCAGCCGCGACCACTTCTACCTTTCGGTGCCGGGGCAAGTCGAGGCCTTGGCGCAGTACGGCGTTTTAGGTGTCGAGATGGAGGCGGCGGGCCTTTACGCAACGGCAGCGAGCTTTGGGAAAGAAGCGCTCACCGTGCTCACTGTTTCCGACCACCTGCTGGACAGCAGCGGTGACATGACTGCGGAAGAACGGGAAACTAAGTTCCAGGGAGCGCTGAAGCTGGCGGTCGCTGCGGCCTTCGCGTGAGGTTAGACCAGTAGCGCGGCGCTCAGCTTTTCGAAGTCCTCTTCCTTGGCTCCGTTTGCGGTCAGGAAGTCGGCGGGGCCGCCGTAGTCTTGCCTGATAGTTTTCAAAACGGCTTCCATGGCTGCGGGCGGGGATCCGACCAGGACCGGGAGCAGTGCTTTCAAGTCGAGGTCGTGCCCGCCGGGGATCTCGGAAAGCAGCTTCTCCCCTTCCTCGATCTTCTGTTGCAGCCACGCTCCGTCCAGGTTCTTTGCTGTCAGAGCGTAGCTTTCAACGATTGCATCTTCGTCGACACCCAGCAGCCACTGAATCAGGGCGATCACGATGCCCGTGCGGTCCTTCCCAGCAGTGCAGTGGACCAGCACGGTTCCATCCGTGATGTGCGAGGCAACGTCCGTGACGGCTTCCGTCAGTTGTTTCGGGGAGTCGTGGAGCATCTCCATGTACATCTTTTCGACGGTGATGTCGCCGGACATCATGGAAATCACCGAACCGGCCTCGATCGGGCGATCAACTACCAGGAAACCGTTTTCCTTGAAGAAGTGAGGGTTCGCAATACGTTCAATCATGCTGCGGAGGTCAACGACAGCTGTCAGTGGGAGTTCTGAGAAAAACAGGACGTCCTCGCCATCCAGACTGCTGGGGAAGTCCGAACGCAGTAGCCGTTCAGTGCGAAGGCGCCCCGTGCCGGCTTTGAGCCCGCCGCCTTCGCGAAGGTTGTAGAACCCGGTCAGGTCGTACTGGATGCTCATTCTTGCGTCTCCTTAGTGATCACAGGTTCTGGCTCCAGGTCATCCCCCGACTTATCGGCGGCCAGGATCCACCAGCAAATCGCGATGATCAGCGGCCAGAAAAGAAGGTTCAGCCAGAGCGCGGTCGATTTAGTTCCAGATGCGACGTCAAAGACGGAGAAGCCAAACATGAGGGTCGCTGAGCCCAGCATCACCCAGGTCAGGGCCTTCTTCACAAGCAGATCCATGGCTTCATCCTAGTGGGCGCTACTGGAGTCCGCTTGTCCGGGTCCGCGGACAAGCAGGTCCATCATCTGCTTCAGGTCAACCAGCTGCTGAGGGCTAAGGACTGAGTAGAGCGCGTCAGCAATCTGGGTAGCGTGCGCCTTCCCCAAACGCTTTTGCAAGGCGGCTCCTTGCGCGGACGGTTCGAACAGGGAAGAGCGCGCGTCTGCCGGGTTGGCGCTCTCAACCAAAAGTTCTTTGTCTACCATTTTCGCAAGCAGGCGCGACAGCGCAGGCTGGGAGAGCATGACCTGGTCCAGAAGCTCGCCCTGTCGCAGGGGACGCGCGGCCTTCGCAAGCGTGTAGAGCACGTCGTATTCGCGCATGGACGCCTGCTCCCAAGCCGGGTCGCTGGCAAACCTGCGGCCTAACAAAGCGTGAGCCCGCATCACCGACTCCCACGTGTCGGATGCCTGTTTCAGCCTTGGCACGTTGGTTTCTTCCACGCGTCTATCATCTCTCAAGTCCCGGTGTCATCTTCTGGCTTTGGGCTCCGCGGAGCCCTGCCACTCAGCCGAACGGGAGGTTGGCGGGGGTGCTTGGGTCACTGTCCTGGTAGGGGCTGGTCCCCGTCACGTTGTCTCCCCTGTTCGGGTTCGGTTTTGGCGCGCGGGCCGGCCGGTCTCCGTACTTCTTTTCAACCAGTGAAGCGTGGGTTGGTGCCGGCGGGGTCCCCTCGGCCGCACTCCTCTTCGTTTCAGCACGCAGGACCGGCAGGACTTCCTCTCCCAGGATGTCGAGCTGGTCAAGCACGGTCTTTTCTGGGATTCCTCCGTGATCAATAAGGAACATTTGGCGCTGGTAGTCGCCAAAGTAGTCACGCAGTTCCAGGGTCCGGTCAATGATTTGCTGAGGACTTCCAACCAGAAGTGGCGTGCGAGCGGCCACTTCTTCGAGTGGGGCGCCCCCGCGGTAGACCGGTGATTCGTCGAAGTAGGGCCGGAACTCCCTCTTTGCTTCCTGAGAGGTCTGCCCGACAAAGACTTGTGCCCCTACACCCACGATGGCATCTTCGGGGCGGCCGTGACCGTAGTGGGCGAAGCGGGTGCGGTAAAGCTCAATGAGTGCTTTGAAGTGTTCCATGGGCCAAAAGATGCCGTTCGCGAAGAAGCCGTCCCCGTAGAAGGCTGCCTGTTCCGCAATCTCGGGCGTCCGGATCGACCCGTGCCAGACGAAAGGTGCCACGTCGTCCAGGGGCCGTGGCACCGAGGTGAATCCCTGGAGCGCGGTGCGGTGTTTTCCCTGCCAGTCCACGACGTCCTGGTTCCAGAGTCGGTGGAGCAGGTTGTAGTTTTCGAGCGCCAGGTGCAAGGACTGGCGAATGTCCTGACCGAACCAGGGGTAGACGGGTGCGGTGTTGCCGCGCCCCAGCATTATGTCCAAGCGCCCGTCGACCAGGTGTTGCAGCAACGCGTACTCCTCGGCGATACGCACCGGGTCGTTCGTCGTGATGAGTGTTGTGGAGGTGGAAAGCTCGATGTCTTTGGTTTGAGCGCCAATTGCGGCCAACAAAACAGCGGGCGAGGAGATGACGAACGGCGGGTTGTGGTGCTCGCCGGTCGCGAATACGTCGAACCCCACTTCCTCGGCTTTCTTCGCGATGTTCACCATCGCTTTGATGCGTTGGTGTTCACTGGGCGTCTCCCCAGTAACTGGGTCGCGGGTGACATCTCCAACGGAGAAGATTCCAAACTGCACGTTTACCTACCTTCTTTGTCTCTGCCGAGGGCCGCACTGGGCTTCACACGCAAAGTCTATGCGCGCACATGCACAAAGTCTATGCGTTTGCATGTATCTCTAAAGGGGGTTCGGCTCGCGAACGGGAACCCTCCTGACGCCGCAGATTCGTTAGGGTTTGAGTTAGACCACAGACAGGAGCAGGAATGATTTTCCGCGGATCCGCCCCGGCCCTAATCACCCCTTTCAAGGACGGGAAAGTCGACTTCCCCGCCCTGGAGAAGCTCATTGAGTTCCAGATTGAGGGTGGCTCGGACGCCCTGGTTGTCTGTGGGACAACGGGCGAACCGTCAACGATGACACTTGGTGAAGAAGTTGAAGTCGCCAAGGCAGCGATCGCCCAGGTTGCTGGCCGCTTGCCCGTTATCGCTGGGATTGGCGGGAACGCAACGCAGGAAGTTCTGAACGCCACGCAGCTGATGACGGACGCTGGAGCGGATGCTCTTCTTGCAGTCACCCCCTACTACAACAAGACAACGCAGGCCGGCCTGGTCGCTCACTACGGCGCCGTGGCTGCGGCAACCAACCTGCCGATCATCGTCTACAACGTTCCGGGGCGCACGGGGCTCAACATGGAGCCCGCAACCGTAGTCAAACTGGCTGAGATAGAGAACATCAAGGCCGTCAAGGAAGCTTCTGGAAACCTGAGCCAAATAATGGAGCTGGCACGGGTCGCGCGGGGCCGCATCGACATTTACAGCGGGAACGACGACCAGGTCTTCCCCCTGGTGGCCCTGGGAGCTCAGGGAGTGATCTCGGTTGCCGCGAACCTTCTGCCCACCCAGATGCACGACATCGTGGCGTGGACGCAGGCGGGAGACTTTGAACGGGCCCGTAACCTGCAGTTGGACCTGTTGCCGCTGATCGACGCCCTGTTCATGGAAGTCAGCCCGATCCCGGTGAAGGCTGCTCTAGAAATGATGGGCATGATCACAGGTGAACTGCGGTTGCCCCTGATTGAAATGAGCGAGCAGGGCAAGGGCGTTCTGCGTGAACGTCTGGTTGAACTAAACCTGCTCGGCTAAAGACGTGGAGCCGTCCGACTAGAGATAGTCGTAGACAGCGGCTGAGATCTGGGCGATTGCGTCCCAGGACTGGTACTGCGTCAGCACGACGAGCACGTAGTCGCCTTTCTCACTGCGCACGATCCCTGCATCGTGGAGGTAGCCGTCGAGGAAACCGACCTTGTCCTGAACCACCGTTTCGGGTCCCAGCCCCGCCGGGATTCCGTCTCGGTAGTTCTGTCTCCCCATCAGTTCAAGCAGGGACTCCTTGCTGTCGTCCGTCAGGATCTGGCCTGTTTCCATCGCTTGCAACAGCAAAGCAAGGTCCATGGCAGTCGTACGCAAGTCACCTGGATTCATAGAGGTTCCGGTGCTGCCCACTGACCGGAACTCTTCGGCAACCCCGTCCAACCCCACCAGGTCATACCAGTAACCGGGGCAGTCGTTGTCCGACTCAATGATCATGAGCTCTAGGCATCCCTTGAAGGTGTTGTCCCCAAGAGGGCTGTCCCAGGACCGCTGCCCTTCGTCAAGGGCCCGGAGCATGGAAACCGCCGTTCCGATTTTGATTGTGCTGGCCGCAGTGAAGACTTCGTTTGGATTGACTTGCACCAGGGGCTGGCCGGTTTGTGCATCCAGAGCGACAACTGCGACGGGTCTCCTGGAGGCGATCGAAGCGATCTGTTCCAGAAGAGCAATGTATTCCTGGTCCTTCTGGATGACGGCCGCTGCCCCCGCCTCTAGTTCCAGGCCGACCTGCGTCACGCTGATCATCTCTGGCCATGAAGCTCTCCCGAGGTCTCCGGCAAGAGCTATCGCATCTCGGAGTTCCCCTGCAGACACGGTCGCAGCAACTTCGGGGGAAAGGGAGGCAAGCAACTCCTGGTATTTGGGAAGCGTTGCTTGGGTTTGCTCCAGCAGCGCGCTGGTGGCCTTAGCCCGCTGCAACGTGACCTTTCCCGCCTTCATCTTTTCAGTGACCGGCTCGGCGCTCGGAGAAGTCGCTAAGGGTTTGTCCGCGCGTTTCCAGACCGTTGCAGTTGCGCCCGCAAAGACCAGAGCCAAGAGAAGAACCAACACGGATAGGGAGGTCATGGCGCGACGAAGGCGGAGCGTCTTTTGTGTCGACGCTCCGCCTTTGTCAGAAGGTTTGTGGTTATCCGGCGGCACGCTAGTCAAGGACTCAGTGCACCTCCCCAGATAGCTAACCTCGCTTGAAGATGATCTTAGTGCCTTCTTCTTCAAGCACCAGGTGACCATCCTCGAGTGGCACTACCAGGGTCTCGCCTTCCACTGTTATGGCGCAGCCCCCATCCTTGCCTTCCCACGTACCGCTGGTTGGCTCTTCGAAAATGATGACGTCGGCTGTGCCGTCTTCGCGCATGTCGATCGAAAACGCGTCAGTCATGTCAAAGCCCATCTCGGCAAGCTCGGCGAGGTCTTCAGCCGTCATTTCTTCGCCGTCGGCCACCATGGATTCCACCTTCCAGCTGCCAATGCAGTCTTTGCCTTCAGCGCTTGAGCCCCCGGAACATCCAACCAAGCCCACGATTCCCAGCGCCACAGAGGCTGCAAGCGCACCAATCTTCATGATCCGCTTCATATCTCTCTCCTAAATCGTTGCGGTGCTCACGCCGATTTCGACTGAGCGTGTCCCCTGATTATCCCCCATTCCCACAGGCTCTGTGCCAGGTCCGCAAAGCGCAATGGTTTAGCAACAAAAGGGACTCTCACCAGCGCACTAAGGGACACCGGGACGGCCGCCGCGACTAGGCGAAAAGCACCAGGCTTGTCGCCATAGCCGCCATGCCACCCAGGATGCCGTAAACCGTTTGGTGCTTGTCTGTTTGGTAACGCCACGCGCCTGGTAGTAGTTCGTCTAGAGCCAGGAAGATCATCATTCCTGCAACCGCTCCGTAGAAGACCCCGAAGAACTGGGCAGGGACAACCCAGCTGACCAAAAGCGCTCCGAAGAGGGCGCCAACGGGTTCCGTTAGGCCCGAGATCGTGGCCCACCAGAACCCCATCTTCCTGGACTTCGTGGCAGCGTAGACGGGAGCCGCGACCGCTATCCCCTCGGGCACGTTGTGGATTGCAATGGCAACAGCCAGGGTGATGCCAACGTGGGGGTCTTGATAGGTGGTGAAAAAAGTCGCCATTCCCTCGGGAAAGTTGTGTAGCCCAAGGACCAGGGCGACGAGCGCCCCGGAACGAATCAGCGACTTGGTCGAGGCCGCGTCATCTACGTCTAGTGAGTCCTCCCTACCCTCCATCTCGTTCGGGTTCAGGACCTCTGGGAGTAGCCGGTCGATGGCCAGTACCAAAAGGATCCCGCCGAAAAAAGACGTCCAGACGATTAGGAGGGAGGTGCGCTCACTGAACTCCTCCATCATGTACTCGACGCCGAGCGGGACGATCTGGATCAGGGACACGACGATCATGGCGCCCGCAGCAAACGCAAGGGCAACAGCGAGCCACTCCCTTTGCAAGGTGCGCTTGTTGAGGACTAACAGGCCGCCTATCGAGGTTGCTAACCCCGCTAAAAGAGAAACGGTGAGCGCAAGTACCATAAGGCCAGGTTAGCGACACTGCCTGCGCGGCGGTAATCCGTTCTCCTCGACTGTTAAGGTGAACTATGACTGACTTCGATGACGAAACGCCCGACCCGTACGATCTTCGCCCGTTTGTTGTCGTCCACCTTGGGGCCACCCTTGATGGGCGCCTATGGCACCAGGGGCAGGCCGCATACCCGGCTCACTTGGCCCTCTACGAGGATGCGTTGCAGGCCTTCCAAGCAACCGCCTACCTAACTGCCGTGCCGGACGCGTTCTCGGAAGATCTTCAAGACGCGCACGCCGAAGAAGAAGCGAACGACTTCGTAAACCAGGACGCTGACCAGCCGTATCTGGTGATCCTTGACCCACTGGGTGAGTCCACGCCGCAGGATTGGACGGGTGCGGAGGCTCGGAGCGCAGAGCCGATCCTGGTTTTGACGCACGCGACACTGCCCAAGCGTGTCTTAGAGCTGCGAGACCAGAAAGCGAGCTACATCTTTGCCGGGCGGACTTCGCTGGACCTGGAGCTTATGGCCTGGAAGCTGAAAGAGCTGTTCCAGGTCCATGCCTTGGTGGTCACTAGTGGGGACCAGACCTCACGTCACTTCTTGGACGCTGGCCTTATGGACGAACTCTCCTTGCTGACCGCCCCCACCGTGTCGAATGGGAAGACTCCGCCAACTTTTGCCCCCAGTGGCCCGGGTGCGGAGGAGTCGGTCCTGAACCTGGTGCATGCCCAGGCGTTCGACTCTGGACTGATGTGGACCCGCTACCAGGCGGTATCCCAGGATCTCTAGCGCCAGTAGTTGTTGGCTGCCGCGACGGTCTGGAAGTTGATTGCGATTACCTGGGATGCAGCGGTCAGGGAGTCCGCGTCCTCAGAGTAGATCGGACGAAGCCGGTGAAGAACCTCAACGTCAGGCTGGGTTTTCTTAACACCCATGCGCGACATCTTGATCGCTAGTTCAAACCCGTCTTCAGGAGTGTCAGCGATAAGAGTTGGGATCCATGAACCGCTCATTGTGCCTCCTTGGACTGATGTTTGTTCCATCTTAGAGCCCATACATCCAGGACGAAAGTCCCCGCCCTCCACTACGGTTCGGCCGCGCGTTACCCAGCATTCCTACGGTTCGGCCGCGGGTTACGCGCCGATAGGAGGCCCCCACGGCCGATCCCGCAGACCTAACCCGCGGCCAAACCGTTCAGGGTGTCTGGGCCCGCCGCTCCGGGCGGCGCGGGGGCTGGCACGTTGGGCAGTAGTAGACCACTCGTTCCTGCCCAGCGGCCGCGCCAAGGCCGGTGCGCCTGATTAGGCTTCCGCAACGCGTGCAGGGCTTTCCAGCGCGCCCGTACACGTGCTTCTGCTTGCCAGCACGAGTGTTTCCCGTTGTCGTGCGCCGGACCCTGTCGCGGTTCGCGCGAATCAGCCTGGTCCCCAGATCCAGAACCCTCACCGTGTCGGTGAGGCTTGCCGGCGTCCCCGGGTGGATCCCAAGCAGGAAGCAGATCTCGTTCACGTACTCGTTCCCGAAACCCGCCACGTTTCGCTGGTCAAGGAGCGCCACATGAAGAGGGCGAGGATCCCCCGCCAGATTCGTAGCGGCCCGCTCCTTCCCACCTTGGTCCCACCCGACCTTCAAGGGGTCCGGTCCAAGGTGACCGGTCAGCCGCTCTTCGTCACGAGTTCGAATCAGTTTCACCTGCGCCACCAGAAACCCAACGGCCTCGGCCTTTTCCGTGGCGACCACAACCCTGGCCTCGTGGCCCGGGCGGCGCCACCTAGCCCCAGGACGGTAGATGTGCCAGAAACCATCCATCAACATGTGGGAGTGGATCGAGTAGTCACCAACCCTGATCATCACGTGCTTACCGAAGGCTTCAACGCCCCGAGCCTCCTGGCCAACCAGTGGAAGCGTGTCGGCTTCCCCAGTGCGGATCTCAAGGCGCGTCACAACTCCCCCACGCAGAGCCCGGTCTAGGTTGGCCGCCACCCGGTAAGCAGAATCCCCCTCAGGCATACCCCGCCCCAACCAGTGACTTCCGAAGCACTAACCCGCGTGGGACCCGCTCAAACCCGGCCTCCTGCAACGAGTCCGCCCAGGCACTGCGGGAGACCGGCTCACCGTTCAGTTTTTCGATCGTGAACGAGGCCAATCCCGCCTTCCTTGCCGTTCTCACCAAGCTGACGCACGCGGCGCTGCGCACTTCGGCAGGTGCGTCAGGGTCCGCAATCGCGGTTCGACCGCCCCTTTCCACGTAAAGCTTTGGGGAGCCCTCAACCAAGGTGACCAGGGAGCCCGCCGCTCGCCTGGGATTCCCATTCTCGGTAAAACACTCAGGCCACTTCAGGGCTGCTCCGTACGGGTTCGCAGGGTCCGTGGAGGACAGCGTCAGCGCCCTGACGCTCCCCACCTCCCGCGCAAGATCATCTTGCGCGCTTCGTAGTTCCTCGACCGCGCCCGGCAGTGCGAACTGGGCCCCACCGAGCCCTTTGACAAAATAGCCACGGCGGACCGTGCCAGAAAGTTCCAGGTCGCTGTAGATGCGGTACAGGGCTGAGAAGCCGCCCGGGAACTCCTCGCCCGCCGCACTCCCCCGCGTCACCACCCCGTAGCGATCCAGTAGCTCCGCGGCGCGCAACGCCAACAACGCGGAACGACTGGCCGAGTCCTTTAGTGCGGGGGCCTCCACCAGCGACCAGCGCCCCGCAAGGATCGGTTCGGCATTCCCTGCCCCTAGATTCTGACCGGTTTGCAACGCTGCCAGGTGCCTGCGGGTCAGGCTGCGAGCCATGGGTCTTCTTTGCGAGGTCTTCACCGCGCTACGTCGCCCACTCACCCTGGCTCTAAGACCTGTTAGGGAGTCCGAGGTGACCCTACCCATCCACACCAGGTCCCAAAGGGATTCAGCCAGTTGACTCTGTGTCAACGAAACGCCCTGTTCTTCGAGCGTTGCCTGCAATGCCGGTGCAAACAGGGCTCCCCGCTCACTCAGAACGTTCACGATGCCGCGCTGCTGATCGGTAAGAGGCTCGCTTTGCTCCGGAGTGTTTAGCGGAACACCAGCTGGAGCGAACTGAACCCAACCATCACGGGGTCCGATTGCGCCAGCACCGCTCCAGGTCACTTCACCGTTCCCAACCAGTTCGTCCAAGAAACCTGGCCCAAAATCACCGACCCGTGCGGGCAGCACCAAAGACTCCCACGTAGAGGCCGGAAGGGGCAGTCCCGAAAGCTGCTCAACAGCTGCAAACGTCCCATCCACCCCTTCACGCGGCCTGGACAGGCGTTGCCAATTCGCCAAGAACAACGCGTACGCTTCCGGACTCGAAGCCTCAACTGAGCCGCGCAACAGAGCGAGGGAACGGGCGCGGATCCTCTCTAGGACCTCCGCCCAGACGAACTGTTCTTCTGCGCCGCTCGCAAGCTCATCCGGCAGGAAACTTCCGCGAAGCACTTTGCCCCTGGCCTCCAGGGACCTCAGCGCGGCCTCTAGTGTCACCTCAGACAGACCGAACCGGGCCTCGAGCTGTCCCTTCGTAAGCGGCCCGTTGGTGGCAAGGTGGCGCCACAGCAACTCTGACACAGGATCCTCAGGGGGTTCCAAGAAAGCTTTAGGGAGGCCGGGTGGCAGGCTGGCTCCCAAAGCTGCTCCCAGGAGTCCCGCGTCCTCGGGCGCCGCAAGATAGGGCGTCCCTGCAAAGCGCACCTCGATGAGCGCACGCGAATCCAGCGCATCCTGGATCAGTTGTGAAGCAGGCACCTCACCGCCAGGCGCGACCCGATCGGCGATCTCCTGGAGGGTCAGCGGCCCCAGTCCTCGAAGCAGGTCCTGCAGTGTGGGCTGGTCAAAAGCCTTCCACCCGTCCTTGGTGCGCTGTAGCTCTGCCTGAACGTCCCGGATGGCCTGCGGCTCCAGCAGCTGAGCCAGCGGTACCTCCCCGAGCAACTCACGCAACACCTGCGGATCGACACTGAGAGCAGCAATGGAACGCTCAGAGGCGGGAACGTCACCGGAGTACATGAACTCGCCGACGTAGCCGAACAGAAGTGATCGGGCGAACGGGGTGGGAATCTCCGTCGTGATTTCGCTCAACGAAACCCGGCGGCCCTCAATACCTGCCATCAGGTCCGCGAGCGCGCCGGTGTCGTAAACGTCGGTGAGGACCTCACGCACCGCTTCGAGCGTGATTGGGAACTGGGGGTAGTCCCGGGCGACCTCAAGCAGGTTTGCTGCCCGCAAGCGCTGTTGCCAGAGGGGGCTACGCTTGCCGGGCTTGCCTGCCCCGAGTATCAGGGCCCTGGCGGCCGCTTCACGGAAGCGAGCAGCGAACACGGGGGAGCCAGCGACCTGTCCTTGGACCAGGTCCGCCACCTGGCCTGAGTCGAACAGGAAAATGTCAGCTGCACCTGGGATCCGGTCCGGTCCCTGGCCCAGTTCGTCAAAGTCAGGGAGGCGGACGATGATGCCGTCGTTGCTGGGAACCGAGCGTCCTTCCAGTTCCCATTCGCCCTGCAACCTGGAGTCGATCGCCAGTGCCCAGGGTGCGTGGACTTTGAGGCCCAGGGGTGAGTGCAGGATGTACAGCCAGTCCCCCACCTCGTCCCGCGTTCGTTCCACGACCAAGTTGGTGTCCGAGGGGAGGCTTCCCATCGTCTCGAGTTGCTCCTGGGCGTAGGCCAGGGCGTTTTCTACCGCGAACCGGTCGAACCCGGCTTTTGCCAGGTCTGCGCCAGCCTGCGCGCCGTCCGTCGAGAGTTTCTTGGCCAGCTCCCCCACGGCCCTTCCAACTTCAAGTGGTCGGGCGGGGGCGTCGCCTCGCCAGAAGGGGGTCTTGGCGACGGTCCCGAACGCCGGTTCCACCTCGACCGCGTCACGGGTGATCCGCCGGACCCTCCACGGGGTCGTACCAAGTGTGAAGACTTCGCCGACGCGGGTTTCGTGG
>CAYFRO010000015.1:0-18627 GCA_964345565.1 uncultured Actinomyces sp.
TACCTGTTCACCCTACCGGCGACGCGTCTCACGAGTGGACACTCTGAGGGCGCCCACAGCGATCAAGATGTCACGCCATTTAGCGGACAAAGTCACAGTAGGAGTGCCCCTGGGGATGGCCCCGAGAGGCACTCTCATTACCCCGGGTGCGTTTTCATCTTTGCGGCTTGTTAGCCGGTGTGCAGGTTCGGACCTTTGAACCTCGCGAACTGGTCCGTCTAGACTCGACCTGTGAAGCTCGGCGGGACGAAGCTGGGCGGGGTTAAACCAAGCAGGGCGAAGCCAGGTGGGACGAAGCTGAGTGAGATGGAGTCGGATCAGATGAAACCGGATGAGGGTGTCTGTCAGCCCGTGGTTTTAGGGATTGAGTCGACGTGCGATGAGACGGGTGCTGCACTGGTCCGCGGGACGCAGTTGCTTGGGGATGCGGTCGCCACCTCGATTGATGAGCACGTGCGTTACGGCGGTGTCATCCCTGAGATCGCGTCACGGGCTCACCTTGAATCCTTTGACCCAACGCTGGAGCTAGCTCTTGAGCGCGCCGGGCTTGGCTTGCATCAGGTTGATGCGATCGCTGTTGCCGCCGGCCCCGGCTTGGTCGGGTCCCTGACTGTTGGGATCTCGGCTGCAAAGGGGCTGGCACTAGCCCTTGGGGTGCCCCTTTACGGCGTGAACCACGTTGTTGGCCACCTGGCCGTTGACGGGCTGGAACACGGTCCTCTCCCAGAACGCTTCATCGGTTTGGTTGCCTCGGGCGGGCACTCCAACCTTTTGCTGGTTGAAAGCATCACGGATGACATCACCGAGCTTGGCGGCACGCTGGATGATGCTGCGGGGGAAGCTTTTGACAAGGTTGGGAGACTGCTTGGTCTGCCCTACCCCGGCGGCCCCCATGTCGACGCTCTTGCCCAAAAAGGGGATCGTCAAGCGATCCGAATGCCGCGCGGCCTAGCAGCTGGGAAAGATAAAGAGCGCTACAAGTACGATTTTTCGTTTTCCGGGCTGAAGACGGCAGTCAGTCGCGCGCTCAAAGCAGATCCGAACATTTCACAGGCTGATCTTGCCGCTGGTTTTTCAGAGTCGGTAAACGACTCCCTCACGGTTAAGGCGGTGCGCGCAGCAATCGACCACGACTGTCAGTGGATCGTTGTCGGGGGAGGCTTCGCAGCAAACTCACGCCTACGCGAACTCCTACAGGAGCGCGCCTGGGAAGCTGGGATTAGCGTCCGCGTCCCACCCCTGAGGCTCTGCACTGACAATGGAGCTCAGATTGCGGCATTGGGATCTCTTCTGGCACTGCAAGGTACGCTCGCTTCCCCGCCCGACTTTGGACCGCGGTCCTCCATGCCCCTTACGGAGCCCTACATAGCTCCGTGATACTGCCTTAGTGGCGGTAGGGGTCTCCTAGTACCGGAGGCCGGCCCCTACATTGTTCGGGCTGGCGCGGCGCGTATCCATGAACTCCTCCAACGACAGGGGGCGGTCTGCAACCATCTCAGAGCGCATCAGCTCAACGACCGTGTCCAACGCGTACGTTGGGTCCGCGGCCGCTACTTGCCGTTGGCGCTGGTAGGACGGCCCGACCTCCAGAATGTCTTGCACCTTCTGAAGGCCCGAAGCGCAACCCAAGTCCGCAGCCACTGGCTCTAACTCTTCCAACATGTTCTCTACGGTCCGAACCGCGTTCTCTTGGTTTCCCTGTTCGTCAACGATGAGTTTCGCGTCCAGCCCGTAGCGGGCGCTCCGCCACTTGTTTTCCGAGATGAACCAATCTGGCAGCTGGGGGAGGGGCTCGCCCGCGTCATACATCCTTGAGTAGTGCTCAACAAGGGAATGGGTGAGGCTTGCCATAGCTTCAACTTCCAGGATGTTCGTGCAAGCGTCAAAAATGCGGACTTCGACCGTCCCCAGGTTGGGTGAGGGGCGCACGTCCCAACGAAGTTCATCAAACGAGTCGATGACACCTGTCTTCTTCATTCCCCAGTGGTAGCGTTCCAAATCGTGCCAAGCCTGGAACTGGGGTGGCAGGCCAGCTGTCGGGAGCTGTTGGAAAACCATCGACCGGTTAGATGCGTACCCGGTGTCTTGTCCCGACCAGAAAGGCGAAGAAGCCGCCAGGGCCTGGAGTTGCCCCGCGCGAGTCACGACAGCGTTCACGATCGGAAGCACTTTTTCCCGGTCTTCTACCCCGACGTGAACGTGAACACCGTAAAGCAGCATCTGCCGCCCCCAGTACTGGGTGCGTTCAACGAGCTCTTGGTACCGCTGGGAGTCCGTCACTCTCTGATACGCGGGGCGGGCGAAAGGGTGAGACCCCGCGGTGGCTAGGTCTATGCGGAGAACGTCCGTGAAAGGGCGGAGCTTTCCTACCGCAAACCTCAGATCCCCCATGCAAGCCTCAACGCTTTGGTGAGCGCCCGAGGCAACCTCAACGGTATTCAGAAGCATTTCTCGCCGGACAAGAGGACCTAGCTCGGGGCTATCCTGGGCTTCCTCAAAGATGGTGTCCGCTGCCTGTCGCAGATCGTTTGAATCCTTGTCGACTAGCTGCAGCTCCCATTCCACGCCGATGCTAGACCTGCCCGATTTTGCAAAGTCCAGTTCCATTGGCCCGCTCGCTTTCGTGGTGGGCGAGACTACTCCATAAATCATGACACACGCGGCTTCGGTTAAGGTTGCGAGAGTGCCTGACAAGCTTGGCACTCGGCTTGTCTGAGTGCCAACTCGGTCGTAGACTTATCGGCAGATTGAGGCTACTCAATCCCCGCTACGGCATCTTTTCCAAGCGGC
The DNA here is from genome assembly GCA_964345565.1 of uncultured Actinomyces sp. Taxonomy (GTDB): domain Bacteria; phylum Actinomycetota; class Actinomycetes; order Actinomycetales; family Actinomycetaceae; genus Scrofimicrobium. The sequence goes on from CAYFRO010000015.1 coordinate 2,791, forward strand.
CGCGGTGGGGGAACCGCAAGAAGAAGCTACTAAGGAGCGACGTGTCCGTCAATATTCAACCTTTGGAAGACCGAGTCGTCATTCGCCAGGAAGACGCTGAACAGACCACCTCATCCGGGCTGGTGATCCCAGATACCGCGAAGGAAAAGCCTCAGGAAGGCGTCGTTGTGGCCGTCGGCCCCGGACGTTTTGACGATTCCGGCAAACGCCTCCCAATGGACATTGCCGTTGGCGACAAGATCATCTACAGCCGTTACGGCGGGACCGAAGTGAAGTACGGCGCGGACGAATACCTGATTCTGGGTGCCCGCGACGTCCTTGCGAAGGTCACGGAGTAAGAACTAAGTAAGGAAAAGGCTGGGGATCAAAAACAGATCCCCAGCCTTTTTGTTTGCCTGCGTGTCAGGACGCTCGCAGAGCACGGATCTGGCTACGGCGCTCTTCTTCAGTGACGCCGCCCCAGATCCCATAGGGTTCCCGGGCCGACAAAGCGTGCGCCGCGCATTCTCTTTTCACAGGGCAGGAAGCGCAGATTCTCTTCGCGTTCGCTGCTCTCCGTTTCCTAGTAGTTCCACGTTCACCTTCAGGGTGGAAGAACAGTTCAGTGTCTAGATCGCGGCAGTCTCCGTCGTGTTGCCAGTCCCAGTTCTCAATCCGGGGACCAGGCAGCCTTAAAACTTTACTCACTTGGTATTTTCACCTCGCTGACCACATCATCTTCGATAAGGTGGGGGGTTCGGGACCTGTCAATGATACGGGACTCCCGGCCAGATATAAAGACCCTAGTGACGCATTCCCGCGGGTTCACCGAAAAGAGAGCTTCTGGACTCCATGGCAAAGACCCGCTAGTAGCCGATTGCACATGGCCAGGGCACGGGAGCAATCGCTGGCCTGGATAAACTCGGGCTATGGGCGGCTATAGAGAAGACAAGTTTGCAGGCACCGGGCTAACCTACGACGACGTTCTGTTGCTTCCAGAGTTGACGGACGTTATTCCTTCAACGGTTGACACCAAAACCAGGGTCAGTCGCAACATCGAGATCGGAATCCCACTGATGTCCGCCGCGATGGACACGGTGACTGAAGCGCGGATGGCGATAGCGATGGCACGCCAGGGCGGCCTTGGCGTCATTCACCGCAACCTCTCGATCGAGGAGCAAGCCGACCAGGTGCGGCGCGTCAAGCGATCCGAGTCGGGGATGATCGCGGACCCGGTCACAGTTCACACTTCCGCCACAATCGACCAACTCGACCAACTCTGTGGCAAATACAAAGTTTCAGGCCTTCCGGTGCTGGATGACCAGGAGACCCTGGTTGGCATCATCACCAACCGCGACCTGCGTTTCCTTCCTACCAGCAAGTGGGGCGCCACCACGGTCGGTGAGATCATGACCCCGATGCCGCTGATCACGGGCCCAGCCGATATCTCCCGCGAAGACGCGAAGGCGCTACTTGCGAAGCACCGCGTGGAAAAACTACCCCTGGTTGATTCGGAAGGGAGGCTAGCGGGGCTGATCACCGTCAAGGACTTCGTCAAAACGGAGATGTACCCGAACGCCTCGAAGGACAAACAGGGGCGTCTGTTGGTGGCCGCTGCGGTCGGTTTTTACGGAGACGCGATGGACCGTGCGCGAGCCCTGGCGGAAGCTGGGGTTGACGCCCTGGTCGTCGACACCGCAAACGGTGGAGCGCTCGCGGCCCGCGAAATGATTTCAACCCTGAAGGCAGACCCCGCTTTTGACGGGATCGACGTGATCGGCGGCAACGTCGCAACGGAAGAGGGCGCGCGCGCACTCATCGACGCAGGTGCTGATGGAGTCAAGGTCGGCGTTGGCCCCGGCTCAATCTGCACAACACGCGTCGTCGCAGGCGTTGGTGTCCCACAGGTCACAGCGATCGACCTGGCCGCGAAAGCGTGCAACGAGTTGGATGTTCCTCTAATCGCAGACGGCGGCCTTCAGTACTCCGGAGATATTGCTAAAGCGATTGCAGCCGGTGCCAGTGCCGTCATGCTGGGATCCCTTCTGGCCGGATCCGACGAGGCTCCTGGTGAGCTCGTGTTTTCTGGAGGCAAGCAGTTCAAGCAGTACCGCGGCATGGGTGCGGTTGCAGCCATGAGTTCGCGCGGACGCAAATCTTACTCGAAGGACCGCTACTTCCAAGCAGACGTCAGTTCGGACGAAAAACTGGTCCCTGAAGGGATCGAGGGACAGGTCCCTTACGCCGGGACCGTCGCCGACATCGTCTACCAGTTGGTCGGCGGTCTGCACCAGTCCATGTTCTACGTTGGAGCACCAAGCATCGAGGCACTGCGCGACAAAGGCCGCCTTGTCCGCATCACCCCTGCGGGATTACGTGAGTCCCACCCCCACGACGTTGTCATCACGGCCCAGGCGCCGAACTACAAGGGCACCAGAAGCTGACTTTTCTAGAACCACTCGAGTGAGACTTGGGCGTTTCTCCCTTTAGAAGCGAGATAGCGCCGGAAATCCTTGGCCCACGCCGCGTGCGCTTCCCGTTGGAAATGGTGGAGTTGCTCCGCGCTCATTTCAGCTAATTCTTGATATTGGCTAAGTAGGGCTTCAAAAACATCTAGGGCCAGGGTCGAGTCGACGTGTGCTTGATGCGTGTCTTCTGGCACTGGGACTCCGTAGTGGGCTGCCATGTCCGACAGGGTGCGTTTGCCGCGCCGGAAGCGGTCTAACGCACGGTCCAAGACCAGCGGATCAACAACCGGGGCGACAAGGCCTCCCAACCGGTCGCTAAGCGTGCGGACACCGTGTCGCTTTGAGTCCGCTTCGATGAGCGGCAGATCGTATCCGGCGTTGAACACGACAACGATTCGTCCCCTTTCCATGTGCCTGGCCAAATGGGCGTTGAGTTCATCCAGCACTTCCTTTGCTGGGCGACCATGGAACCGCGCATGCTCTGTTGTGATTCCATGGACCCTTGTGGCGACGTCTGGGATAGGGACACCGGGGTCTGTGAGCCAGGCCGTGACCCTGTCGGCTTCGCCGGGGAAGCGTTCCACCAGGGCCGCGGTCACCACCCTGTCGCGCTTTGGGGAGATCCCAGTTGTCTCGGTGTCGAACCCCAGCCAGGGGGCGTGTGTCCAGGAAGTGCAGTGGCCGCTAGAAGTCATGGGTACATTGTGCCTGGCCGGACCGACAGGGACCGGCAGCGGGCAGAGTAGGATGGGACCGTGAGTCCAGAGGTTGAAATCGGTAGGGGCAAAAGGGGTCGGCGAGCCTACTCCCTCGACGACATCGCCCTGATTCCTGCGCGGCGAACACGCGACCCGGAAGATGTAAGCACCTCCTGGCAGTTGGACGCCTACCACCTGGACATTCCCATCGTTGCCGCCCCAATGGACTCGGTCATGAGTCCCGAGACTGCGATTCAGTTCAGCAAACTCGGTGGGCTTGGCGTCCTGGACCTTGAGGGTCTGTGGACTCGCTACGAAGATCCAACCCCAATCTTTGCGGAGATCGCGTCGCTGCCGGCAGAGCAGTCAACTTCGTGTTTGCAGCAGATCTACTCCGAGCCGATCAAGGACTCGCTGATCCGCGAGCGGGTCACGCAGCTACGCGAAGCGGGGATAATTGTTGCAGGGCGCTTCTCCCCACAGCGTGTCCAACGACACTGGAGAGCCGCTGTTGAAGCAGGGATCGACCTCTTCGTAATCCGCGGCTCAACCGTCTCGGCGGAACACGTCTCCTCAAGGAACGAACCTCTAAACCTCAAACGTTTCATTTACGAGTTGGATGTGCCGGTGATAGTTGGTGGGGCCGCGACCTACAGCTCCGCACTACACCTCATGAGAACCGGGGCAGCCGGAGTCCTGGTTGGTTTTGGGGGTGGCGCCGCGCATGCGACTCGCCAGTCTCTGGGGATCCACGCTCCGAACGCAACTGCTATCGCTGACGCCGCGGCCGCAAGACGCGACTACCTGGACGAATCCGGGGGTCGCTACGTTCACGTTATCGCCGACGGTGGGGTTGGCCGTAGCGGCAACCTGACCAGAGCGATTGCCTGTGGCGCAGACGCTGTCATGCTGGGCGCGGCGCTGGCCCGCGCGCAGGAAGCACCCGGTCAGGGCTGGCACTGGGGAAGCGAAGCGACTCACCCGGAGGTGCCCCGCGGGCATCGCGCCAAAGTAGAAACTGTCGGTACCCTGGAACAGATCCTGTACGGCCCGTCCGTCCGCGATGACGGATACCTGAACTTTGTTGGCGCCTTGCGCCGCACCATGGCAACCACCGGCTACTCCGAAGTGAAAGAGCTTCAACGGGTCGAAGTGGTTGTCAGTCCATACCGTCCAAGCTGACCCGGATGCGAGAGGCGCCGGGAACCCTAGAAATGGAGAACGAATGACCGAGTACCGCATTGAGCACGACACGATGGGGGAAGTCAAAGTCCCCGTTGATGCTCTCTATGCCGCCCAGACGCAACGCGCCGTAGAAAACTTTCCGATCTCTGGTGAGACCCTGAGTCCCCACCACATCGCTGCCCTGGGCCAGATCAAGCGCGCGGCTGCCATTGCGAATGCTGAGCTTGGAGTTGTCGACCAGGAAATCGCTGACGCCATCGTTGAGGCCGCGACCGAGGTCATTGACGGGAAACACGACGACCAGTTCCCCATCGACGTCTACCAGACGGGGTCGGGCACCTCCTCGAACATGAACACGAACGAGGTTGTGGCGAACCTGGCGGGGAAACTGAAGGGCGTGAAGGTCCACCCGAATGACCACGTGAACGCTTCCCAATCCTCGAACGACGTGTTCCCCTCGTCCATCCACATCGCTGCCTACCAGGCTGTGCAAGAGGTTCTGCTCCCCGGGCTGAAGACCCTTGAAGATGCCCTGTTCAACAAGGCTGCCGAGCTGAAGGACGTTGTGAAGTCGGGGCGCACCCACCTGATGGATGCCACCCCAATCACCTTGGGCCAAGAGTTCTCCGGGTTCGGCCAGGCCGTGAAGTATGGGATTTCCCGCGTTGAGAGCGCACTACCGCGGCTTGCGGAACTACCCTTGGGTGGGACCGCCGTCGGCACCGGGATCAACACCCCTGCAGGGTTCTCAGAGCGCGTCATTGAGATCATTGCAGAGAAGACGGGGATGCCTTTCGTTGAAGCGAAGAACCACTTTGAGGCACAGGCCGCCCAAGATTCGCTCGTGGAGCTCTCGGGTCAGCTACGCACGGTTGCTGTCTCACTGGTGAAGATCTCGAACGACCTTCGCTGGATGGGGTCGGGTCCGCGCACGGGACTTGGCGAAATCAACCTTCCTGACCTGCAGCCGGGCTCGTCGATCATGCCGGGCAAGGTCAACCCGGTCCTTCCGGAAGCGACCGTCATGGTTTGCGCACAGGTGATCGGCAACGATTCGACCATTACCTTCGCGGGATCCCAGGGTAACTTTGACCTGCTGGTCATGCTCCCCGTGATGGCCTACAACCTGCTGGATTCGATCAACATCCTGGGTAACGTGTCCCGCGTTCTGGCGGACCGTTGCGTGGATGGGATCACCGCGAACGTGGACACTTGCCTTCGTTACGCAGAATCTTCACCCTCGATCGTTACGCCGCTGAACCGCCTGATTGGGTACGAGAACGCGGCGAAGATCGCAAAGCACTCGGTCAAGAACGACATGACGGTTCGCGAAGCCGTCGAGGACCTTGGGTTCGTTGAACGGGGCGAGGTCACCCCGGAGCAGCTGGACAAGGCCCTGGACGTTCACTCGATGACGTCCCCTGCCAGCAAGTAGGCTCTTTTGCCTGGCCGGCACCTACGCGCGGCCGGCCAGGTAGAGCAACCCTGCGATCAGCACCAACCCCACCACCGCCAGGGTAATGAGATAGCCCAGCGACAAGAGGGCTGGGTTGAAAACTCCAACAGCAAAAGTGGCGGTCTGGGTCAGTGCGACAGCGGTTGCCGTCCACAGCAACGGCGACGCTTTCCGGTGAGCAGCGTCCCAAGTGGCACGGTCTTTCCGCATTTTCTTTCCCAGCAGGATTGAGGGGGTTCCGTAGGGGATCCCGCTCTTGGCTCGGGAAGCGTAGATCCCCAGGGCGCCGACCGCCGCCGCGAACAACGCAGCCAAGATCCCCGACAGGATGACAAGCGAAGTCTCACTCACGCCCTGATCGTCTCTTCGTCTTCGGGTGGGACTGCCAGTTGCTTCCGCAGCCCCGCGAGGTCTTCCATCCAAGCCCGTGCAAGTGCGTCCGCGGGCATCCGCCAGTCCCCGCGGGGGGACAGTGAGCCGGCGGCCATCGCTTTGGGTGCGCCTGGGACTGCCATCCGCTTGTACTGGTTTTGGAAGAAACGCTTGAAGAAGACCTCCAACCAGTGCAGGATTTCTTCGTCAGTGTACTTTTCGCCCCACGCGTGAGACTGCAGGAACGCGATTCGGCTGGGGGTGAAGCCGCCGCGGAGTAGCCAGTACAGGGTAAAGTCCTGCAGCTCGTAAGGCCCGATCATGGCTTCGGTTGACTGTGTTTCGCCACCATCGCCGGCGGGCACCAGCTCCGGAGAGATCTCCGTGTCAAGGACCGAAGCCAAAACTTCGGAGAGGTCGCCCGCGAAGGACTCATTTTCGCCGACCCAACGGATCAGGTGTTGAATCATTGTCTTGGGGATCCCAGCGTTCACCCCGTAGTGACTCATCTGGTCACCGACCCCGTATGTGCACCAGCCGAGTGCAAGCTCTGACATGTCCCCGGTGCCAACCACGAACCCTCCCAGGGACCCGGCAAGGCGGAACAGGTAGTCGGTCCGCAGGCCGGCCTGCACGTTTTCGAAGGTCACGTCATAGACGGGCTCGCCCTTGGCGTAGGGATGTCCCATTGCTTCAAGCATCGCCATCGCGGCAGGTCTGATGTCGATTTCGCGGAAGGTCACGCCCAGGGATCGGGCCAGGGTTTCCGCGTTTTCCCTTGTCTTGCTACTGGTACCGAAGCCCGGCATTGTGTAGGCGACAACGTCTGTGCGGGGACGACCCAGGCGGTCCATGGCTTTCACTGCGACCAGTAGTGCCAGCGTTGAATCGAGCCCTCCTGACACCCCCAGGATCAGCTTCGGCTTCCCGATCGAAACCATGCGTCGCCGCAACGCGCTTTCCTGGATCGCGAAAGCCTCAAAGCAATCTTCATCGCGGCGCTCTGGTTCATCGGGCACAAAGGGGAACCGCGCAAGGGGCCACCGCAGTCCGCTGACCTCTTGCCGGGCTGGGAAAGCAACCGTCGTCTGAACGACAACCGGGCGGGGGACCCCCAGTTTCTGACCGTTCGCGCTGAAAGTCGTTTGGAAAGCCCGTCGCCTGGCGATCAGTTGCAGATCGACGTCTGCAACTGTGATCACAGGGGCGGTAGCGAACCTGGGCCCTTCAGCAAGGAGTGCGCCGTCCTGGTAGATCAACGTCTGCCCGTCCCACGCGAGGTCGTCTGAGGACTCACCGAAGCCGGCGGCCGTGTAGATGTAGGCGCTGATGGAAGAGAACGACTGGCCTTTCACCAGATCTTGGCGGAGCCGCGCCCTGCCCACGGTGACCGGGGAAGCCGAGAGGTTCCCAATGACGGTTGCCCCGGATAGCGCAGCGATGGACGAGGGGGGTACCGGGACCCACACGTCCTCGCACACTTCCACCCCCAGCGTCAGCCCGGGAACATCCTTTACGGAAACCAAAAACTTTCCGAAGGGGAAGGTGTCCTTGTTGGCCGCGGGCTGGGTGACGTTCTCAAACCGGGCCTTTGGTGCTTCCGCGGAGCCGCGCTCTTTGTCCGGGAGGCGGGCTAGACCGCGATCCCAATGCACCCACTGCACTTCAGGGTCAGTGAGAGGCGTCGGCGTCACCTGGTAGTGGCGCTCTTCGTAGAACTCGCCGTACGAGGGGAGGTGTTCTTTGGGTTGGACGCCCAGAATCCGGCCCCGGTGGATCACGACCGCGCAGTTGTAGAGAGTGCCACCTAGCTTCAGCGGAGCTCCCACAACCAGGATCGTGGGGATCGTGGTTGAGGCCTGGACCACCTGCTCGACTGCGGCGAGGGCGTCCTGTAGCAGTTGGTCCTGGCCGACCAGGTCCTGGATGGAGTATCCAGAAAGGCCCAGCTCTGGGAATACGGCGACGCAGGCGCCCTGCTTCGCGCATTCCTCTGCCGCGAAGATTGTCTGTTTGGCGTTAGCGCTACAGTCGGCCAAGTGGACTGGCAGACTCACGGCCGCGACGCGCGCGAATCCGTGATCGTAAATCGATTGTTCTGCCAGTCTCATCTTGGTCTTCTTTCAGCTCAGACGACAGTCATCGCCTGGGTGGCGATCGCCAGTTCCTCGTTCGTTGGCACCACCATCACCCGGCAGACGGAACCCCTTTGCGAGATGGTTATGGGGTGACGGGCGCGCTGGCTGTTTGCTTCCTCATCAAGCAGGACACCCAACGGTTCCAGTCGTTTGCAGACTTCGTAGCGCAGGTCGATGTCGTTCTCTCCAATGCCGGCAGTGAACGTGATGACGTCTACGCCCCCCATTTCAGCCGTGTAGGCCCCGATGTATTTGACGATCCTGTTGACGTACACGTCCAGTGCTTCCCGAGCGCGCTTGCGGGCCGACTGGTCGCCAGACCGCGCGATCTCACGAACTTGCCGCATGTCGTTGTCTCCGGCCAGGCCCTTCAGGCCCGACTTACGGTTCATCAGTTCGTCAACTTCCTCAAACGACATGCCCGCAACGCGCTGCAGGTGGAAGGTCACTGCGGGATCGATGTCACCCGTGCGGGTCCCCATGACCAGTCCCTCGAGCGGGGTCAGGCCCATGGACGTGTCGACCGCGTGGTCTCCGATGATCGCGGATGCTGAAGCTCCGTTTCCAAGGTGCAACACGATCTGACGCAGGTCTCTACCGCCCAAGATCTCTGAAACCTGCTTGGACACAAACTGGTGGCTGGTCCCGTGAGCCCCGTAGCGTCTGATCGAATAGCGTTCAGCGACATCGCGATCAAGGGCGTAGAGGGCCGCCCGGTCGGGGAGGTCCTGGAAGAATGCAGTGTCAAAGACGGCAACCTGTGGGATGTCCGGCAGAAGGGACTCAGCAACTTTTATGCCAACCAGGGCCGCGGGGTTGTGGAGCGGCGCAAGTGCGGATAGTTCACCGATCAGCCGCTCAACCCGTTCATCAACGGCGGCAGGCCCGGAAAAGTAGCGACCGCCTTGAACAATGCGGTGCCCAACCGCAACGATTCCGGCTTCCTCGAGGGGCGGCCCCACCTCGTTGAAGAGGTCCAGAACCATCCTTAACCCGACCTCGTGATTAGCGATGGGCTCATTCAGGTCAACTTCTTTTACCGAATAGCGGTGGTGGATGTGCCCCATGGGCTCACCAATCCGCTCAACGAGCCCGGAAGCCAAGTTGTGACCCGAGGCCGGGTCAACTAACTGGTACTTGATGGAAGAGGACCCGGAGTTCAGGACCAAGACCGTTTTTGGCATTAGTTATCTTCCTGGGCTTGGATCACGGTGATAGCAACCGTGTTCACGATGTCCTCAACGGTGGCCCCGCGCGAAAGATCGTTGACTGGCTTGTTGAGTCCCTGCAGGATCGGGCCAACCGCGACAACCCCCGCGGAACGCTGGATGGCTTTGTACGCAATGTTGCCTGCATCCAAGCTGGGGAAGACCAGAACGTTTGCGGCTCCCGCGACTAGCGAGTCCGGTGCTTTCTGGGCTCCAACTTCGGGGTCGACAGCTGCATCGTATTGGAGCGGACCCTCAATCGGCAGGTCGGGGGCCAATTCCTTCGCGTCGCGGACCGCGGCGGTCACCTTTTCGACGGTGGGGCCGCTGCCAGAGGTTCCGGTTGAGTAGCTCAACATGGCGACCTTTGGGTCCAGCCCGAACTGTCGGGCGGTCTTTGCGCTGGCGATAGCAATCTCTGCCATTTGCCGCGCATCCGGGGAGACCACTACAGCGCAGTCGGCCAAGATCAGGGCTTCCTGCGGCATCAGCATCAGGAATGCGGAACAGACCAGTGAGTTACCAGGGGCTGTCTTGATGATTTGTAGTGCTGGGCGAATCGTGTCGGCTGTTGTGTGCGTGGCACCTGAAACCATGCCGTCCGCGTCACCCATCTGCACCATCATCGTTGCGAAGTAGGTGGGCTGAAGAACCAGCTGTTGCGCCTGCTCCAGGGTCATTCCCTTGTTCGCGCGAAGTTTTGCCAACTCTTCAGCGTACTTAGCGGCCACGGGGTCGGAAGTCGAGACGATCTTGGCGCCCTCAATGATGGCCCCTGCGGCATCGGCGGCCGCCCGAACATCGTCCTGCTCACCGATCAAGATAACTTTTGCTACGCCGCGTTCCAGCAGATCTTCCGTCGCTTTCAGGATGCGGGGCTCAGTGCCCTCGGGTAGCACGATCGTCTTTGGGTCTTTTGCGGCGCGGGCGGCAAGGTCAACCTTGAAGGCAAGCGGAGTGACCGCGGTGGCGTCGGTGCCTACCAGCTTCTTCAAGTCATCGGAAGAGACGGGGGCGGTCACGACTGGGAGGTCTGCGCTAACGGGAGTCTGGACGCCTGCGAGCACTACGCCTGCGACGGTTGCGTGGGCGCGCTGCGCGCGGCTAAGGAAAGATGAGATGTCGGCTAGCACCAGGTCTGGAGCCAAGCCCGCGGCATCTAGCGTGTAGACGACGGCTAGACCCGCGTCTGCAGCTAGTTCCAGGTTCCAGCCCAGCAGGTCGAATGCGGGGGCCGGGCTGGCGGCTAGACCCTTCACCAGCACCACGGTCTCGACTGCGGAGCGGATAGAGATGGTCGCTTCAGTGCGTGCGTGGTCTGGGTTCTTCAGGAGCGCTGGCGCGCTAACTACGTCGGAGACGTCCATCGCCTGCATCGATTCGGCAGCTAAGCCCTCCGTGAGGCCGGTTTGGATGTCCTGATAGATGCTGTCAAAAACTGGGGAGGCATCAGCGCCTACCACCATTAGTCGGTACGACACAAGAATTCCGATCTTCCGCGGGCCTGCGCCCTTCGATTGTGGAGACACCCCAATGGTATCCGAGAGGCATGCCGCACAAACGTAGGAACGGGAGGCTCGGCGCGGAATGGCCGGCCTAGTCGGTGATAACGTGAGCGCATGTCTCGAAAAGGGTAGGGCCACGTCACTTTGTCACCATCCCTTCTCTGTTTTATCTGAGGCAACATTTTGAGCAAAACAACCTACTCTCAAAGCGAGACTGAAGAGACGCTTTCTTTCTTGCGCGATCGTGCTGGGGAGATCGGGACAGACCTACCTCCGCTAGGTAAGACGCCACGCAAGTGGCCGAGGGTGCTTCGGGCGCCTTCCGGGGAGACTCGGTCGTTCGGTAGAACGCCCGGTGCGCTACTACGAGGGGTGGTGCATTCGGCCAGGGACTCCGTGATTCTTCAGTCGCTACTACTCACGGCGAACTTTGTTGCGTCAGCCATGCTGTCTGTTGCTGTCGGACGCGGTGTAGACGCTGGAATCGCCTCGGGACTCAGCCCACAGGTCTGGGCTTGGGTGGGCGTCTTTGTGGCTTTAGCGCTAGTCTTGGCGGTCACGGAATCCCTTAACCAGATTGCTGAGATCACTTCGTGGATGAGGGGAGCCTTCGGGCCGGTCCGCAGTGTGTCTCACCGGGTCGCGCGCGCCGGGCGAGCGGCCAAGCAGGACAAGCCGGCAGGGGACGTCGTCACCGCAATCCTGAACGACTCCGACCATGTTGGTTCGTTTGTTGTTTTCACTGCCGAAGTCATCGCCGCGATGGTTTCTTTCCTGGTGGTAGCTGCCGTGATGATTTCGATGTCGCTACCGCTCGGCCTGGTGATAGTCATCGGGTTTCCTCTTACGGTCCTGGCGGTAGCGGCACTGGCCGGCCCCATCCAGAAGAAACTTGCGATCCAACGTGAGGAGCAGGGGAAGCTCACCACCATTTCCACCGATGCTGTGACTGGCCTTCGAGTGCTACGGGGCATAGGTGGAGAGAACTATTACAACGCCCGCTATCGGGAGCAGTCGGGCAGGGTCCGTAGCGCTGCCATCAAGGTTGCGGGAAACCAAGCGCTCCTGGCTGTCATGCGTTCCTCCGTGCCAATGCTGTTCGTTGCGATCGTTGCTGGCTTTGGGTCAATGCTGGTGTTTCAAGGCAAAATGACCCCGGGCGAGCTGCTCACTTTTGTTGGCCTGACAGCCTTTTTAGCCGGTCCCATCAACGTTGCGGCGTGGGCGGCCCAGACCGGCACCCGCGCCTGGGTAGGGGCCAAGAAGTTAGCCGAATTCTCAGCCCTCGAACCCGCCGTAGGACAAAACAACCCTCAGCCAGGCGAGTTTGACGCGCCCGACTTCAGCACCGCAGATCTTACTGATGCCCAGTCAGGGGTTCGCATTCGACACGGAATCCTGACGGCGCTAGTGGCGCCAACCCCCGACGTTTCAGCTGAAATAGCTAGAAGGCTCGCGCGGATTGATGATGCAGATCAGGTTCTGATCGGCGATCAAGACCTGCGTGACCTCCCCCTGGAAATGGTAAGGAAGAACATTCTGCTCTCTGAGGCGGACGCCCAGTTGTTTCGCGGCACGTTGCATTCTGCACTGCGCGGCCGGATAGCCCACGATCCCAGTCCTCGCGGAGTCACCGAACTGGTCTACCGCGAGCACCTTGAGGAAGCCTCTAGGGCCGAGGGAACCCTGTTCCGCGCCGACCGTGTCCCGGACGACCCGGGGCTGCAACAGGCCATGGAGGTCGCCGACGCCGCCGACGTTCTGGACTCACTGGAAGGGGGAATGGCAGGGTGGCTCACTGAGCGGGGCCGCAACCTTTCTGGAGGTCAGCGCCAGAGAGTCGCGCTGGCGCGCGCCATTTACGCACGCACACCCATCCTGATCGCGATCGAGCCGACCTCGGCCGTTGACTCCCACACGGAAGAACGAATTTCGAAGCGAGTGCGGAACCACCGGCAGGGCAAGACAACCCTGGTCGTTTCAGCGTCTCCGCTTTGGCTTGAAAAGTGCGACCAGATCGTGGTCGTCGACGATTCTGGAACAGAGGTTGCGCGGGGAACACACGAACAGCTGAAGGCCGCTGCGAAGGCAGGGGATCCCGGCGCCTTGCTGTACCGGGCAACGATGGCGCGAGAGGCTGGTGAGAGCGATGAAGCTCCCGGTCGCTAGCACGCCCCAGATTCTGAGGGCCATGTGGAGCCTGATCGGCGACCACAAAAGGATCGTCACACTGGTCGTTGCTTTGCAGCTCGGCGCAGCACTTACGGGGGCAGGCATTCCCTGGATCGTCAATTACGCGCTCAACCGAATCAGCGATGGCACCGATGCCAAAACTATCACCGCGCTGATTGCGGTAGCGCTGGCACTTGTCTTAGTGGGTGCGGTGCTTGCCTACTTCGCCGAGTATTTCTCGAAGATCATGGGCGAGCGGATGTTCGCGCAACTACGCGAATCTCTGGTTCACTCCGTCACGCACCTTCCTCTGTCCACGGTCGAAGAAGCTGGGACAGGGGACCTTTTAGGGCGGACCACCCGCGACATCGAGCAGGTCCAGTTCATGATCAGGAACGGGATCTCGGCGATCATGATCCTCTCAGCGACCATTGTGGTCACTGTGGTCGCGGCATTTTTCATGTCTCCTGTCTTAGCCCTCGCCATGTTCTTGCCGTACTTTCCGCTGTACCTGGTGATGCGCTGGTACATGCCACGCACCATTCCCGCGTACCGCGCGCAGGCGAGCGCGTGGGCCCGCATCTCTGGCGTCATCACCGAGACAATCGAGAACGCTGAGACCGTTGATGCCCTGGGGCTAGGGGAGCTACGGAACCGGCGCTTGGACGAGGCCGTTCGTGAGGGATGGCGTCTGGAGCGCTACACCGCGTGGCAGCGATCGTTCCTGATGGTAGGAATAACGCTCTCGGTCCAGCTTCCCGTCGTGGTGGTCCTGGTGGTTGGCGTTTACCTGATGAGCATCGGTTTCGTAACCGACGGTCAGGTTGTTGGGGTTGCGCTCTATGCACTCCAGATCCGGGGCCCCATAGGAAACTTCACTTTCTGGATCGACCACATGCAGTCGGCGCAGGCAGCGCTGGCCCGAATCTTTGGGGTGGAGCTGGTGAAGGCGGACCGTGAACCGACAGGTGAGTCGCCCCAGTCAAGTCAGCTGGTGGCAAAAGAGGTCCGCTACGCGTATCGCGAAGGCAAAGATGTCCTGCACGGCGTCGACTTGGACCTGGTGCCTGGCGAGACCCTGGCAATGGTCGGCCCCTCGGGCGCCGGCAAATCTACATTGGGACGCATGATCGCAGGGATCCACCCGCCAAGTGGCGGAAGCGTGACCGTAGGTGGCGTGAACCTGGTCGACCTTCCAGAAGAAATCCTGCAGCAAGAGGTTGTCCTGGTGTCACAGGAACACCACGTGTTCGTTGGTTCGCTCGCGGACAATATGCGCCTGGCCCGCGAAAACGCAACCGACAAGGACATGTGGGACGCTTTGAGCGCTGTTGGGGCTAGCTCTTGGGTGCGTAGCCTTGAGCGCGGTCTGCAGACGGAGGTTGGGGCTGGCGGGCTCACGCTTTCGCCGGCTAGAGCACAGCAGCTTGCTTTGGCACGCATAGTGCTGATGGATCCTCATACGCTGGTCTTGGATGAGGCAACGTCCCTAATGGACCCCACTGCGGCGCGGTCACTGGAACGCTCACTGTCGCGGGTCCTGGATGGACGCACAGTTATTGCTATTGCCCACCGGCTTTACACGGCCGCCGATGCGGACAGGGTCGCGGTGCTGATCGACGGAAGGTTAGCGGAGCTTGGGACCCATACTGAGCTGGTTGAAAAAGGCGGCGAGTACGCCTCGCTTTGGGAGTCGTGGCAGAAGACCTGAGGGTAGGGTAGAAGGGTGAATGTAGAAGAAAAAGCCCCCGTAGTCGTTTTGGATCTAGGTAGCCCTCACGCTCAGCTGGTTGCTCGCAGAGTTCGTGATGCGGGTTTTTACACTGAGGTTCGTAGTGCCCTATCGCCCGATGATCTGAAGGGGGACCGCCCGGCGGCCGTAGTGCTTGTCGGTGACCGGGATTCCTTGGAACTTCTTGTTGTTGCTGAGAGCCTGGGCATCCCAACAATGAGCCTGTCAGCGGAAGATGCGATGGCGCGGGCGGCAGAAGTCGCAGCCTTTGTGGCGGAGTCGGTCCCTCGTGCGGCACCCTGGGATCTGAATGAGGTCCGGGATGACCTTGTCCAGGCTGTCAAAGACCAGGTGGGTGACGGACGTGTGATCGCGGGACTGTCCGGGGGCGTGGACTCCTCGGTGACTGCGGCGCTGGTTCACGAGGCCGTTGGGGACCAGCTGACCTGCGTGTTCGTTGACCACGGTTTGCTGAGAAGTGGGGAGCGCGAACAAATCGAACGCGACTACGCGGAAACTCTTGGCATCCGCCTCATCACTGTTGACGCGGTGGAACGTTTCTTGAGTGCGCTGAAAGGCGTCACCGACCCTGAGACCAAGCGAAAGATCATCGGCGCGGAGTTCATCAGGGTCTTTGAAGAAGCAGCCGCAGGTTTGATGGCAGAGGCCAAAGAGCAGGGCGGCACTGTTGACTTTTTGGCCCAGGGGACCGTTTACCCAGACGTGATTGAGTCCGGGGTTGGCGGGGCGAACATCAAGAGCCACCACAATGTGGGCGGGTTGCCTGAGGACCTCCAGTTTGAGCTTGTTGAACCTCTTCGGGACCTGTTTAAGGACGAGGTCCGCCAGCTCGGAAAACTGCTGGGGGTTCCAACCTCAATCGTTGAGCGCCACCCCTTCCCAGGACCCGGTCTTGGGGTGCGT
>CAYFRO010000015.1:18717-32339 GCA_964345565.1 uncultured Actinomyces sp.
AGCTGACCCCCGAAAACCTCGAAATGGTTCGTGGCGCTGACAAGATAGTGCGTGAGGAGATCGAGAGGGCGGGGCTGAACAACGACATTTGGCAGTTCCCCGTTGTCCTGCTTGCCGACGTGCGGTCGACCGGTGTGAAAGATGAAGAACGTACCTACGGTCACCCGATTGTCCTGCGTCCGATCCGTAGTGAGGATGCGATGAGCGCGGAGTGGTATCCGTTGCCTTACGACCTGCTTGCGCTCATCTCTGACAGGATCACCAGCGAGGTCGATGGCGTGAACCGGGTCGTGTTGGATGTGACACCGAAACCTCCGGGCACGATCGAGTGGGAGTAGGTTTTCAGCTTGGCTAAGAGGAAGCGTTGCTGGCCGGAACCGGACCAGCCGCTTGGTGCTCAGGTGATGGACAATCACACTCACCTTCCTCTTCGCGCGGAAGAAATCCCCATCGCGGATGGGTTCCAGATGCCTCTCGATGAGCAACTGGCCTTGGCTGAGCAAGCTGGAGTCAGCGAGATCATTACGGTTGGGTGTTCGCTTCCCGACTTCGAACCCACGGTTGAGCTGACCAGGCACCACCGGAACGTGAAGGCTGCCCTGGCAATCCATCCCAACGAGGCCGCACTGCACGCAGGTCACACTGAGCGATCCCCGGATGGTTTTGACCACCAGCTGGAAGAGCACCATGTCCCCCTAGTTGTTGCTTTGGAACGGCTGGCTGAAGCTTTGGATGACCCCCACGTTGTTGCGGTTGGTGAGACGGGACTGGACTACTTTCGCACGGGTGAGCCCGGTCGTGAGGCCCAGGCTGAATCTTTTGAAATCCACCTGGAACTGGCTCGCGCGCATGATCTGCCGCTTCAAATCCACGACCGCGAAGCTCACGAGGACACACTAAGAGTTCTTCGCAGATCTGCTTCGCGCAGTCAGGCGATCGTGTTCCACAGCTTTTCAGGCGACGCTGAGTTGGCAAGGCACATTGGGGAGCGCGGCTGGTACGCCTCTTTCTCGGGCCCCCTAACCTACCCTGCGAATGGGCATTTGCGTGAGGCGTTCTTGGAGATGCCGCGTGAACTGGTCCTGGTAGAGACCGACGCGCCCTACCTGCCCCCGGTGCCCTACCGCGGCTCACCTAATGCCTCGTACGTCATGACCCACACTGTTCGCGCTATGGCAGAGCTGTGGGAAGAAACCGTTGAGGAGACGGCAAGAATCTTGATGGAGAACTCTTGCCACGTTTACCGCGGTTGCTAGAACTGCCGCAAACTCAAGACGGTCGCAGACTCAAGACAGCCGCATGCTCAAGACAGTGCGAGGTACGGGGCTGCCGGAAGCTCAAGCGGGGCTAGACCCACGTAGACTGGAAGGGTGGAGGGGTCCATCTTTCGAGGCTAGGTGAGAAGCAATGGCGGAGACGGTTCCTGTTGGACGTCTGCTGGGTCCCGCCCAGATCCGCCGTCTTGCCCGTGAGCTAGAGGTGAACCCGACCAAGAAGTTGGGGCAGAACTTTGTTCATGACGCCGGAACCGTGAGACGGATTGCTGCACTGGCCGAGGTAGGCGCAGGCGATGAGGTCGTAGAGATCGGGCCCGGACTGGGATCCCTGACGCTCGCGTTGTTAGAGACGGGTGCGCGGGTCACCGCGGTTGAGATCGACCCCAGGCTGGCGGGCGCACTTAAGGGGACTGTGCAGAGCCACCTTCCAGCGGCGGCTGGGAACCTTGAAATCATTACCGAAGATGCTCTAAACCTTTCGGCGCAACAAGTTCAAAGCCCACTGGCTCTTGTCGCGAACCTTCCCTACAACGTTTCTGTCCCCGTTCTTCTGCACGTGCTTGCTGAGTTCCCGACCATCAGGAGGGTGGTGGTCATGGTGCAAAAAGAGGTCGCCGAGCGCCTGGTCGCCGCGCCGGGAAGCCGCACTTACGGCTCACCGTCCGTGAAACTGGCCTGGTACGGGAAGGCCCGAATTGGTGGCGCAGTGGGGCGGAAGGTTTTCTGGCCAGAACCGAATGTCGATTCGGCACTTGTAGTTATGCAGGCTGAGACGCCCCCGGGGGACCCTGCCCTTCGCGCGGCCACTTTCAGCCTTGTTGACGCGGCGTTTTCCCAGCGGCGCAAGATGATTCGAGCATCTCTAAGGGAAGCACTGGGCGGGGAGCAGGCGACAGCAGAGGTCATGAGAGTTGCGGGCGTTGACCCGACTTTGCGTCCTGAGCAGCTGGGCGTGACTGATTTCGTTCGTTTGGCACAGGCAGAGCTGCAGCTTGGAGAAGAGTGATGGTAGTCGCGTCAGCCCCCGGCAAGATCAACCTGCTACTCAACGCAGGACCGCCTCGTTCCGATGGCTACCACGCGCTTACTAGTGTTTTCGCGGGAGTCGGACTTCGGGAGTACGTGGTCGCCCGCCTGAAACGCGGAGCGCGGTCCCCAAGGCCCCACATAACCACGCTTGTCTACGAACCGCGACTTGAGGGTGCCCCAGAGTTCAATAGTGAAGCGACTGCACGGTTTGCTGCCATGGATCCCACAAAGCACCTGGCTGTTCGCGCAGCACAAGAGCTTGGGGCTGACGGAACACTCAGCCTTACCGTTCACAAGCTGATTCCTGTGGCAGGAGGGATGGGAGGCGGTAGTGCTGACGCGGCCGCCACCCTGGTTGCCGTGAACCAGCTGTTGCGTTCTGGGCTTTCCACGGATGAACTTATGACCATTGGGCGGCGGCTTGGCGCTGACGTGCCCGCATGCCTTGCCGGGGGACTCTGTCTTGGCGAGGGGCGCGGAGACCAAATAACGCAGCTGAATGACGGAACCTGCAAGCCGAGCACCCGTAGTCTCTGGTGGGTTCTGGTTTTCTTCGAAGAAGGGTTGAGCACCCCCAGGGTCTTCCAAGAGTTTGACGCGCTTGAGGGCGGAAGGGGATCTCTGGAGCTCCCCGAAGGGTTGGCCCGCAAGTTCGAGGAGGCCTCCCATGCCAGCGACCTGTCAGGACTCATGGCAAATGACCTCCAAGAAGCTGTCTTGACGCTACGTCCGGAACTGATACGGGTGGGTGAGGCGCTCTTGGAATGCGGCGCGTCGCAGTGGATGGTCTCGGGTGCGGGGCCGACCGTGGTGGGCCTTACCGAAAGCCAGGAACAGGCTGAGAAAGTGGGTCGTTGCCTGCAACAGGCATCGCTGCCTGGGGTCCGTAGCATCGCAGTGACTTGGACGGCATCCAGGGGCGCGTCCCTAGAACGAGCATTGCCACCGTGGACGAAACGGGCAGCAGGTTCCCTCACTTAGCAGCAAGTTCCTTCATCCAGCAGCAGGCTCCCTCACCCGGCAGCAAGTTCCCTTTCTTGGCTTCAGCGTCCCAGCCCTGACTGGAGTCTCTGGTCTTGGCGTGAAGAGAGGTCAGCGGCCAGGGTCTTGGGCATCTTCTTCCCTCAACCATGCCCTCAGATATCTACAAATCTGCCTTCAAAAACCTAAGAGTGTTCCTGGGGTGTGAAGGGTGTATGTGGGGAGGTCTCCCCACATACACCCTTACCACCCGCAATACACTCTTTCCCTGGGATCGGCCCCCGGGGAGCACTCTCATTACCCGGGTTGCACTCTTAGCTTTCAGGTGGCGTGCCCCCGCGTGCACTCTTACGACCCCAGTTGCACTTTCACTGGGCTTGAAGTCGTTTGATGGTTCGTGGTGTTGGCTACCTGTGTGTGAGGGCTGTCTGCCGGATTCTGGTCTCAGACTTGCGTAGGTGATGACCGTCTGACCGATCTGTGTGCCTGACCTAGTGACCCTAACGCGGACCTCAAACACCTCACTGCCAGCGCAAACAAAAGCGAAGCGCCCAAAATCCTCCAAGAGGTCCAGGTCAGGTCAGGCCATCGTGCGTCGACATTGGCAGTCCAGGAGACCCGCGTCGTGCTTCCCAGTCCTCGGGAGTCCTTTTCGCGCTGTTTTCAACCGAGGTTGAGGGCGTCGTTTGGTGCCGTCGTTTAGAGGACGTCTGAGATGTCCTTCTCGGCGTTTGCCAGGCCTGCTTTGCCCTTGGCGTGGTCTTCTTGAACCAGGTCGGTCAGGACTTTGCCGCCGCTGGTGAGCAACGCGCGCTTCCAGGGGAGCACGCCTTCGATCTCGATTTGGATCGACATCGACAGGATCGTCCTGATGATGACGATCATCCCCAAGATTAAGGCTTCGTCTATCGAGGGCTTCGACGTGATGGTGCGAACCAGGTCCGCTGCAACCAATATTTCGAGCCCTAACAGAATGGCGCTGCCAACGCTGACCCGCAGGATCTTGAACGCGGCCGCCCCGCCTTCGCCCCTTGAAAGGGCACGGACGGACAGGACACCCGCGATGATGAACCCGATGACCATCGCGAGAGCGCCCAGCATTTCGAAGCCTGACGCGACTAGCGAATAGATCGTCTCCAAGAAGGTCTCATCCATGGGGACAGGATAACGACTTTCGGAAGGGGGCGCCCGCGAACGAACTCGGCGTTAGTCCAGTAGCTCGCTGAGTTCGAGCCACCTTTCCTCGTTCTTGTCCCTTTCAAGCTGGAGGGACTGGAGCTGCGACGCGAACTCGGCCAGTGACTGGTAGTCGCTTGGGTCCATGTCCGCCATCTTCTGTTGGAGCACCAACACCTGCTGTCCCAGCTTCGCCACCTTGCGTTCGACTGCGGCCAACTCTTTCCGCCGGGCGTGAAGCTCAGCCCCGCTCAGGACCGATGTGTCCTTGGGTGCCTGGGCTTCAGGCGCAGTTGCCTGGCCCCGGGCACGCTTCTGCTTTGCTCGAAGCGACAGGTACTCATCGACCCCTCCGGGCAGGTGCCGGAGCTTGCCGTCCATTACGGCGTACTGCTGGTCCGTCACCCGTTCCAGTAGGTAACGGTCGTGAGAAACGACGATCAGGGTTCCCGGCCACGAGTCCAGAAGATCTTCCATGGCGTTCAGCATCTGATGGTCGACATCGTTCGTGGGTTCGTCCAGCAGGATCACGTTCGGCTCGGCCAGAAGGACCAAGAGCAGTTGCAGTCGCCGCTTCTGGCCCCCTGACAGCTCACCCACCCGGGCCGAGAGGTGTGCCTTGGAGAAACCCAATCGTTCCAGCAGGGCCGCGGGCGTCATCTCCTTGCCCTCGACGAGGAAGGTCGTCTTGGTGCGGCCAAGGACCTCACGCACCCGGTCGCCCTCGATCTCCTTCAGTTGGCTGAACTGCTGGTCCAGGATCTCCACTTTTGCCGTCTTGCCGCGTTTCACGCGCCCGGTGCTTGGCTCTAGCGTCCCAGCGATAAGGGCTAGCAACGTCGATTTACCCGTCCCGTTGCCGCCGATGATCCCGGTGCGCTCGCCCGGTGCGATCCGCCAGGTGATGTCGTCTAAGACTTTGTTCCCGTCGTAGCTGACGCCAACCCCTTCAAGATCAACGACGTCTTTCCCGAGTCGGGCAACGGCAAGACGCTCCAGCTCAATAGAGTCCCTTATCGGTGGGACGTCCTGGATCAGCTGGTTGGCCGCATCGATTCGAAACCGTGGCTTGCTGGTCCTTGCGGGTGGTCCGCGGCGGAGCCAGGCCAGTTCTTTCCGCAGCAAGTTTTGCCGCTTAGCTTCAGCACTAGCCGCCATGCGGTCGCGCTCGACACGCTGGAGTACGTAGGCGGCATAGCCGCCCTCGAATGGTTCAACGTCCCCGCTGTGGACCTCCCAGGTTTCGGTGCACACCTGGTCCAGGAACCACCGGTCGTGGGTGACCACCAGCAGACCGCCCTGGTTTTTCACCCAGCGGCTGTTTAGGTGGTCTGCGAGCCAGGCGACCCCTTCGACGTCAAGATGGTTCGTCGGTTCGTCCAAGACCAGCAGGTCCCAGTCACCCACAAGTAGTGCAGCTAGCTGGACCCTGCGCCTTTCCCCGCCGCTAAGTTCACCGATGCGGCCCTCCCAGGGAAGATCGGAAACCAGGCCATCAATGATGTCCCTTGTTCGGGGGTTTCCTGCCCAGACGTGCTCGGGAACCTCGCCGACAACCGCCTCACGCACCGTCATTGTCTGGTCCGCGTGGTCGCTTTGGCTGAGCATTCCTAGTTCCAGGCCACCCCGGGTGATCACCCTGCCAGACTGTGGTTCCAGACTCCCGGTGAGCATGCGGAGCAGACTGGTTTTGCCGCCTCCATTGGCTCCCACGATCCCGACGCGATCGCCTTCTTCGACTCCCAGAGAGAGGGAATCGAACACGACTTGGGTAGGGAACTCTAGGTGCAGGTTTTCGGCGACCAACAGGGGGTTTGCCATTGTCGAACTCCCTACTCGTTGAGAGCGGGCAAGGGATTGTAAGTCTTCATGTCTGTCCATCGTATCCGCAAGCTGCGTGGTGTTTCGCGCGCGCTCTCGCTTTTCTATGCAGTTGTGTGGCAGAATGACTGTTGCTTTTCCGCCGTGGTGTAATGGCAGCACAGGGGTTTTTGGTGCCCTTAGTCGTGGTTCGAGTCCATGCGGCGGAGCTTCTGTTTGCACCGGAGCAGACGACCATCTTGCGACCCGGTTTTTCTGCTGGGCACTAATGCCGCTAAGGTTGTAGTCGTTGCTGCCGGTTGCTCAAAACTGAAGGGACCGCCTTGAGTGGAATAATCACCGCCGTCGACAAGAGATTGGTCCTGGCGAGTGGCCGTGCCTATCCGAAACTTGCAAAGGATGTGGCAGCGGAGCTGGGCCTTGACGTCATGTCGACAACCGCTTACGACTTTGCGAATGGCGAGATCTACTTCCGTTTCAACGAGTCCGTGCGTGGGGCCGACGTTTTCTTGCTGCAGTCCATGTCAGCTCCCACGAACAAGTGGCTGATGGAACAGCTGATCATGATCGACGCGGCTAAGCGCGCGTCGGCCAAGCGGATCACCGCAGTTGCTCCGTTCTACCCCTACGCACGCCAGGACAAGAAACATAAGGGACGCGAACCTGTTTCGGCACGCCTGATCGCTGATCTGTACCAGACGGCTGGCGCAGACCGGATCATGAGCGTCGACCTGCATGCGGCTCAAGCGCAGGGTTTCTTTGACGGACCGGTTGATCACCTGTGGGCCATGCCCGTGCTGGTCGACTATGTGAAGACCCGCGTCGACCTGGGTAACGTGGCTGTGGTTTCTCCCGATGCCGGGCGGATCCGGGTTGCTGAGAAGTGGGCGGCAAAACTGGGGAACTGTCCTCTTGCCTTCGTTCACAAAACCCGGGACATCACTAAGCCGAACAAGGCGGTTGCCAACCGTGTTGTTGGGGACGTCACAGGCCTTGACTGCGTGATCACGGATGACCTTATCGACACGGGGGGAACGATCGCGGAGGCCGTTCGTGTGCTCTACAAGGCGGGCGCGAAGTCCGTCCTTGTCGCGGCCACGCACGCAGTCCTGTCTGACCCCGCACCGGAACGCTTGGCGGGCTGTGGCGCGGTGGAAGTCGTCGTGACAGACACGCTCCCAATCCCGCAAGACAAACGTTTCCCAACCCTGACGGTCCTGCCTATTGCGCCCCTATTGGCCCGCGGTATCCACGAGGTCTTTGAGGACGGTTCTGTGACCTCCATGTTCGATGGAGACGCCTAGGTAGTGACGAAGCCAACCCGGCTTTCGTACCTGACGTTGTAGCTTCCGGCTACACTTTTCGTGTTGCCCCGGCGAGGGAGAGCCAAGCGCTACTCCGTGATCGACGTGGTTGGTTACCGCTGTTCGGCGGCGCCCGGTAGGCAAGAAAAATCGGGCCCGGCCCGCAGAACGTAAAGAGGTAGCAACCATGGCAGTAACAGATCTATCCATTAGAGGCGTAGAGCGCACTGAGTTCGGCAAAGGCCCATCGCGCCGTAGCCGCGCGGCGGGCAACGTCCCCGCGGTACTCTACGGCCACGGCATCGACCCCGTGCACTTGGATCTTCCCGGACACGACATTTTCCTGATTGTCAAAGACAATGCGAACGCGGTCCTTAACGTCGACTACGGGGACAAGGAGCAGTTGGCGCTGGTCCGCGGTGTCCAACGTCACCCTGTCCGTCGCGACATCATCCACGTGGACCTTCTGGTCGTGCGCGCGGACGAAAAGGTTGAGGTCGAGGTCCCGATTCTCCTGGTTGGTGAGCCCATTTCCGGCAACCAGCTACAGCAAGAAGAGTTCGCGCTACTTATCTCTGCACCCGCTGTCTCCATCCCAGAAGCGATCGAAGTCGATGTGGAGGGCCTGGGAGAAGGCGCGGTTGTTCGCGTTGAAGACCTTGTCCTCCCGAAGGGTGTGGAGGCCCTTCTGGAGGGTGAGCGCGACGTCGTCTCAGTCACTGCCATTACTGAGAACGTCGTTGAAACCGAAGAGGAAGCTGAAGAGGCTCTTGAGGCTGCTGTCGCCGAAGACGGTGGCGCGGAAGCAGGCGAATAGGGCTAGCGCCCAGCCGGGATGGTGCGGGCATTCTTCTTGCCAGCTAGGGTGAACCCCAGGGGGCGCAAATGAAGAAGTTGCACGCAATCATCCCGGCCGGAGGCGCCGGAACCAGACTGTGGCCGATCTCTAGGCAGGGTCACCCTAAGTTTCTCTTAGACGTTACGGGGTGCGGCTGGTCGCTGCTACAAGAGACGGTTCTGCGTCTTGCACGCGTCTCAGAGTCGGTTACGGTCGTTACCGGGCTGAGACACCTTTCGGCAGTTCAAAGCCAGCTTCAGAACGTCCTCGAATCCGGCCGGGTCCCAAGAGGTCTCGAGATCGCGGTCATCGCCGAGCCATCGGCGCGCGACTCCATGCCGGCTATTGGACTAGCGACGTACCTGCTGGGGAAGAAGTACGGAACCGATGCATTGGTCGGCTCTTTCGCGGCCGACCACGTGATCCCCAAGTCCCACATCTTTCACGATGCCGTTGGGCGCGCGATCGACGCCGCCGAGGCGGGCTACCTGGCCACGATCGGCCTGGAGCCCACGTCTCCCTCGACCGCGTACGGCTACATCTGCCCAACTGACACAGAAGTAGCGCCGGGCGCGTATCTGGTGGAAGACTTTAAGGAAAAGCCTGATCTTGCGCTGGCGAGAACGTTCATTGAACAGGGGTACCTCTGGAACGCGGGAATGTTTGTCACGCGTGCGCAGACACTGATGTCAGCTGTCCAAGAACTCCACCCGAAGATGAACGAGTCATTGACCCAGATCGTTTCGGCCTGGAACTTGCTGGAACAGCAAGAGGTCTTGTCTAGACAATGGCCGCGCTTGGAACGCATCTCGATCGACCACGCGTTGGCGGAACCCCTTGCGCAGCGTGGCAAGGTGGCAACGACCGTCATGAGGGACTCGAAGTGGAGCGACCTGGGGGACTTCGCTTCGCTCGCGGACACAGAGAGGGCCCATGATTCCTCTAAGGAACACGTGATCATTGACTCTCCCGGCTCTGTGGTGCAGGTGCCCGCGGATAAGGCCGCTGTCGTACTGGGCATCCCGGATGCGGTTGTTATCGACACTCCTGATGCTCTCCTGGTGACGACGAAACAGCACGCCCAGCGCGTCAGGGAGGGCGTTGATGTTCTTGATGATCTGGGGTTTGCGCAATACCTTTAGGGTTCCAAGGTGCCGACATGAGCCGGTTGTTTCGCTGGCGTTCCGTAACAGGATTGTTGCGGTTGCATCGTAAACGGGTGAGCTTGGTCTCCCATTAGTAGCATGGAAGAGACGCGGGCACCGGGACGAAACCATTCGGTCGTAGTTTGCGGAAGGGGTCCGCGCATTTTATCCCTCCAGGAGGAACTTTGAAGAATTCTCTACGTTTTGGGGCACTCGCTGTCGCCGCGGCGCTAACGCTCGGGGCCTGCGGTCAGGCCCCCGGCGGCGACACTGACAAGGGCGACGCTGCGAAGTCCGACGTCGTCGCATGCATGGTCTCGGATCAAGGTGGATTCGATGACAAGTCGTTCAACCAATCGGGCCACGATGGTCTGAAGCGGGCTGAAGCAGAGCTTGGCGTTTCCGTCAAGCAAGCCGAATCTCAAGACGACCAAGACTTCGTCCCTAACATCGAAAACATGGTGCAGGGCGGCTGTGACGTCATCATTGGCGTTGGCTTCCTTATGGACCAGGCAATGGCCGAGGCCGCAGAAAAGTACCCTGACGTGAAGTTTGCACTGGTGGACTCCACCATCGGCGACTCCTCACTTCCGAACACCCGCGCCCTGCTGTTCAACACAGCTGAGGCCGCGTATTTGGCGGGCTACGCAGCTGCTGCCACCACCGAGACTGGCAAGGTGGGAACCTACCTGGGTATGCAGATCCCATCGACCGCCGTGTTTGCTGACGGCTACGCCGATGGCATCGCCAAGTACAACGAGGACAAGGGCGCGGACGTTCAGCTGATCGGCTGGGACAAGGCCACACAGACCGGGATGGCCGTGGGCGACTTCGAAAACCAGCAGAAGGGCCGCGAGTTCACCGTGCAGATGTTCGAGCAGGGCGCTGACATTGTCATGCCTGTTGCCGGGCCTGTTGGCCTGGGCTCACTCGCTGCCGCGAAGGAACACCCCGGTACTGCGATCATCTGGGTTGACGCTGACGGTGTCCTCACGGAGCCCGGTTCGGCTGAAGTCATCCTGACCTCAGTCATGAAGGAAATCTCTGCTGCCGTTTACGACACCATCCAGATGGTTGTTGACGACACGTGGACCAGTGACCCATTCATTGGGACGCTGGCGAATGACGGTGTCAACATTGCGCCTTGGCACGACTGGGCCGATAAGATCCCGGCGGACCTTGACGCTGAGATCGCGACACTTCGCGATGCCATCATTGACGGATCGATCAAGGTGGAAAGCGAAAACACACCTTCCTAACCCCAGTTGCTAACGCAAGTGGAGAAGCGAGTCGGGGGAGTCCCATAAGGGGCTCCCCCGTTTCGCTTGGCTGCGAGTTGCGGCCGAACGAAAGGGGGATGGAGCCGCCCTCATAACCCGGTCGGCATAGATATGCTGTGAGGGAACCAAGGGCCTCACAACGAAGTGGAGACTGTAAGCGGTCAAGGTGGCCCTCATGGCAAAGAAGGGCACTCTTGTGAAACTTGTTGTTGTAGGAGGCGTTGCCGCCGGAGCCTCCGTCGCAGCCAGAGCACGGCGTTTGGATGACGATGCGGAAATCGTTATTTTAGAGCGCGGCCACCACGTTTCCTTTGCGAACTGCGGTCTGCCGTACTACATAGGCGGGGTTATCAAGCAGCGGGAGCGTCTGCTGGTTCAGACCCCGGAATCCCTCAGGGAACTCCTGAACCTAGACGTGCGAATCGCGCACGAGGTCACCGATGTTGATCCTCAGGCGAAGACCCTCACAATCCGCAACGTCGACACGGGAGAGGAATACACGGAAACCTATGATTCCTTGGCTCTTTGTCCCGGGTCGGAGCCTATTCATATCCCGCTTCCAGGTGTTGATTTGCCTCAGGTCCAGGTTCTGCGCCGTATTGGCGACACAGACCGAATCAAGGCACTTGTCGACAAACGCATAGCGGAGCGCTCTGGCGAGGGTGAAAAGATGAAGGCCGTCGTCATTGGCGCGGGCTACATCGGTCTGGAAATGGCAGAGAATCTGGCGCACCGTGGCATCGAAGTGACCGTTGTGGAGGCCGCGGACCACATTCTTCCCCCGGTAGACCACGAAATCGCGATGCCTGTGATGAACCACTTGCGTTCCCGCGGGATTGACATTCACCTGTCCGCCGCAGCCGCCGCGATCGCCCCCAAAGGTGAAGATCGAGTCACTGTTGAGCTGAAGAACCACGTGAACTTGGATGCCGACCTGGTCATCATGTCTGTCGGGGTCCGTCCGGTGACTGACTTGGCAGTCGGTGCGGGCCTAGAGCTGGGGCCGCACGGCGGCATCAAAGTCGACAAGCACATGCGCACTTCGGACCCGAACATTTGGGCTGCCGGTGACGTTGTAGAAACCGAGCATCCCGTGCTTCCGGGAACATACCTGACTCCGCTGGCGGGGCCAGCGAACCGACAGGGTCGGGTGGTAGCGGACAACATTTGCGGTAGAGACTCCGTCTACGAATCGACGCAGGGCACGTCAATCGTCAAGGTTTTCGACATGGTCGTCGGTGGAACAGGTGCGACGGAACGGCAGCTGACAGCTGCTGGCATCCCGTATCGGGCCGTGCACATCCACCCCTCCGGCCACGCCGGATACTACCCGGGGACGGCGATGATGCACATCAAGACGCTGTTCGACCCTGAAACCGGTCGGGTTTACGGTGCGCAGGTCTCAGGGTATGACGGCGTGGACAAGCGTCTGGACACGCTGGCCATGGCGGTCCGTCAGCGGATGACAGTCTTCGATTTGGAACAGGCGGAACTGGCGTATGCCCCGCCGTTTGGTTCAGCGAAAGACCCCGTCAACATGGTGGGCTTCGTTGCATCGAATACGATCCGCGGGGACCTGAAGCTGTGGTACCCGGGTCAGTTCCCAGAAGTCGCGGAAGACGCGATGATCGTCGACGTGCGGACCCCCGAGGAATACGACCTGTGGCACATCCCCGGCGCCATCAACGCTCCGATCGCGCAGCTTCGCGAACAGATCGAGGATTGGGACAGGGACAAGCCCATCTTGCTTTACTGTGCTGTCGGCTTCCGCTCTTACCTTGCCTACAGGATCCTGGTGCAACGCGGATTCACGAACGTGCAGACACTGTCAGGTGGGTCGAACACGTTCCGCGCGTTCTTCGATATTGACGATGTGGGGGCGGCGCCCCAGAAGCCGGAGATCGCCTACGCCAAAGCCGACCTAGAAACGGCACCCGGCGCGCCTCCAGAAGAGATCGAGCTGGACTGCACCGGTCTAGCCTGCCCCGGCCCGATAATGAAGCTCTCCAAGACCATGGAGAACCTGAACCCAGGCGACGTCGTGGAAGTGACAGTGTCGGACCCCGGTTTCGCACAAGACGGGCCCGCGTGGGCGAAGGCCCACGGAAACACGGTCCTTAGCCTTGTTCCAAAGGGCCCGGGCTATGTGATGAGGGTTCGTGCCGGTGGGAAGAAAGACGCGGCTCTGGCCCCAGCCAGCGGGGACACCCGGGAAGGCATGTCTTTCGTTGTGTTCAGCGGTGACATGGATAAGGTTCTGGCGGCTTTCATCATTGCCAATGGCGCACTCGCCATGGGTGAGCCCGTGCGAATGTTCTTCACCTTCTGGGGGCTGAACGCACTGCGCAGGACCAACCCGCCGAAAACAGAGCGCAAAGCCCTGGACAAAATGTTCAAAATGATGATGCCCTCGGGCCCAGATGATCTGAAGCTCTCCCAAATGAACATGGGCGGGGCTGGGACCGCAATGATCAAGAAGGTCATGAAGGACCATGACGTGCAGTCAGTGCCGCAACTGATCAAGTCAGCGATGGCGGCAGGGGCGCAGATCACTGCGTGCACCATGACCATGGACCTCTTGGGGATAGCCCCCGATGACTTGATCAAGGGCGTGAACTTTGGAGGAGTCGCAACCTTCATTGCGGCAAGCAACAAGAGCGCCAGCACCTTGTTCATTTAGTTAACTGGCACTGGGCTGGCCCGGGGTGGGCCAGCCCAGACCTCGAACTACCCGTCCGCCGGCGTGCTGAACGAGTCTGGGAAGGAGTGAC
>CAYFRO010000016.1:0-25154 GCA_964345565.1 uncultured Actinomyces sp.
GTGTCGCCACGCGGGGGTGGTAACGATGGGGCGACCCCTGCTTTCCTGCCGAGAGCGGACTGTCCTGTCCGAGCCCCTTATACGTGCCTCTAAGCGTCCTTCGAAGACCGCCGGACGGGACTGAAAAACGGGTAGGGTATGTCGGTACACTGGAGGACAGTGCACGACTGAGCGGGGACCCTGCGGCCTCGGCTTTGAGGTCGCCAGAGTGAATCGAGAAGCATGGCACGCGAGGCAGGGGCGGACGAAACCACGGACGCGCGCGAGAACGCAGTTGTGGCTGAGCCGGGGCGCAGGGAGTGGCTTGCGTTAGCTGTCCTTGCTGCCGGGCTTGGGATGATAGTCCTAGACGGCACCATCGTTGGTGTTGCCCTCCCCGACATCATTCGCGACCTGGGGATGAGCCTTGGGGACGCGGAGTGGGTTAACAGCCTCTACGCGGTTGTGGTGGGATCACTGCTCTTGGCGACAGGTTCCCTTTCCGACAAGCTTGGGCGGCGCACGCTGTTCGTTGCCGGGATGGTGGTGTTCGTTGCCTCGTCGGTCTTCGCGGGAATGGTGACCACTTCCGGGATGCTGCTGACGGCCCGCGCGGCGCAGGCGGTTGGGGCTGCGATGATCATGCCCTCCACGCTTTCAACGGTGAACGCCGTGTTCAGGGGAAAGCACCGCGCAATGGCTTTTGGGATCTGGGGTGCGGTGATCTCAGGGGCTGCCGCGATAGGTCCTTTGGCTGGGGGAGCACTGACGCAGTGGGCGTCGTGGCGGTGGATCTTTTTCGTGAACCTCCCGATTGGGGTTCTGCTGGTGGTCGCCGCGCTCATGGTCGTTCCTGAGACGCACGGGGATCGGCGGCCCGGTTTTGACTACCTGGGCTTCTTGCTGTCAGCGACAGGCCTTGGCACTTTGGTCTTCGCAATCATTGAGGGCCCTGAGTACGGGTGGTGGCAGCAGGTTGGGCAGCTCAGCTTTTTTGGGGTGGCGTGGCCTAGTAGTTTTGCTCTGTCAGCCATCCCGTTTGCACTGCTGGTTTCGGTAGTCAACCTGACTGTTTTTGTCTGGTGGGAACTTCGCAGGCTTCACCACGGGCAAACCGCGGTCATGGACCTACGTCTGTTTGCCCTCCCTACCTTTTCCTGGGGCAACCTCACCGCAGCAATGGTGGCTGTGGGGGAGTTCGCCTTGCTGTTTGTGCTTCCCCTGTTCCTGATAAACGCTTTGGGACTGTCTGTGATGCAGGCAGGGGTGATCCTGGCGGCGATGGCTGCGGGTTCCTTTGCATCAGGGGGGATGGCTAGGCACGTTGCGGGGCGGCTGGGTTCGCCTGGGACCGTGATCCTGGGGCTTGCGTTAGAACTCACGTCTGTCCTGGCTTTGAGTTTGGTTGTGGGGCCTGAAACGCCCGGGTGGGTCCTTGCAATCCCGCTGGTGTTCTACGGTCTTGGTTTGGGGCTCGCGTCTGCTCAGCTGACCGGCACGGTGCTACGCGACGTTCCCGTGGGCCAATCGGGCCAGGGGTCCGCCGCTCAGTCCACTGTTCGTCAGGTCGGCTCCGCCTTAGGAACGGCTATCGCTGGGGGCGCGCTTGCCATGACGCTGTCGCACTCCCTGCCAAACGCGCTTGCTCGCGGCGGTTTCACCGGCCCCGAGGCTGACCAGTTGGCCGAAGTAACGCGTCTTTCGGCAGGGTCGAACCTGGCAGGGTTGCGGGCGGATGCCAGCGCTGAAGGGGTTCGCCTTCTTGGAGCGCTGGTGGACGGGCTTGCTGAAGCGACCCGCGCCGCCATGATGACGTCCAGTGCGTTCCTGCTAATAGGACTCGCCGGATCCATAGCTGTCTTCCGGGTCGCGAGCAGAACCCGTGAGTAGTGAGAGGCTCCTTGACCGTTTCACGGAGCTGACACGCTCTGTGAAACGCGTGCGCAGGGAAGCTTCCGCGGGTTCGCCTGCTTTCGATCTCGCGTATTTCCGCAACCGGCCCAGACCGTCGGTGTCGCAGGGGCTGGGTAGCGATGCCACTGCGGGCCGGGTGCCAACGGTTGTGCTCCCAGGCGGGCCAGGGCTGTCATCAACGCTTCCGTACAGGGCCCTGCGACGCCAAGCGAAAGCTGACGGTCTGGACCTGATCATGATCGACCACAGGGGAGTTGGGCTGTCACGCTTTGACTTGGACGGTGCCCCGTTGCCCCAGTCAGCGATGTGGGTCGATAACGTCCTGGACGACATTGCGGCCGTCTTGGATGTGGAGGGCGTGGGGAAGGCGAACATTGTCGGATCCTCGTACGGCAGTTACCTGGCCTCGGCCTTCGGCGCGAAATACCCGGAGCGGGTCGCAGGGATGCTACTTGACTCCACACTCCAGTCGGCGGGCGACTTGCAGATTGAGCGGGACACGATCCGCGCCCTGTTTTGGGATTCGGACTCCGAGCTTGCGGCGCTGGTGCGCCAGGTGGGCCGGATGGGTGAAAACCAACGGGTCTTACTGGACGTGGTCAGGGCAGGCTATGAACTCTGTGGGCCCCGCGCTGTTCGGTCCATTTTGAGGCTGCGGACCCGGGGCAGAAGGGGGCTCGCTTGGCGGATGCTTGAGTCGTATGCAGCGAGGGACGCCTCGATCGCGGAGGCTCCCGACTACTACGAGTTCGAACGCGCAGGCGCTATCGGCTTTCGCGAACTCAACTACGCCCCGAAGCCGGATGGGAAACCCCTGGACCCGGCACTCACCTACTCGAAGATAGCCGGCGACTTTCCACAGTTTGGCGGGGAATCTCGCGACCTGGTTTCAGCGACCGAAGGGTTCCATTGGCCGCTGGTGTTGCTGGTGGGGGATAGAGACATCCGCACTCCCGCGGCGATCGCCAGGCGGGCGGAGCGTCTTGCGCCCAACCCCGTTCTGATTGAGATAGAGAACGGACACAGCGCTCTAGACACACACCCGGTGGCACTTGTGAAGGCAACCAAGTTGCTTGCGCAGGGCCGTGCTACTGAGTTGCGGGGATTAGGCCCAAAGCTCACCGCTTTACCGCGGCGCGGGGGTGGCGCGGCATTCGCGAAGGCTACATGCGTAGCGGCAAGATTAGGGGACTTAAGGGTTCAGGTGAGACGCAGACCTCTTTTAGGGGAGGAAGATTAGCGGGATCGTTATCTTGAGGTCTTTGCAAATGGGTATTTCTCGCTAGGCTGGAAGCATGAAGAAAACAATTGCAATCGCATCTGCCACCCTGCTAGCCGTCGTTTCTCTTGCAGCCTGCTCCACGGAGAAGACTGAAGAGCTCCCTGTCGAAGAAGAAATCGTTCAGGAAGACTCTGACGGCGACGTTGAGATCGAAGAAGGAGAAGGCGAACTCGAGGTCGAAGAGGACAAGTAGCCTCTTCCCAGAACTCTCCGAGTTCATAGCTTTGTAAGTAACACAACAAAGTCTGCCCAGACAGGACCTGTCTGGGCAGACTTGTTTAAGTCACTGTGACTTATCTTGGCTTTCGTGTTCGGCGTTCGTGCTTGGCGGGTAAGTGTCGCGACTTTCCTGGGAATTGGCTGAAGAGATTCCGAAAGTCGGCTGGTTCTCTACCGCTTAGTTACGGGAACTTTACGTTTTCTTCTATTTTGCTTTTCTGGGGGATTACCGCTGCATAGTCTTTTTATTGCCCGGCCGGGTGAAACTCACAGCCGGGCAACAGTTGCTTCAGACTCCGCTTAGTTGGTCGTTTCTGGTTCTGGCGTTGGGGTGTCGGCGGGACGTTGGTTGTGAACCGCCTCAAGTGCGGCAGCGTCCTGCTTGGTCATGCCGTCAATGGGCCCGCCGTTCCAAACCATGTCGCCTCCCAGGGCCTCCAGCACACGCTGGTGCTGACCGCGCGACAGTTTGGCACCGTGAACCAGGGATGCTGGCGCCCACATCGTCGCGAAGCTGTCGTGCCAGTCTTTACCGGTGTCGGTGCCGTGCAAGACG
Organism: uncultured Actinomyces sp.; assembly: GCA_964345565.1. Classification (GTDB taxonomy): domain Bacteria; phylum Actinomycetota; class Actinomycetes; order Actinomycetales; family Actinomycetaceae; genus Scrofimicrobium. Next base: position 3,951 of record CAYFRO010000016.1, read on the forward strand.
TGCTGAAGGGTTTTCGGGATGGTCTTTAGGTGCGGGGTGAAGACATTCGCCAGCACCGCGGCTTTGATTTCGCGTTCCGTGCCTGGCACAGCCATCACAACTTCTTCGACGTTGCCCTGGAGTGCCTCCGACAGGTCCTGTGCTTCCAGCATCAGGGTCCCGTTCGTTGCGCGCGGATTGCATTCGATTGCAAGCAACTCGCCTTCGTGGTTAACGAAGTCGAAAGAGAGCTGGCCCGAGTAGTGCGGGTCCAGCTGGTCCACGATCTTTTGCGTGCACTCCAAGGTCTTCGTTGAATCATCCACAACAAACTCGATCCCGGTCGAGTGAGCCCACTGCTCTGGAGTCCTGTAGGTGACCATTGAGGTGACCCTGCCGTCGACCACGGTTGCGTAGGTGCAGGCCATGGGGCCATCAACGAACGGTTGGATGATCCAGGGTTGCTCCGGTGTGGGGTTACACTCTTCCACGGTCATAGCGCCCGCAAGCGGACCCGTGTTGGTTAACAGGGCAACGCCGCCGCGAGAGAACGCGGCCCGCGCGAAGTATTGCGGGAACCGGTCGATTGCAGCTTGGAGGCTCTCTTTGTCCGTGGCCACCACGGTCTCGGGGATAGGAACCCCAGCGTCTTCGCAGAGCCGTTGAAAGCTGACCTTGTCGTGCAGAACAGCAAGCTTGTCGAACCGGCCGGTAAAGACCTCGACACCTTCGGGAAGGTCACCGCGACGCGCGGCAAGGTAAAACGCTTCCTCGAACGTTGGAAGGATGAACTCGATGTCGTTTTCTTCCACGTAGTTGCTGATGTCCGTGATGAACTGGTCGGTGTCGAACGTTGGTGAGGCGTAGACGCTGTGTCCAGCTGCGTACTTGGAGTGGTTGCCCATGGCCCCGTCGTACGTGTCGGCCGCGAACACGGTGTGTCCGCTACTCCCCAGTTTGCGGATCAGGTCAAGAGCGAAGGGGTTTCTTGAACTGGTTACTAGGATGCGCATCGTTGCCTCTCGGTCAGGTTTCGCTATTTCCCGCTTAGGTTGTGGCGGGCTGGCGTGCTCAATCGTTACCTAAAGCGGTGGAGCGCGCCAATTCTGGTCCGAGTTCTGGGAGCTAGTCCGCCATCGTTCCCAGGGAGCTCCAAGGGGAGCGCGCCAAACTGAGAGTAGCCCGCGCTATCGAGCGGGCTTGAGGAGGTTGGGGGAGAGATGGGGGCAACGAAGCCACTGTGGGTCATCACTGGAGCCGCAGGTTTCTTAGGGAACCACCTGGTCCGACTGCTACTAGCTCAGGGGGCCAAGGTCAGGGCCGCTGTGTTCGAGGACTACATGCCGCCGGCACTGGAAGGCTTGGACTTCGAGGTTGTCCAGATGGACGTGCGGGACCTTGCCTCTGTTGAGCGAGCGTTTGCGCGCGAAGATGGGCGGGAAACCCGGGTGGTTCACTGCGCGGGAATAGTCTCTATTGCCTCGTCCGTATCACCCGCGGTTTACGAGACCAACGTGACGGGGACGGAAAAACGTTATTGAAGCTAGCCGCACGCAGGGTGTTGCGCGGCTTGTCTACGTCTCCAGCATTCACGCCATTCCTGCATCCGATGGTGTCGTCACTGAGATGGACCTTCCAGAGCAGTACGACGCGGACCAGATGGAAGGCGAGTATTCCAAGACAAAGAGCGAAGCAACACGCCTGGTTTTGGAGGCAGATGACATCTGGCGGGTGGTGGTTCTGCCGAAGGGGATGATCGGGCCGAACGACTACGGGGACACGCACTTGACGCGCATGGTCCGCGACGCCGCGTCATTAGCGTGCGGCTTTCGGGGTTTGGGTCTTCGGGGTTTGGGTCTTCGGGGAGGGGGCGGCTGGGAGGCTCAACCGGAACGTGGTTCCGGTTGGGCCAGAGGTCTCGACAGAAACGCTTCCTGAAAAACGGGTGGCGACGTCGCGCACCAGGGCTAGGCCCAACCCGAAGTTCTGGGTGCTGCTGGGCGCATTTCCTCGTGCGAAACGGGCAAAGAGAGTGTCACGGTCGACGCCTTCGATGCCGGGCCCCTGGTCGCTCACTCTGAAATTGACCGTTCCCGGGGCTTCGCTCGCGACACTGAGGGAGACTGTGGCGCCTTCGGGGCTGTGCCTGATCGCGTTGTCTAGAAGGGCGACCAGGGCGCGCGTCACCGGGGTCTGGTCCGCTTGTACATGCAGGTCAGGCGCGGCATCCAGAACCAGGTTGACGCATGCCTTTTCGGCGGTGGGGGACATGAGGCGTAGCGCTGCTTTGGCGGCGCGGGTTGCGCTGCTCGACTGCACGTCACCTGCGACTTGGGCTAGTTCGGCTGCTACAAGCAGGTCGGACAGGACCAGGTCCATGGCGCGCGCGTCCGCGCGGAGGTCTTCTAGAGCTCCACTGACGTCCCCACCCTGGGACTGTCTGTGCTGGGCAAGTTGGATCCTGCTGTTCAGCGTGGTGAGGGGAGTCCGTAGTTCGTGCGAGGCGTCTGCAACAAACGCCTTCTGAATCTGAAGGGCCCTTTCAAGGGGCTCGTTGGCTCTTCGCGTTGACCACCAGGCGATCACCGCAACGAACACGACAGACAGCACGGCAAGTAGCAACAAAAGGGGGAGCAGGTCCCCCAGGTCAACGACGCGATCTTGCCAGCGATTATGCCGGCCATGTCCCGGTGTGCCGAAGCGCTCGGGGACCGTGCGTGAAGCCCGCCAGACGAAAAGCAAGACCACCAGCACCAGGGTCAAGATGGCGGCTGCCGAGGCACCAGCTACGGCGAACGCGACCTTGAGTGGGGCGCGGCTTCCCGGCGCCTGGTCCTTCCTGCCACGCCCCCTGTTCACCAGCTCTGCCCGCCAATCTGGTAGCCGCGGGAACGCACCGTGCGAACCAGGGCGGGTTCGCTCTTCCTGCGGATGTAGTGGACGTAGGAGTCAACGGTGGTGGGGGAGGACCCGGCAGGAAAACACGCGGACAGTAGCTCCTGGCGGCTGAACACGTGGTCCGGGCTAGAAGTGAGCGTTTCCAGGAGTTTTGCTTCAGTCTCTGTCAGGTCGACCAGTTCTCCGTAAGGACCCACCAGATTCGAGTTCGAAGGGACGAAGGTCCACTCACCAATGTCGCGGCGTCCGGTTTGGGTGCGGTAGCCACGGAGCAGGGCACGCAACCTGGCCTTCAGCTCTTCGAAGTCGAAGGGTTTCACCAGGTAGTCGTTTGCCCCACCGTCAAGGCCCTCAACCCGGTCGGACACAGATCCCAGCGCCGTCAGAAGCAGGATTGGAGTTTGCAGGCCGGCCCGGCGGACCTGACTAACCAGTTCGGTGCCGCTGATGCCAGGCAACCGGCGGTCAAGCAGCATCAGGTCGAAGGGCGAGCGGAGCGCCAGGCGGAGGGCTTCCTCGCCCGTTCTCACGTGGGTGACCCGGTAGTCGGAGCTGAGCACTTCGAGGGCAATCGCGGCAGCGTCCTCTTCGTCTTCAACGAACAGCAAGGTGGGCAGGTCGGGGTTGTTCACGCTCCCAGTATGGGGCACCCGCCGGTGGTGAGAGTCTCAGTCTTGACCGCCGTTTTTCTTGGAAGTTTCTTGGAGATGCCTCTTTAGCGTGGTGACCAGTCCGAGTTTTCGATTGAAAAGGGAAGGTCATCGTGAGGGAAGACGAATACAGGAAAGACGTAGAGAGCAAGATTGAAGAGCTAGAGGGAGGCAAGGAAACGGAAGTCACCGAGGTCCTTGAGGTCCAGGCTGAGGAACCCGGCACTGCTGAAGCTGACCAGGTCGCATCTGAGTCGGCCGCACCGGCGGAGGTGCCAACGGCTGGTAGGGCAAGCGGGGGGAAGTCTGTGCCTTCCCGGGGGAAGGTGAACGCCGCTTTCGTTTTGGGGATCGTGGGAACGTCGCTTGCGGTGCTCGCACTGATTGTCGGGATCGCAGGCTTCTCGCATGGTCGCCCAGGGTTCGATCACCGCGGGTCCGGCGTCTCGATCACTGAAGAGATGGACGTGGAGAGTAGCAGGTCAGGTCGGGGCGGCATGCGTGAGCGCGACGAGGTCGTCATTGAACGTTTCGAGGAACGCGATGGCACCCGCGGGGAACGCTCGCAGGAACGCCGACACGCCCCGGAGCGCGAACTGCTTGAAGACCAGGAACTCCTGGAAGAGATGATGGAAGAGGCCGATACGCAGAACAGCTAGTCCTGCCAGGCTAAACGTGCCTAGCCGCCTGCTCGGTCAGCCCCTAAGGTTGACCAGTAGGCGGCTAGCTGTTTCTCCAGTTGCCTAGGCCGCAGAGCTGGGAGTGAAAGATGAAGGCACGTGGGCTTGCTCTACTGGGCGCGGTAGCGCTGTTAGCCGCGGGCATCGCGGGGTGCGATAGCGATGCCGCAAAGGAAGAAGGTACTGGGAAGCCTCTTGTGGTCGCGATGGAGCTCGCGTATCCGCCGTTTGAGACAAAGGATCAGGCGGGGGACCCAGAGGGAGTCAGCGTTGACTTCATGGAGGACTTCGCGAAGGCCTACGGGTATGACCTGGTCATCGACAACACCTCGTTCGATGGGCTCATCCCAAAACTTCAGTCGGGCAAGGCCGACGCTGTCATGTCGTCGATGACGATCACAGAGGAACGCCAGACTTCCGTTGATTTCACGGACCCGTACGCGAAGGCGCAGTTGGCGATCTTGGCGAACTCGGCCTCGGGGATCAGTTCCATCGAGGATCTGAACGTTCCCGGCATGAAGGTGGCCGTGAAGACGGGTTCTACCGGGGACGTGTTCGCAACCAAAAACCTGCCGGAAGCTGAAATTGTGCGACTGGCGGATGAGAGCGCGTGCGTGACAGAGGTTGTGCAGGGGAAGGCCGATGGCTTCCTGTACGACCAGCTGACCATTTACCGCAATCAGGCCAGGAACCCCGAGGTGACCGAGGCGGTCTTCGTTCCTTTCCAGGACGTGGAGTACTGGGGGATAGCGGTAGCGAAGGGGCACGATGAGCTTCGCGAGCAACTGAACCAGTTCATCGCCGACTACGCGGAAGACGGCGGATTTTCCCGGCTCACGCAGAAGCATTTGGCGGAAGAGAAACAGGCGTTCGACGACCTTGGGTTCACGTGGTTCTTCGAGACCGACTAGACCGGTTATTTGTCGCGCAGGCTGGGCGGAAAACCTCGGCCTGGAAGGTGACCCTGAACTACCTGCTGGTTGTTGTTGTGGTTGTCGCGGTTTTCTGGGCGTCCCTGATTGGCGCGGGGGTCAGTCTGGATTTCAGCTTCGTCCCTGAATACCGCACCCGGATCATCGACGGGTACCTGATGACGCTGGAAATCTGTGCAGCCTCCGTTGTCCTGTCAACTGCCATCGGGATCCCCGTGGCGCTGATGGCCGAGTCCAGGATTCTGCCGCTACGCTACCTGGCCGACTTTTACGTGAAGATCATTCGGGGGACGCCCCTGCTGGTTCAGATCTACCTGTTCTACTACATCATCGGAACGGCTTGGGGAGTCAACAATAAGACGGTTGCGGGGATCCTGATCCTGTCGATCTTTACGGGGTCTTACGTGGCGGAGATCATTCGGGGGTCCGCCTCTAGCCTGGATAAAGAACAGTTGGACGCTGCCGACGCGGTCGGGTTCACGGGTGCGCAGAAGGCGCGCTACGTGGTTGTGCCTCAGATGGTTGCAAGAACCCTGCCCGCGCTGACGGGGCAGCTTGCGTCCCTGATCAAGGATTCGTCTCTGCTTTCGGTGATTGCCATCATTGAGATCACGCAGACGATCCGGGAGATCACTGCAACCAACTACAACTTTTTTGGGGGCTACATTTTCCTTGGAGTCCTCTACTTGTGTCTGACACTGCCGCTGATGCTTGTGAGTTCTTACTTTGAACGCAGGTTTGACTATGCGCATTGAGCTAAAGGGCCTAGAAAAGTCGTTCGGCAGTCAGCGGGTGCTGCGCGGGGTCGACTTTGACGACCAGGTTTCGACGCTCGCGATCATTGGGCCGTCGGGTGGGGGAAAGTCCACTTTGTTGCGGATCATTGGGGGTTTGGAGGAACCCAGCGCGGGAACCGTCACCGTGGGGGGTAGTCGCGTTCAGTACCGTGCGCGGACCCTGCCTGCTTACAGGGCTGGGCTTGGTTTTGTCTTCCAGCATTCGGGGCTGTTTGACCACTTGAATGCGGTAGAAAACATTGCCCTGCCTCTTCGGGTTGTTCACGGGGTTTCGAGGCAGGAGGCCACGGACCGCGCCATGAGTTTGCTTGAACGCTTTGGCCTGTGGGGTGAGGCGGAAAAGCATCCGGGGCAGCTGTCTGGAGGAGAAAAGCAGCGGGTGGCGATTGCAAGGGCCGTTGCGCCTGGACCGAAACTGTTGCTTCTGGACGAACCAACCAGTGCGCTGGACCCCGAGTACACGGCAGAGGTTTTGAACCTGATTGCCTCCCTGGCTGCGGATGGGACCCGGCTCATCATCGTCACCCACGAAATGGGTTTCGCCCGGAAGGCGTGCGCGAAAGTGTTGTTCCTAAGCCAGGGAGTGATCCAGGAGTACGGGGAGAGCCAAGAACTTTTCGCCTCTCCAAAATCAGCAAGCTTGCAGCGCTTCTTGAGCAAGCTCAGCCAGTGGAACTGAAGAGGGCTACAGGTCGCCGGCGGATACTGCGAACGTGTCGCAGGCCTGCAGGGTGCCCTGCGTCATCCCGATCGTGAACCACTTTTGACGCTGCTCGCTAGACCCGTGAGTCCAGGTGTGCGGGGTGACCGTCCCCTGGAAGGTTTCTTGGATGTGGTCGTCCCCAACAGCAGCAGCCGCGGAAAGAGCGCTCGCAATTTCCGACTGGGTGGGTTCCTGCAGGTAGGCGACACCGTTCTGATCGTAGGTTTTCGAAGCGCCCTGCACCCACATCCCCGCATAGCAGTCGGCCTGTAACTCAAGGCGCACCGAACCTGAGGCGGTTCCGGAGTCCCGCGTGTCTTCCTTTTTCATGGTGCCGAGTTCGCTTTGGATGTGGTGCCCGAACTCGTGTGCGACAACGTAGAGCTCAGCTAAGGCGCCGCCGTCAGCGCCGTACTGCGTAGTGAGCTCGTCGAAGAATGAAGTGTCAAGGTAGACGGTCTGGTCAGCAGGGCAGTAGAAGGGGCCGACCGCAGACGTGGCGGCGCCGCACCCGGTTGAAACACTGCCCTGGAAAAGCACCATGTCCGGGGGGATGTATTCCGTGGCTGCCTGGGCGGGCAGGGTCTGGGACCAGTACGCGTCAAGCGAATAGGCTGTCGCCTGCATCCGGCAGTCGACGAACTCGTTGGCGTCCGCCCCTGTCAGGCAGTGCTCCAGACTGGCACTGCCGTCGGCGGGTTGGTACTGACCCTGCCCAGCAGAGGCAAGCCCCGCATCGATCAGGGGCGCCACGTCTCCGGTGAATAGTGCCAGAGCCAAGTAGAACAGTAGGCCCACGCCGCTGAGACCACCGACGGCCACGCCGGCTTTCCGCCCCGTCCCCATCCTCACGCGGTTGCCGGAAATATCCGCGTTCCGGTTGAATGTCACTTGACCCCTGACCCCCAAGCATCGTTTCCCAGAAGCTTTGTGTCCCGGGAGCGCTGCACCTCACAAGCGCTACGTTCTTCGCCAACAATACCTAGGGCGGCACTCCCAGGTCAGCTTGCGGCGGCTAACGCCAAAGGGGAACGGACGCGGTTGCCCGCTACGTCCCAAAGTCCGCTGCTGCGGTACTTGAACGCTTCGGGAGGGTTCGCATCAACCAGGCCCGCACTTTGCATCAACGCGAAGCAGCTTTTGGGTCCCACGCCTGTGAAGCCGTGGCCTCTAAGTGTCTTGGCCAGTTGGGCGGACTCTTCTGTCGAATCTGGCAGTTCCCCGGAGGCCGAAAACTCAACGCACGTTTCCGGCTGGTGCTCCCAGACAGTTGCTACCAGTCCTCCCAAAGGACGCAAACGGAGCGTTGCTGCCGCGTTCTGTAATACGGCGGAGAGCTTGCGCCGGTTCCGAATCACCTTGGGGTTATTGACCAGGGCTTCCAAGTGTTCTTCTCCCCAGGTTGCAAGCTCTGCCGGGTCGAAACCGGCCAGTGCGTCCCTCAACTCTTCCCTGCGTCGCAGAACAGAACTCCACCGCAACCCAGCCTGAAACGTCAGTAGCGAAAGCAGTTCGAACAGCGTCTGCTCGTCGGTCACGGGGTCGCCCCACTCATTGTCGTAGTAGTCAATGAGCAGCTTGTTGGTGCCAACCCAACTGGGGCGCCTCTTCCCATCGACACCCAGCACTGTCAGTTGCTTGGGGGCTAAAGACGGCAACATCCCGCTTGACAAGTCTGCTTCCATGCCTGCACCTTTCTTGTCGCTCTCTTTTTCGTTTGTTTTTCGGTCTGTTCTTACCGGCCAGTCTTGGCCCGGGCGGACTCCCGCGGGCGTGTCTGCCGCGCGCCTGTGGAAACACGCCTCCACGGGACCTGTGGATGACCTGATCGTGGTCCACCCAATCGCATGTCGGCATCGCCCGCTACTCTGAGCTGACCTGAAAGTGAAAGGGACCCGCATGCATCCTGAAAACCGACTGCTACCGGACCTAACCAGCATTCTCAGCCCGAACTCCACGGACCCCGTTGTCCTGATTCGCAGGCAAGACTCTGAAGCCGTACACGTCTACACGGGTAGCGTCAGCACCGCCACTTCGGTGAACCAGATCCCCCTGCTTGCCGAAGACGTGATCGCGGCGCTCCCGTACCACCAGATTCGCGAACGCGGGTTCGACGCGCTCCTTGACGACGCGCAGCTCCTCTACCTGGAGTCAGATCTCAGTTGGGAAGTCCCTCTTCCTAAGTTGCTTCAGCTGCTACCGCATGAGTCGCTTGACGTTGAAGACTTGGGGTTTGACACCTCGGACGCAGAATACGCGCGCGTGGTGGAACGGATTATTGACGATGAGATCGGGTCCGGAAGCGGCGCTAACTTCGTGATCCGAAGGGACTACCGGGCAAAGGTCGACGGGTCTGCCAGGTTGGCCGCTTTGGTGTGGCTACGCGCCCTGCTCCAGGGCGAACAGGGAGCCTACTGGACGTTCGCGTTCATCACGGACCAGGTTTGCCTGGTCGGCGCTTCACCTGAGCGGCACGTTTCCGCTCGCGAGGGCACGGTGCGGATGAACCCGATCTCTGGCACCTTCCGCCACGGGGGCTCGCGCAGCAGCGAATCTCAGCTGGTGACCTTCATCGAAGACCGGAAGGAAAGCGAAGAACTGGTGATGGTGGTGGACGAGGAACTCAAGATGATGAGTGCGGTCTGCCCGGGCGGGGGAGTCATGACGGGACCCTTCCTGAAACCGATGTCCAGGGTCACGCACACCGAATACTTGCTGGAGGGTACCTCGAACCTCGACGTGCGTGAAGTGCTCCGCCTGACAATGTTCGCGCCCACGGTGACCGGATCCCCCATGGGGAGCGCCTGCTCGGTGATCGCGCAGTACGAACCAAGCGGGCGAGGCTACTACTCGGGGGTTCTAGCGCATTTCCACAGGGGCCAGCGAGGCTACGAACTTGACGCTCCCATCATGATCCGGACCGCAGAGATCAGCCCGGAAGGAGACGTGAAAGTGAGCGCGGGTGCCACGCTGGTTCGCCGTTCCACCCCGGAGGGTGAGGCTCTGGAAACGCGGGTGAAGGCCTCTGGTGTCCTCACAGCGATGGGGTTGCTGGAAAAACCGGTGACATCCGGGGGCACCCACCACGCTCAAATCTCTGAGACACCGGCCGTGCAGCAGGCACTTGAAGAGCGCAACCGGGACTTGGCTCCCTTCTGGAGAGACCAACAGGGCGCCCAGGATTCAATCGTCCAAGAACCCACTCGCGTTGTTGTTTTGGACTGCGGGGACGACTTCAGCGGGATGCTGGCCCACCAACTCCGGCACATGGGCTTGACGGTCGCCGTGCAACCATGGAACCTCACACTGCGGGTCGAAGAGCCGGACCTAGTCATTTTTGGTCCTGGCCCAGGTGACCCGACAGACGCGGGTGACCCTAAGGTCCAGCGGGTCAGTGAACTGATCGAGGCACGCCTCGCCAGCGGCAAACCCATGATCACTACTGCTTTCAGCCACCAGCTTTTGGCTGGGCTTGCTGGCCTTCCTCTCGAGGCACTGTCAACTCCCCGGCAGGGGGAGCCAGTCAAAACTGAGCTCTTCGGGGAGCCCTCGCTGATCGGCTTCTACAACACGTTTGCCGCCAAAGGAAAGGACGGAGCACTGACCCCCCACCTTGATCTTGAGATCCAGGCAGAGCCGGACACGGACATCGTCTACGCGCTAGGGCGCCCCGGCGTGGCATCTGTCCAGGGACACCTCGAGTCTGTGCTCTCCCTGGACGGGTTCGACGCGCTTCGCAGGATCACTCGGGCGGTACTAAGCGGTCAGCCAGGGTAGCCTGACGGGCAGGGCTATCACTAGTTAGGGAGGCGTCTTGGGGCTGAGCGTTGGGGATCTGGCGGCTTGGATGGACACCTGGTATCCACCTCAGGCCAAAGCAGACTGGGACAGGGTCGGCCTAATAGCGGGCCGGCGAAGCGCACCCGTCACCAAGGTGCTCTTAGCTGTCGATCCCGTCCAAGAGGTTTTGGAGCAGGCCCTTGACGTGGGCGCCAACATGCTGATCACACACCACCCCCTCTACCTGCGGGGCACATCCTTCGTCAGTGACGACGACGCCAAGGGACACCTGGTCAGCGAACTCATCAGGCACAACGTTGCCCTGTTCAACGCTCACACCAACGCTGACGTCACCCCGCTGGGGGTCGCCACCTCGCTCGCGGACCTGCTGGGATTGCAGGACCAAGTTTTTCTTGAGCCGCACCCTGACCGCTCAGATTGGGGTTACGGCAGGGTAGGGGACCTCCAAGAAGCCCTCTCGCTGGAAGAGTTTGGGGAGCTGGTGGCAGACAGGCTTCCCGCGGGGCCAACGGGCGTCCTGGTCGGCGGGGACCTGGCAACGCCGGTGAAGCGTGTCGCGGTTTCGGGCGGGTCGGGGGATTCTTTCCTGAAGGCGGCCTCGCAGGCGGGGGTTGACGCTTACGTGACCGCTGACCTGCGCCACCATCCCTCTTCCGAACACCTGGAAGACCACGGGCCGGGCCTGGTTTGTGGTTCGCACTGGGCAACGGAATGGCCGTGGTTGCCTGTCTTGGCTACCAGGCTGGAAGATAAAGCAAAGGCGGAAGGCGAGCCTCTCGACGTAGAGATTTCCGCATTAGTCACTGAGCCCTGGGCTCTGCACCTGGACACGAAAGGGTCGATAGCGTGAAAGCAAGTCCTAAGGAACAGCAGCAGCTATTAGAGCTACAGCAGGCAGACCTGAAACTGGGGCGGCTCAGTCATGCGATGAAGACCCATCCGCTCCGAGCAAAGCTTGCAGAGCTAGAGGGCCGGGCGGCTGACCTGGAGCGGTTCATTGTGGGGCAGACAACGGTGCTACAGGACGCCGGCGCGAAGGCCAGCGCTCTTGAGGAGCAAATCGGGCGCGTTCGGGCCCGTAAAGACCTGCAGCAAGAACGGCTTGAGAGCGGCAAGGTCGGGGTTCGGGACATGAGCGCCGTGGAGCATGAGATCCTGCAGATCGGCGCCCGCCAAGACCAGCTGGAAGGCGAGCTTCTGGGGTTGATGGAAGCGATTGAGGCCGCTGAGCAGCGGGTGGCCGGTGCCAAGGTTCAAGTCGAAGCGCTACGACAAGATGAGTCGCAGACGCTTGCCCAGCTGGAAAGTGAGCTTCAGGAACCGATCGCTGAGCGTGAGGCCACCGCAGCGCGGATTGCTGAGCTGCGAGACGCACTGCCTGATGAGGTTACCCGGGAGTACGACCGTCTCCGCGAGCGCCAGGGCCCCGTGGCTGTCTTGCAGCTGAGAGAGGGTTCGCTTGTGAACTCTCCGGTGTCCCTGGCACGGGAGGAACTGGACCAGGCAGCTGTAGCCCCCGAAGATGAGCTTTGGATAAGCGAAGAGACCGGCTTCCTGGTGGTCCGCGTCCCGAAGTGACTTGGGCTTTTGCCCTTCCGCGCGGTGGGGTCCACGTTTTAGAATGGGACCGAGTGAGTTGGCCAGGCGGCCGCGGCGAAAACGAATGTTTTCGCTGAGGAACGTCCGGGCTCCACAGGGCGCAGTGGTGGCTAACAGCCACCCGGGGTGACCCGCGGGAAAGTGCAACAGAGAGTAGACCGCCGCTGTAAAGCGGTAAGGGTGAAAGGGTGCGGTAAGAGCGCACCAGCGGGCCAGGTGACTGGTCCGGCTAGGTAAACCCCACTGGGAGCAAGGTCAAGCAGAAGGCTAGGCGGCCCGTCTAGAGCCTTCGGGTAGACCGCTAGAGGCTCGCGGTAACGCGAGTCCAAGATGAATGGTCGTCACCGGCATTTGCCGGCACAGAACCCGGCGTATCGGCCAACTCACTCACCCCACCCAATCCCGGTTCGGCCGCGAGTTACGCGCCAACTGACCCGAAAGAGCGTTGTTTTGGACCCGTAACCCGCGGCCGAAGCGGAATTGGGGCTAGTTGTCCTTGGACTTCTTGGCTTTCGCCTTCTTTGCCTTCTTGGACTTCTTGGCTTGCTCCTGGTCGGCGTAGACCGCGGCCCCAACAATCCCTGCGGCGTTGCGCATTTCGGCTGGGACAATCTCAGTGCCTTCAAGCTGGATCTTGTCCAGGAAGTTCTCATGGTGCTTCGAAACACCACCGCCAACCACAAAGCGCTCAGGGGTGAACAGCATCTCCAAGTGCCGGTAGTAGTCGTTGAGCCGCTTCCCCCACTGGTCCCAGTCCAAGTTGTGTTTCGTGCGTTGACTGGCAGCCGCATGCGATTCAGCGTCACGCCCGTTCAGCTCAACATGGCCAAGTTCTGTGTTCGGCACCAGCACCCCGTCGTGGATCAGCGCTGATCCAATGCCCGTGCCCAGAGTGGTCACAATGACCGTGCCGTCAATATCTTTCGCGGCCCCAAACGCAGCCTCGGCGACCCCCGCCGCGTCCGCGTCGTTCAAGACAACAACGGGCCGGTCCAGGTAGCTCTCAAAAAGGGCAATGGTGTCCATGTTCACCCACGCCTGGTCCAGGTTCGCCATGAAAGAAACGACCCCGTGCCGCATCGGCGCCGGCATCGCGATCCCAACAGGGGCATCCTTAGGCGCGTCAAGCGCAATAACAATCTCCCTGCAGGTCTCTGCCACGGCCTCGGGAGTTGCTGGCGTGGGGGTTGGGATCCTGATTCGGTCCCCAATGAACTCCCCGGCATCCAGGTCGACCAACGCGCCTTTCACACCAGATCCGCCGATATCGATTCCAACGCCGATGCGCGTCATGAGAGTTGCCTTTCACTTCTGGAAGCTTCCCTATGGCAGGGTGAGCACCTTAGCTCCGTCTTCAGTCACAACAATAGTGTGTTCAAACTGCGCTGTGGCCTTCCGGTCCGCAGTAACGATGGTCCAGCCGTCATCCCACTGCTCCCAGTCGACTCCGCCAAGCGTCAGCATGGGCTCGATGGTGAACACCATGCCCTCTTGCATCAACTCTGCGTGGTCGGGAGCCGCGTCGTAGTGGGGGATGATCAGGCCCGAGTGGAACGCTTCACCGACACCGTGCCCCGTGTAGTCACGGACGACTCCGTACCCGAAGCGTTTAGCGTAAGCGCTGATGACGCGGCCGATCACGTTGATGGGGCGCCCCGGTTTCACGGCTTTGATCCCGCGTTCCATTGCAATCTTGGTGCGATCGATCAGCAACTGGTTCTCTTCGCTGGTCACCCCCGCAACAAACATTGCGCAGGTGTCGCCGTGAACCCCGTCCTTGTATGCCGTGACGTCAATGTTCACGATGTCACCGTCCTCCAGAGGCCGGTCGTCGGGGATCCCGTGGCAGATGACTTCGTTGATCGAGGTGCAGATGGACTTCGGGTAGCCCATGTAGCCCAGGGTTGAGGGGTAGGCACCAGCGTCCAACATGAACTGGTGGGTCAGCCTGTCGATCTCATCAGTCGTCACTCCGGGCTTCACCAGGGAGCCCGCGTACTGCAACGTGTCCGCCGCGATCTTGCCCGCAACCCGGATCTTCTCGATTATCTCTGGCGATTTGATGTCCGAGGTGGTGACGACTTCCGGCCCGCTATGGAACATGTATTCGGGACGCTCTATGGAAGCGGGGACCGGGAGCATGGGGGAGACCTTCCCCGGGGCGATTTCTTTAGCGTTCACGAGTGTTCTCCGGTCCTGGGAAGCTGCCGTCCGCAACAGCTTCGACGTAGTTACTTGCGGCTTGTTTCAGCTCTTTGCCGACGTTTCCGAACCTGCGGGCGAAGCTGGGAACCCAATCGGTCATCCCCGCCATGTCCGTCCACACCAGGACCTGCCCGTCACAGTGAGGGCCGGCACCGATCCCGATCGTCGGAATCGCAAGTTCGTCCGTAACGGACTTGGCAACCGATGCGGGAACCATCTCAAGGACCAGGGCGAAAGCGCCCGCGTCGGCCAGGGCGGCCGCATCCGAGATCAGGGTCCGGCCCGCGTCGTCCCTTCCTTGCAGACGAGGACCACCCAGGGCGTGTTCAGACTGCGGCGTGTAACCCAGGTGACCCATGACAGGAATCCCCCCGCGGGTTAGCAGGCGAACCAGACCCGCACATTCCGCGCCGCCCTCAAGCTTCACAGCGTGAGCCCCTGCCCTAATCAACTGGGCCGCAGTGTCGAATCCGCGTTCATCGCTTGCCTGATAAGAACCAAAGGGGAGGTCGGCAACAATGAAGGCCCGGCTTGTGGAACGCGCAACAGCCGCGGTCGCACTGACCATGTCTTCAACCGTCACGTTCAATGTTCCCGGATACCCCAGTACGACGTTTCCTAGTGAATCCCCAACCAGAAGCATGTCAACACCGGCAGCCTCGAACAGAGGCGCCGTAACCGCGTCGTAAGCGGTCAGCATCGACAGTCGCCGGCCCTCTTCTTTTGCCGAAAGGATGTGGTGCAATCTGACGCGACGCGGTTTCGCGCCGTCTTGTCCGCTCATGGCGTTCGCCCTCCAAGCCCCGGCCCCAGCCGAAGCATCTTCACATGCGACCGATTCTAGCTGGCCGCCTTCGGGTGAACGCGTGGCGGTCAGATTGGGCCTTGCCACTAGAGTGGTTACGGTTTTCGGGCACGTCTGCCCAAAAGCAGATCGATAGGAAAGTGATGTCGAAGCTGGATGATCTAAATCAGGGAAGCCTTGACCCCCGCGACGAAGACGCGGTAGCAAGGTGGGCTGACCAGGCAAGTGAACTGATAGAGCTTGCAGCAAGCGAAAGCGAGCTGCGCGCACTAAAAGGCCCGGTTTTCGGTGAGGCTTCCTTGTTGTCCCAGGCGAACCGGAGCATCGGGAAACTGGAGCCCTCAGAGCGGGGCGTTGCGGGGCGAAACTTGGGTGGTGCTCGTAAACAGCTTCAAGCCCTCTTTGACACCCGCTTGGCGCAGCTTGAGCAGGAAGAACGCTGGCAGGCGATCCTGTCCGAGGGCGTCGATGTGACATTGCCGACGCGTCGCAGTCCCGAAGGCGCCCGCCACCCGCTGTCACTCCTGATTGAACAGATCGAGGACTTCTTTACTTCCCTCGGTTGGGACATCGCTGAGGGACCAGAGTTAGAACACGAGTGGTTTAACTTCGACGCCCTCAACTTCGACGCAGATCATCCGGCGCGCCAAATGCAGGACACGTTTTACATCGACGGGACAAGCGTGGGGGCCCAGGAACCAGAGGGTGCAAACCTGGTCCTCCGCACCCACACCTCACCGGTGCAGGCCAGGGAAATGCTGGATCGTGGCGCCCCCCTTTACATTGCATGCCCGGGGAAAGTATTCCGATCCGATGCGCTCGATGCGACCCACACCCCCGTTTTCCACCAGGTTGAAGGCCTCGCGGTCGACAAGGGACTCACCATGGCGGACCTGAAAGGCGTCCTGGACCACTTCGCGAAAGCAATGTTCGGGGAGGACGCCAAAACCCGCCTTCGACCCTCGTTCTTCCCCTTCACTGAGCCAAGCGCCGAAATGGACCTGTGGTTCCCGCAAAAGAAAGGCGGCCCCGGTTGGATCGAATGGGGTGGTTGCGGAATGGTGAACCCCGCAGTTTTGCGCACCGCCGGGATCGATCCCGATGAGTACACGGGCTTCGCGTTCGGGATGGGCCTTGAACGCACCGTCATGCTTCAGCACGGCATCGCCGACATGCACGACATCGTCGAAGGTGACCTGCGCTTCTCCTCGCAATTCGGTCTCTACGGGAAGGGAAACTAACAGTGCCTTACGTTTCAATCGACTGGCTGAAAGAACACACTCCCGTCCCGGAAGACGCGACCATCGAAGACGTCGCTCAGGCCCTGGTGGGTGTTGGGATTGAGGAAGAGGAAATCTTCCCCGCGGCAGTCCAGGGCCCGCTTGTCGCGGGTCGCGTGCTCGAGTTCAAAAATGAGAAGCACAGCAACGGGAAAACGATTCGCTATTGCCGCGTTGACGTCGGGGACTTTAACGACGC
The DNA here is from genome assembly GCA_964345565.1 of uncultured Actinomyces sp. Lineage (GTDB taxonomy): Bacteria > Actinomycetota > Actinomycetes > Actinomycetales > Actinomycetaceae > Scrofimicrobium. Next base: position 20,479 of record CAYFRO010000016.1, read on the forward strand.
TCCCGGCACCGGCGCTGAGCCGTCCCAGCTGCCCAGCCGCGGCATCGTCTGTGGGGCGCACAACTTTGAGGTGGGGGACACCGTCGTCGTTGTGCTTCCCGGCGCCGTACTTCCCGGCCCGTTCCCGATCAGCGCCCGCAAAACCTACGGTCACGTCTCAGACGGAATGATTGTCTCTGAGCGTGAGCTTGGACTGGGTGACGATCACGACGGGATCATTGTTCTTGGTGAGACCCTTGACGTTGGCGAGATTCCTGAGCCCGGCACCAACATGATCCCCATCCTGGGTCTTGGCGAGGAAGTCCTCGAAGTCAACGTCACTCCGGACCGCGGCTACTGTTTCGCGATGCGCGGCCTGGCCCGCGAATACTCCCACGCAACGGGTAGCCCCTTCACGGACCCGGGTTTGCCCCAGGCGTTGCAGGAGCCCCTTCCGGAGTCCAGCGAAGGCGCGTTTGCCGTTGTTGTTGACCCGGATTCTGTGCAAGAGGGTCGCGCAGCCTGCGACCGCTTCGTCACCCGCATAGTCCGAGGGATCGACCCGAACGCGCCCACCCCCGCCTGGATGGTCCGCAGGCTGGAGCAGGCAGGAATGCGTTCACTGTCCCTCCCCGTTGACGTCACTAACTACGTGATGATGGACCTGGGTCAGCCGCTTCACGCCTACGACCTTGAGTTCGCGCAACCGCCGTTCGTGGTGCGAAGGGCAAGCCAGAATGAGATTTTCACGACGTTGGATGAGCACGACCTGACTCTGTCCTCGGGCGACATCCTGATCACGGATTCCCCAGATGGGGTCCAGGGTTCCCGCGCAGTTGGCCTGGCCGGCGTCATGGGCGGTCTTGACTCGGAGGTAAAAGAAGACACGACCGACGTTGTCATCGAAGCCGCCCACTTCGACCCGGTCTCCATTGCCCGCTCCGCACGCCGCCACAGACTGTTTTCAGAGTCTTCGAAGCGTTTCGAGCGAGGCGTCGACCCGAACCTTGCCCCCGTTGCAGCCGCGCGGGCTGCAGAGCTGATCGCAAAGTACGGCGGCGGAACCATCGACCCCGCAGGGTTTGACTTCAACGAAGTCCCGGAGCCAGCCGCGATTACCTTCCCTGTGGGGGAAGTGGCGCGCCTTTCCGGACTTGACCTAGAAGGCGCTCAGATCGGCGAAATCCTCACCGCAATCGGCTGCAACGTGGCAGAGGGAGAGGACCAGGAGACCATCTTGGTCATGCCTCCCAGCTGGCGCCCAGACCTCACTGGGCCTGCGCACCTGGTCGAGGAAATCGCGCGCCTTTACGGATACGACAAGATCCCGATCCGGATCCCGCGGGCCCGGGTCGGAAATGGCCTGACCCCAGCGCAACTGCTACGCCGTCGCACAGCGAACACGCTTGCAAACCAGGGCTTGGTTGAGGTCCTGTCCTACCCGTTCGTGGCGAAGAGCTATGACAGGCAGGGCATCCCGGAAGACGACCCGCGCCGGGTTGCGATTCGGGTTGCGAACCCCCTCAGCGACGACGCGTCACTGCTGCGGACCTCGATCATGGATTCCCTATTGGAAGTTGCAGAGCGCAACGCAGCCCGCTCCCTCAGCCCTGTTGCATTGTTTGAACTGGGTCAGGTGGCAACCCCACAGGGCACCGTTCCGGCACAGATCATCGGGGTTGATGAGCGTCCCACCGATGAAGAGGTTGAGGTCCTCTTGGCCGGAGTCCCGGACCAGCCGTGGCACGTTGCAGGGGTGATGGGTGGGAGCTACGCGCCCAGGAGCGGAGCCGAACTGGACGCGGGCGAGCCCGCAGCATCTGCTTGGCGCTGGTCGGATGCGATTGAGGCGGCCCGGACCATTGCTGGTAGTGTCGGCGTCCGCTTAGAGCAGACCCGCTGGTGGCTTCCGGAAGCGCCTGAAAAGAAGCCTGGCCCGCCGATGCCGCCACTGGCACCCAGTGCGGAGGCCACGGCTCCTTGGCACCCAACGCGGTCAGCGACACTGTTCGTGCGAACCGGGCGCGGCCTGAAAGTTGTTGGGCATGCGGGAGAGCTGTCCCCCGTCGTGTGTCAGGAGTACGGACTTCCAAAGCGCAGCGCTGCTTTCGAACTCGACCTAGACCTGCTCGGTTCGCTGGCTCCAACGTCGCCGCTCAAGGTTCGCCCCGTCTCCTCGTACCCTCCTGCAAAAGAGGACTACGCGGTCGTGGTGGCCGAGCATGTGCCGGAAGCAGACGTAGCGGCTGTGATTCGGAGGGCAGCCGGGAAGCTGGTTGAGTCCCTGGTGCTGTTCGACGTTTACCGCGGCGGCCAGATCCCGGAGGGTCACAAGTCTTTGGCCTACACGCTGACGCTACGTGCGCCATCACACACGCTCAGCGCAGAAGAGGTTGAATCTGTTCGGACATCTGTTGTCACCGCACTTAGCAAGCGTCTGGGGGCTGAGCTACGGGCCTGACCAGGCTTTGGACAACTAGCGCCACTGCATAACTATGCATTAGAGTGCATAGTGTGTTGAAGGGGAACTTTGCTGGGAGCTTCGGGGGCGGCAGCGCGAATACGAAGACTGCGCGCCACGCACTCATTACCGAGCTCCTAAGCGAAGCCCCCATAAACTCGCAGCAGCAACTGCGAACGGAACTCGCAAAGCACGGGTTTCGAACGGCCCAGGCCACCTTGTCGCGAGACCTTAGTGAACTGCGTGCAGTGAAAGTGAGAGGCGCGGACGGGACGTCGATCTACGCGATCGAAGACCCAGAGGGCAGGCAGCCATCCGCCGTCGAACCAAGCGGGGACCGCCTGGCACGTTGGTGTCAGGAGCTTCTGGTCGGAGCGCAGGCCGCAGAGAACCTCCTGGTGCTCAGGACCCCTGCTGGAGCCGCAAACATGTTGGGGGCCGCGATTGACGGGGCCCGCCTGGAGCAGGTCGTTGGGACCGTAGCGGGGGACGACACCATCTTGGTGGTCTGCCGCGACGGGCCGGGTGCAAACGCACTGAGAGCGTATCTACTGGGCCTCGCCGCTGGCGAGAAGTGAACGACCTACCCACGCAGCTTCAACAAATACCCAAGAACGAACAGAAACGGAATCAGAGATGAGCAGTAAAGACCGCGTAGTACTCGCATATTCCGGGGGCCTAGACACCTCGGTTGCGATCGGCTGGATCGGTGAGCAGACCGGTGCCGAGGTTGTGGCGGTTGCAGTTGACGTAGGCCAGGGTGGCGAGGACCTGGAGGTCATCCGCCAGCGCGCCCTGGACTGTGGTGCCGTCGAAGCGTACGTCGCGGACGCGAAAGAGGAGTTCGCTGCCGAATACTGCATGCCCGCGCTCAAGGCAAACGGTCTGTACCAGCGCGCCTACCCTCTTGTCTCTGCACTGTCGCGCCCGCTGATTTCTAAGCATCTGGTGAAGGCGGCCCGCGAGTTCGGTGCAGACACCGTGGCTCACGGCTGCACAGGCAAGGGCAACGATCAGGTGAGGTTCGAAGTTTCCATCACGTCTATCGGCCCGGAGCTGAAATGCATTGCTCCGGTGCGCGACCTGGCGCTGACCAGGGACGTAGCGATCGACTACGCAACCAAACACAAGCTCCCAATCGAGACAACCAGGTCCAACCCATTCTCGATTGACCAGAACGTGTGGGGGCGCGCCGTTGAAACAGGGTTCCTAGAAGACATTTGGAACGCCCCTACGAAGGACGTCTACAACTACACGGACGACCCCACCTACCCGCCGTTGCCGGACGAGGTCGTGATCAGCTTTGAAAAGGGTGTTCCCGTTGCGCTCGATGGCCGCAAACTCAGCCCACTGGAGATCATCCAGGAACTGAACCGCCGTGGCGGGGCTCAGGGGATCGGGCGAATTGACATTGTCGAAGACCGCTTGGTTGGCATCAAGTCCAGGGAGATCTACGAAGCCCCGGGTGCCATGGTCCTGATTGCGGCTCACCAGGAACTCGAGAACGTCACGGTGGAACGTGAGCAGGCGCGTTTCAAGAAGAGCGTCGATGACCGTTGGGGAGAGCTGGTGTACGACGGCCAGTGGTTCTCACCCCTCAAGAAGTCCCTTGACGCCTTCATCGACAGTACGCAGGAGTACGTGAACGGTGACGTTCGCATGACGCTACACGGCGGGCGCGCAACAGTCACGGGCCGCAGGTCCGACAGCACGCTGTACGACTTCAACCTGGCAACCTACGACTCCGGTGACACCTACGACCAGTCCAGCTCACGTGGGTTCATCGACATCTATGGCCTGCCGGCAAAACTCGCCGCTGCCCGCGACGAGCGTTTCGGGAAGGGGATCTCCCTCTAACTCGGACTCACCGGCCCAGACCAGCCTCAGGCCCCCTCTGAACGGAATACACTAAAGAGGGGGCCAAAGGCGGTTTCGGACGATCCCGCCGTCTCCCGTAAACAGCTAGTAGGAGGCGGCGATGAGCGATTCGAACAATCCCCAGATTCCCGGAGGGTCCCAGGCACCCCTCCCGGGCCAGCCCCAGGGTGCTCCTGAGGGCCAGGGTCCGGCTGCGTCTTCAGACCAGCCTCCTTTGCCGGGTCAGGGTAGGCCCCAGGGTTTTCCTCAAGGTCAGGCGCAGCCCCAGGCTCCGTTCCAGGGACAGCCCCAGGGTTCTCCTACGGGGCCGGGCCAACCACAGGGTCCTTTCCCAGGTCAGCCCCAATCTCAGGCTCCG
>CAYFRO010000016.1:25254-30590 GCA_964345565.1 uncultured Actinomyces sp.
GGCAGCCCCAGGCTCCGTTCCAGGGACAGCCCCAAGGTTCTCCTAGGGGGCCGGGGCAACCACAGGGTGCCTTCCCGGGTCAGCCTCAGGGTGCTTTCCCGGGGCAACCTCAGGGTGCCTTCCCGGGGCAGGCTCAGGCCCCGTTCCAGGGACAGCCACAAACTCCTACGCCATCCGACAAGGGCAAAGGCAAGGGACTGAAGGGGTGGATGATCGCGCTGATAGCAGTCGGCGGAGTTGTGGTCCTCACGGGACTGACCTTCCTGATTCTGTTCCTTGTGGGCGCTGGGCCCTTTGCAGGGGACAAGGTCGAAGACCAAATAGCCGCTGAACTTGTAGAAAACCCCGAGCTCAAGCCACTCTACGAAGCTTGTGCTACCGGGGACATGGCGGCGTGCGACAGCCTCTTCATAGCGGCCCCATCGGGTTCGGCTCTTGAGATCTTCGGAAACGATTGCGGGGGAGTGCCCCGCACCGGCATGTGGTGCGACCCCGCATTTGATCCCGCTACGGGAGATGACGACAGCGACTTTGACATCGACGAGCTCATCGACGAAGAAGACGTGGATGACCGGACCGACTCCACAGGCTCCCTGTCTGACTTGCCCGCAGACTTTGACAGCTTTGACCAAGTCCAGATAGCCGTTGAACTCGATGAGAACCCCGACCTCACGGAGCTATACCAGGCTTGCGCGGCAGGCGACATGGCCGCGTGCGATGACTTGTACTTCCAGTCGGGCATTGGCACGGAGCTCGAAAAGTTTGCGGACACATGCGGTGGCAGGAGCTTCGACGGGGGGTACTGCGACGCCGACTAACGTGCCATTCTGACAGCGTGACGTTGCGGAGGCACTCAGGGCTTCGCTTGGCGCTTCACCGGGGCGGACATGCAGCGCGGTCCGCCCCGTCCCCGGCCCAGTTCTGAGCCTTCTATTTCTAGGACTTCAAGGCCGGCTTCACGCATCGCGTTGTTAGAGCGTGGCGTTCGGTCGTAGGCAACAACAACGCCGGGCGCCAAAGCCAGCATGTTGAACCCGTCATTCCACTGTTCCCTGGACAGTTCCGCGGTGGTGGCTTCAGGTGCAACGAATGTGAGGGGACGACCGAGCACGTCTTCCAGTCCTTTCGCGGCGCCCCCTTCCAGTTGCCTGATGCTTGCGCTCTCTCCCGACTTCTCGAGTAGCACTGCATCCAAGTGCCTTGCTGGCGGGTACAGGCTGAACTTGTCGGTGTCCAGTTGCGTCATCACGGTGTCCAGATGCATGAACTCGCGGCTCTTTGGAAGCATCACCGCCATTACGCGGTCGGCCTTTCCGGCCTCAAACAGTTCCATCGCCAGATGTTCGACACCCTGAGGGGTGGTGCGTTCTGAAATGCCAACGGCAAGAAGGCCGTCTCCCAGCACCAGGATGTCCCCACCCTCAACGCTGCGGCTGGCACCGGCCCTACCCTCGGACCAGATCTTGAAGTCAGACTTCGCGAACGCGGGGTGGTACTTGTAAATCGCTGAGTAGTGAAGTGACTCGCGCCTTCGGGCCTCACGCGACATTGAGCTGATGGCAACACCGCCGTACGCCCAAACGGAAGCGTCCCGCGTGAACATGTGGTTCGGCAGCGGGCCCACCAGGAAATCGTCGGGGGCCAAGGACCGGGCGACCAAGGAGGGTTCAGAGGAGATCGCTGCCCACTCCTCATTCGTGATCCCTTGCAGGCAAAGTTCGCAAAGCTGGCTGGCACTGAGACCTTCCAACCACTCCTGAATCCGTGGGGACATCAGTGGCCCCAAGCGCTTCCAGTTGAACGTGTTTTCAATCACGAACTTCCGGGCCTCGGGGTTCTCAAGAGTGGTCGTGAGCAGATCGGTGAGCTCAAGAACTTGGACGCCGCGAGACTCCATCAGCGTTGTGAAGGACTCGTGCTCTTTCTTCGCGACCGAGGGCGAAAGCAAGTCGTCGAAAAGAAGCTTCTTGTGGTTTGGCGGAGTTAACCGTTCCATTTCAAGACCCGGCTTATGCACGATCACGGCCTCAAGCGGCGAGATTTCGTCCTCTACGTGGATCTGAAGGCCCTCCATGCCGTCCGGTTCTTGTGTCCCGGGAGTTCCGCAAGACGCCTCTTTAGAAGTCGCTTCAAAGGAAGTCACAGCTCTTCACCTCTCCGCAGCTGCGCGCCGCACGTTCAACCGAGACTACACGCAGACTCGGCACGGGCCCATCCGCCCTGCCAAGTCAGTGGCGGGTGCGTCCGCGGGCTGGAGTGCAGGAAAAGACGCTGAGGTCCATGATTAACCCATGACAGAAGCTGAAGCTCGACAGGACAAAGAAGATAAGAACCAGGGACTGTGGGGTGGCCGATTCAAGTCGGGTCCCTCGCCCGAGCTGGAACGGCTCAGTGTTTCAACCCAATTTGATTGGCGTTTGGCTTCCGACGACATAGCGGGGTCCATGGCGCACGCGCGAGCCCTGCACCGTGTTGGGCTTCTGGATGACAAGCAATTGTCTTCGATGCTTGAGGGCCTCGAACAGATGCAGGCTGAACTGGAAGCCGGAACCCTACTCCCAGGGGATCAGGACGAAGACGTCCACTCCGCCCTGGAACGCCTACTCATCGAGAGGGTCGGTGCTGACCTTGGGGGCAGGCTCCGTGCCGGCCGGTCACGCAACGATCAGGTCGCAACCCTTACTCGTCGCTACCTCCGCCGCGCAGCTCGAAGAACTGCGGCTGAACTGACCGCAGTGATCGAAGCGCTCGAAACACAAGCGAAACAGGCCGGGGACGCGATCATGCCTGGACGGACCCACCTGCAACACGCGCAGCCTGTCCTGGTCGCGCACCACCTGCTGGCTCACGCATGGGCACTCACCCGCGACCTCGAACGCCTAGCTGATTGGAACCAGCGGGCCGACCAGTCGGCCTATGGGGCGGGGGCGCTTGCGGGAAACACGTTGGGCTTGGATCCCAAAGCAATCGCTAGGGAGCTTGGCTTTTCCAGAACTTTCGAAAACTCGATCGACGCAACCGCATCACGCGACCTTGTGGCCGAACTGTCTTTCGTTCTCGCGATGATCGGGGTCGACCTTTCCAGACTCAGCGAAGAAGTGATCATCTGGAACACGGTCGAGTTCGGATATCTTCGCCTTGACGATTCGTACTCCACGGGATCCTCGATCATGCCTCAGAAGAAAAACCCCGACATTGCTGAACTGGCGCGGGGGAAAGCTGGCCGACTGATCGGTGACCTGACGGGTCTGCTCGCGACACTGAAAGGGCAGCCTCTGGCCTACAACAGGGACTTGCAAGAGGACAAGGAGCCCGTGTTCGACCAGCTGGACACTCTTGAAATGCTCTTGCCAGCGGTCGCCGGAATGATTCGAACGATGCAGTTTGACTATGAGCGGATGGCGGAACTTGCGCCCCGTGGCTTCTCACTGGCCACGGACGTTGCAGAATGGTTGGTTCGCCAGGGCGTGCCCTTCAGGGAAGCTCACGAGATCGCTGGAGGGTCCGTGCAGTTTTGTGAAGAGAGGAACCTGGAACTTTCAGACTTGACGGAGGCTGACCTGCTGCAGATCTCTCCCAAGCTGACTCCCGAAGTGCTACAGGTTTTGACGGTTCAGGGGTCCGTGGCGGCGCGCGACGGGGCTGGTGGGACAGCGCCTGCCAGGGTTGCCGAACAATTCCTTCAGCTCACCGAGCGGCTGGACCGCGTTACCGAGCGGATTTTTCACCAGGGCTGAGCCGAGTTCGAACTGAGAAATCTGGCTGCTGTTCCAAAACGGTAGGCTTGCCGTAGAGCCGCAGACCTTGAAAGCGACAAAAGGGGCGTGAAGTGAGCGAATTGCTCGAAGAACTCCAGTGGCGCGGGCTGCTAAAGCAGCACACGGACCTAGGCCAGTTGGAACAGGCCTTGGACAGTGGACCGATCACTTTCTATTGCGGGTTCGACCCCACTGCGCCCTCCCTGCACCACGGACACCTAGTCCAGCTGGTGTTGATGAAGCACCTCCAGAACGCGGGACACCATCCGCTTGCCCTGGTTGGTGGCGCAACAGGCCAGATTGGGGACCCTCGTGAGGTCGGTGAGCGGGCGATGCAGCCCACTGAAACCGTCGCCGAGTGGACCAGCCGGCTTCGCAGCCAGATTGAAAAGTTCTTGGACTTCGACGGGGACAACCCTGCGCGCATGGTCAACAACCTTGACTGGACCGAAGGGATGGGCGCGATTGCCCTGCTCCGCGACATTGGTAAGCACTTTCGCCTGGGGTCCATGATCAGTAAGGACGTCGTCTCGCGCAGACTTGCGTCCGAAGAGGGGATCTCTTACACCGAGTTCTCTTATCAGGTCCTGCAAAGCAACGACTTTTTGGAGCTGTTCCGCAGATACGGATGCACCCTGCAGACCGGTGGTAACGATCAGTGGGGGAACCTGATCAGTGGAGTGGAGTTGATCCGCAAGGCGGATGGTGGGTCAGCACACGTCATGACGACCCCGCTGATCACAAAATCTGACGGGACCAAGTTCGGTAAGACGGCTGGCGGGGCAGTGTGGTTGGACCCCCAGATGATGAGTCCATACGACTTCTACCAGTTCTGGCTTCAAACGGCGGATGACGACGTCGTGAACATGTTGAAGGTCTTCACCTTTAGGTCGAAAGAAGAGATCGAAGAACTACAGGTCCAGGTAATAGAGAAGCCCCACGCACGCGAGGCCCAAAAGGCTCTTGCTCGCGACGTCACTCGAATGGTCCACGGGCAGGGAGCTTTGGACCAGGTCCTGTTAGCGACCGATGCGCTGTGGGGGAAGGGTGACCTTTGGGCTCTGGATCCGGACACCCTTCAGTCCGCGGTGGCGCATCTGCCCACTGGCACTTTTGTGCCGGGGGAGAGCACCGTGGTCGACGCGGTCTTGGCTGTCGGATTCGAAAAGGGGCGCCAGGCGGCCCTGCGTCTGATCAAGCAAGGCGGCCTTTCCGTCAACAATCAAAAGGTCTTAGACCCCGATCAGGTCCTGGGTGCCGAAGTGATCCTTCCTGGGGACCGGGTTCTGCTTCGTAAGGGGCGCAGGGTGCTTGCTGCGTTGGTTCCGGAGGCTCCGGAAACCGTTTGACACGCCCGAGCCGGGCTCGCCGCCGCCGCCACGACTATGCCTAAACGTGCAGGTCAGGTGGGGTTTGTGGGGGTGTGGTGGCGCTCACGGGTGGGTGGGGTGGACGTTTGGTGGTTGGTTTCGTAAGCTTGTATCCCGCCGGAAGTTCTGGAGAAGAACGGAAGGCTAGCCCAGCTTCTTGGATGTGGCGCTTGTGTGTCGTGTTTGGGGTTTGTGGGGTGTTGTTTGT
>CAYFRO010000017.1:0-5756 GCA_964345565.1 uncultured Actinomyces sp.
CCTCGTTCTCGTTCAACTTCAACAACTTCAACATCATCTACATGTTGACAGGGGGCGGCCCTGTGATGCAGGGGGCGCCCAACACCCTTGGGCATACCGACTTGCTGATATCTGCGATCTACAAGATATCGGGTGTGTCCGGCGGTACGGCTGACTACGGCTTCGCGTCCGCCCTGTCGATCCTGGTGTTCATCATTGTGGGCGTGATCTCGGCGATTTCGTTCCGCCAGACGCGCAAGTTGGAGGAGTACGCATAATGTCTAAAGCATTTGATCCGTCGAATCCTTACGAAAAAGACGTCCCCATGGAAGCTGCTGACAGCAAAGATGTTGGTGCCGACGGCGCTTTCGCTGCTGCCGACGCGGACATGGCGCTCGGTTCCCAGGCTGCTGGGGCCGAAGCTGGCGCTGCGGTGGCCGTCGCAGAGAAGGTTGATGCCTCGCTAGGGGTCCCCCAGAGCCACAGGATCAGCGATGTACCAATCGACAACATCCACACCAGCTCTCACCGTAAGCGCTGGCTTATCGAGGTCGGCTGGAAGTATCCCTTCGCGTTGCTGATCATCTTCTACGCGACTTTCCCGCTGGTCTATGTGCTCTCTGCATCGTTCAACCCGACGGGTTCGCTCTCGGGTTCCTCAACGCTGTTCGGGACGATGTCAATGCGGAACTACGAAGCCCTGAACCAGACAAAGTTCTGGACATGGGTTCTGAACACTCTGGAGATTGGCGCTGCCGCCGCGATCGGCTCCGTGATAATGGGAGCTGCCGCAGCCTACGCGTTCTCCCGTTTCCGGTTCAAGGGACGTCGCGCAAGCCTGACGACTCTGCTCATCCTGCAGATGTTCCCGCAGACTATCGCGTTCGTCGCAGTGCTTCTGCTACTCACAGCTCTCGGCAACGTTGTCCCGATCCTGGGTATTGACTCAAAGATTGGGTTGATCGCCGTCTACCTTGGCGGCGCGTTGGGTGCCAACACGTTCCTTATGTACGGGTTCTTCAACACGATTCCCATGTCGATTGACGAGTCCGCACGTATTGACGGAGCGACCCACGCGCAGATCTTCTGGAAGCTGATCATGCCGCTGGTGACCCCGATCCTGGCTGTCGTCGCGCTACTTTCCTTCATTGGATCGTTTGGTGACTTCATCCTGGCGAAGGTCGTCTTGGTGAATGAGAGCAACTGGACGCTCGCAGTCGGCATGTACCAATGGGTTTCAGACAAGCTCACCGCTAACTGGGGTCTGTTCGCGGCTGGCGCCGTAATCGCGTCACTGCCGGTGCTGATCCTGTTCCTGGCGCTCCAGAAGTACATTGTTGGTGGCCTCACCGCAGGTGCTGTGAAGGGCTAGGCCGGAAAACTAGCAACTAGAGCACTTCCACTCAATCGGAAAGGGCGTTCCCCACGGGGGACGCCCTTTCTCTGTCTCTGTCTCTGTCTCTGTCTCTGTCTCTGTCTCTGTCTGAACCTCTAACCTGACACGATCTAAGACCCCAACCGAACATGCCCAGGTTAAAGATCCGTGACGGTCTCCCAGTGTTCGCACTGCTGTAGGCCCATCGCCCGAAAGAATGTGAGCATCAGGGTTAGCTTCCAGCCCCTCCAGCAGGAAATGGTCTGCTGGCCCCTCAGTCCAGTACCTGGTCGTTGAGAGGCTCCAATGGAGCTCCATGTCCGCCCCGATCACATCTTCTAAAGCGAAAATGGGACCCACGTGTGCCGTGCGCCCAGTCGGCACGCCCACACCGATAAAGCCGCCCCCCTCCCACACGAACTTCCGGATCAGGGTTTGCAGCCGAGGGTCGTCCCAGGCAGCGCCGCCGGAAAACGCCGTGTCCAGTGCTCCCGCGTTGACCAAAACGTCAACTCCATCAAGCACGCTACCTGAGGATTCAAGCACGTCGTCGAAGGATAAGAACCGAACGTCGAAAGGAAGCCCTGCAAGCGCCTCAATGACACCCACATGTAACCGTGGATCTGCTTGTACCACAGGGCGTGTGCAACCATGTTCGTCTGCCACGTGCGCAAGCTCCCCCACGCGTTCAGGATCGCAACCACCGGTTGCTCAACCGCGGGGAGCTCCCCGCCAGAGAGTTCGTGAATGTCCCGGAACTCTTCCACAATCTGTTCAACGCGGTCGATAAAATCTGGGAAGTCTAGAGCCAGGGAAAGGTAGCCGCCGTATCCGAAGCGGTCCAGTGGTTTGCGGACGATGGCCCGACGGGCCTGCGCCCAAGAAACACTGGCTTCCCTAGTCGGGTCCCCACCAGGGCGGAAAACATCCGGAAAGAAGTACGGCAGAAAACGACCCTCCGTGTACTTCACACCCGGGATGTCAGAGATCATCCGACAAGTTGCCCCTGAACCAACCGAACCCACCACGCCATCAAGACCAATGGACGGGAAATAAGGGCCATGGGGCTCTGTTCCCATCCAGTTGTCCCCCAGGAACATGATGGCCTCGCGCCCCTTATCGTGAACCTGAGCAACCAGCGCACCGGCCCAATCAGCGACCCTTCGCGCAGTGAAGTCGAGCCAGGCCCGGAACTTAGGCGAAGGCGTTCGGAACGGGGAGTTGTAGTGCCCGGAGTCAACGAAGTCTTCTGGCGTCAGCCAGTACCCATTATCTTTGTAGAAGTCTTCGAGTGCAGGAATAGACACGGCCGCTGAATACCCGAACCAGTCCACAAACTTTTCCTGCGCGGACTCGTTGAACACAAGCGTGAAGTGGTAAAAGAAGGTAGTAAAACGAACGACGTCAACCTCGGGGTGTTCTTCTAACCACAGGTTCAGCATCTTGCGAACATGTTCCCGGGTCTCGGGACACGCGTGATCGTAAGGCCAGTCCTTGACCCGGTCCTCGGCACCCCAGTTGTTTGTCAGGTAGTTGTAGATCTGGGTGCTGTCCCAGATCTGCTTTGCCAGAAAGTCTGCGGTGTAGACGTGAAATGGCTCCGGACTAGCCACCGTAACAACGGCGGATCCGGCGTCCTCTGGGAGTTTCCCAATCCGCTTCGCCACGTCCGGATCCTGTACGGGGATTGGCGGTGCTGCCTCAAGGGACCACTCGTCCATTCCCAGGGTTCGCTCAGTCGTTCTGTCAATCACCTGCCAGTAGAGTTCCCGGTCCGCCTTCATGTCAGGAGCGAACTGCGCTGTCAGACACCCTTTTCTAACGCCTACCGCTCTTTGAAGCTATTCCACCCGGTGAGCGGGTTTTCCTGCCCCTGTAATCAGAGTGGAGGCCAGCCTAGAGCGCTCCGGGAAGTCTTCCAGGTACGCCTCAAGCCAGTCCACAGCGAACCGCTCTGCACTCGCTTCTTCGACCATGGCCCAGACAGATCCGCCGAATCCCGCCCCAAACGCAGACGCGGCCACGGCTCCCAGGTCGCGCGCCAGGGACTGCAAAGCGTTGGTTTCCGGGATCTGGTTGTGGAGGTTTGAGTCCGCGTTGGCGTGCGAAAGGTCCACTAGCATCCCGAAAGCTTCAACATCGCCGCGAGCCAGGGCAAGTTCGGCAAGCGGGATGACTTCCCCGACCTCGGTCAGATAGGCCAAGAGTCGTTCCATGAGGTCCGGGCGCTCCGGGTCGGACTCGGACTCCCCTATCAGCAGTTCCACCAACTGTTCAGTTGCGTCCTTGGACGAGGCAAGAGCCTGGGCCAAGTTTTGGTGTTCACTACCTGTTCTCTGGTTCCAAACCTCGACCAGTTCACCGGCCCGCAAAGCGACGTTGTTGTAGGCCTCAAGCGCGCTCCCCGTCTTTTCCGCAAGCGCACCGGAAACGGCGACAACAAAACAGTAGCCTTCCGGCACAGGAACTGACGCGTGCTCCCGTAGCGGTGCATAGCTGAACGCTGTCAGCTCGCCTTCGTGGCAGTTGATCATGGCGGTGTGGTCTTGGGAGCCCCCAAAGGTCCCCACCCCGCTTGACCCAGCCAGCCCCTTGAAACCAGCCCCGTTTTCTATTGTCGCGGCATAGGCGGCCAGATCTAGTCGGTTCTTGATGTTCTCTTTCCAAGCGGTCCGTTCCCAAAGGTCATTCTGGTCGGCAATCGCCAAAGCAACTGCCACTATGAGTGCGGACGACGAACTCATCCCAGAAGCTAGTGGCAGGGTGGACTCGATGCTTATCTCAGCGGAGTCCAGCGGCCCGAAGTTCAGTGTCAGCCGGTCCACCACGGTTTGGATGTAGTTCCCCCAGTGCCCGGCGTCAAGCTGCGAGGGTTCCCCCGCTCGAAGTTCCACGACGTCAGGTGAGGCCTGGGACCGGGCTCGGAAGAACCCCTTACCCTGCAACGGTGTTGCGGTCGCTAGGACTCCCTGCTCTGAAGCAATCAGCAGGGAGCGCCCACCGGCGTAGTCGGTGTGCTTTCCTAGGACCTCAACGCGTCCTGGAACAAACCAGGTCACAACGTGACTTCAGTTCCGGTCAGTGCCTCCGCGACCGAGGCGATGTCATCCCGGTTGGACATGTCCAGGACAGCACCCTTCAGCGGAATGATCTTGTAAGGCACGCCCTCTTCCATGGATTTGCGAACAGCGTCAACCAGTTCGTACTCGCCGCGAGCTGACTTCGGAATGGATCGAGCCGCTTCGAAGATGGGTTCGGTGTACATCCAAAGGTTCATGGAGAGCATCGCGTCGTCCCCAAGAGCTTCAACCTGCTCCGGGGTTGGCTTTTCAATGACATCCACTAGGTTTCCGTCTTCATCACCTGTCGCAAGCGCGAAAGCCGCGACGCGCTCATCCGGGATATTCGACAGTTCAAACAGTGCGTCACGATCGAAACCAATCAGCCCGGCGCTGCCAGCCTCACGAAGCAGCTTGTAGGCCTCCGTGGGGTAGTAGTTGTCCGAGTTCAACACTAGGAACGGCTCCCCGTCCGCAAACTCCTCGGCAGCCAGGACCGCGTTCGCGGTTCCCAAAGGTTCTTCTTGGATGGCGTAGCTGATGTTCACGCGGGACTTGTCAACGTTGTCGTAGTAGTCGCGGATCATGTCGTGCTCAGGACCAATCACCAGGCAGATATCGCTGAAGCCCGCGTCCGCCAAAGAACTGATCACGTAGTCAAGGAACGGTCGGTCAATGGAAATCATTGCTTTGACACCGCTGTCCGCTGCCTTGCGCTGTTCTTCAGTCAGGTTCGCATCTTCCGACTCTTTGCGCATGCGTGAACCTAGTCCGCGCGCCAGAATCACGGCCTTGTTCGGTTTGCTTTCCTGGGTTTCAGCCACTTGTTGTGCCTCCTTGTTTGTCGTTCCAAGGATCATGGTATCGCTAACAGGGGGCTAAATTGTGGGACTCGGTGCATACCAACCATGACAACTTCGGTGCGCTCCCGGAACCGTCCCCTACTCTTCGGGCTCGGCTTCCCTCGCCGCCTGATACCAGTCGGTGAGCGTGTGGTCACGGGAGTCGAACCAGCTGCCGGCTCCCCTATCCGGCGCGGTAGCACCAGATGAGAAAGCGAAAGAGTCCCCATGCTGCCGGATCCCACGCCGCACGCCCTCGTCGATTGCCGCCCTGGCGTACTTGTCCCTAATCATTAGGGGGTCCGTGGAAAGGTCTTTCCACCAAGCGACCATCATCAGAATCAGAACCAGGGCAAACGGGAGCGCTGATATTGTTACCAAGGCCTGCAGGGCACTCACGGTTTCCTCACCCCCTGCGATCAGCAAGGTAATCCCCGTGGCTGCGAGCGCAACACCCCAGGTGATTGTCATGATCTTGGGTGGGTTCGGCTTCCCGCCCGA
>CAYFRO010000017.1:5766-29455 GCA_964345565.1 uncultured Actinomyces sp.
GTCGACATGACCAGACTGGCGGAGTCGGCCGAGGTAACAAAGAAGATGACCAGGGACAACATTGCGACGAGCGAAATCAGGGTCGTGAAGGGGAGGTTGTCGAGGACTTTGAACAGGTACTCCTGACTTGTCTCAACCGAGCTGATGCCCGCCCCCTGTGCCTCCATGTAGATCGCCGTTCCGCCCATCGTGGAAAACCACAGAAGGCAGACGATCGAGGGTATGACGATTACAACCGTCACAAACTCCCTCAGTGTGCGGCCACGCGAGATTTTGGCGATGAACATGCCCACGAACGGTGTCCAAGAAACCCACCAGGCCCAGTAGTACGTGGTCCACGATTCCATGAACTGCGCGGCCTCCGGGCCCGCGGACCCTGAGACTGCCAGCATGGGTCCCAGAGAGGAAACAAAAGTTGTTATCGCGCTGGGGACGTAGTTCAAGATGAACAATGTCGGCCCAGCAATAAAGACGAAGAGCCCAAGTCCGGTGGCCAGCACCATGTTTATGTTGGACAGCATCTTGATTCCGCGTTTGACCCCGGACACAGCCGAGGCGATGAACGCGACGGCAAGCACCACCATCAGCATGACGATGACCGAGTTTCCGAACGGGCCTAGGCCGGTCACAATCTCAGCTCCGTGCGCGATCTGAAGCGCCCCCAAACCAAGTGAAACCGCGGTGCCGAACAGTGTCACCAGGATGGCGAAGATGTCGATTATTCGCCCCAAGGGGACGGCGAGCCTTTCACCGAAGATCGGGGCAAAGATCGCTGAGATCAGCGGCATGCGCCCCCTGCGGTACGCAGAATAGGCGATGGCTCCCCCTACCAATGCGTAGTAGGACCAGGCCAAAGGACCCCAGTGCAAGAACGTCTGAGCAATTGCGGCATTCGCGGCTTTCTGACTGCCCTCTGCAACATCGAACGCTGGCGGCAGGTCCAGGAAAAACTGGAGGGGCTCGTAGGGCCCGAAGAACAAGAGCCCAATTCCCATCCCCGCAGAAAACAGCATCGCGACCCAGGAGCCCGTCGAAAACTCAGGTTTTTCGTCGTCCGTTCCGAGTTTGATGCGCCCCTTTTTTCCGTAGCCCACCACAAGCATGAACGCGAAAACCGCCACCGTTAGACCAGAAAACAGCCAACCGAAGTACTTGGACACCCAGGTGACTCCAGCGCTTGCTGCCCTCCCAAGCCCGTCTGAATCTATTAGGCCCCAACCGACCAGTCCCACGATGACCAGCAGTGCGCTTCCGAAAACCCACCAGTTGATCTTGAACTTGTCGTCAGCGTCATCGTCGATAGCTATCCCCGGCAACAATGCCGGGTGGAGCACGCCGTTCGCGGCTAGAAGATCCTTTAGCGGGGTGGGGCGAGCCGGTGGAGCGGGCTCGCCAGGGCTCTTGAAACGGGTCGACTTTTTTTCTGAACTGTTCCGTTCAAAGCGCATCTAAAGAGTTTGGGTAGCTTCCCCCGCTTCCGGGGTCGGACCACGGTGCGGGACTGGCCAGCGCCGTCGGCAAGATGCACAGCAGACCTCGCGGACTTTCGCCATCCGGTCTTCACTATTTGGCAGGTCCGGGCCTGAAAATCTCACCTGGTCCACAGTAACAGAGGCCGGGGACCCCGCTGATCAAGCTATTTGAGCATCCCCTGGCGACGCAGTTCCGCACGTTTCGGGAAATCTGGGACCCTCGGGATGCCCTGACTAACGATGTCAGGTTCGGTAAGGGTTCGCGGCTCGGGAAGAAGTTCCTTCCCACCGAAGATGTCAACGACTCCCTGGAGAAAAGCCGCGGTCACCTCGGTTGCAGGCACCAGCTGATCGCGAGACTCTTTGTAAACGCTGCGCGACTGCCGGAAGGGGTCCACGACGTCAAGGTCGGTGCCGGAAAGGACTGGAAGCACCATTCCGCGCTTGGCGTTCACTGCGGCGACCGCCGCGTGCAGCGGTGAGGCGGCTCCCTCTAGCTGTTGCTCAATGTCATCCGGTGTCACGTGTTGGGCCAGGTGCGCAAACTCCCGCATCGTGAACAGCCTGCTGAGCGCCGTGGGTTCCAACCTGGCTATCCGTTTCCTGTGGCCTCTGGAAAGGCCCAGGATCAAGTCCGAGATCCCAATTTTCCCAGTGGTGATCTGGCGAGCACGGTGCTGCTCAAGGTCGGTGACCCCCACGGTTTCAGCTATGCGTAGCTGGGGTTTAGGGACCAGGCCGCCCTTTACCGCCATGATTCCGGCAGAGGAGACGCTAAAGACTTCCGGGTCCAAGTCGAGCCGAAGGATGGACTCGGCTAGCGGCGAACGACAAATGTTCCCGGTGCAGACCGTCAGAATGCGAAACAAGTCTCTAATCCTCAGTCTGGTCCTGGCCCGTCAACCGCTTCCACTTGCCCCGAGTACTAGGTTCCTTGGCCCGAGTCGCGGGCTGCTGGTGCAACTCACCGTAGGCATACGCTGTGTACCCGTAACCGTCGGCCCCGGTTGGTGGGACCATCGTCATGATGATTCCAAGTACCCGAGCGTCAACCTTGCGCATAGATTCAAGCGCGTCCGCGAAACCGTCTTTGGTGGCGATTCCAACGGCCGCGACCATCAGGGCTCCGCCAACATTTTTCGCGATTAGGGCAGCATCGGTTACTGCCAGGACCGGAGGCGCGTCGACTATCACGTAGTCGAAGTCAGCCTGCAACCGCTTTAGCAAGGACTCCATCTCGGCTGAACCCAGGAGTTCAGAAGGGTTCGGGGGGCGGTGGCCGGCGGGAAGTAGGAAGAGGTTTGGGTTACCCCAGCGTTGCAACGCGTCCGCCAGGTCTGTCCGCCCAATCAGGATGTCTGTTACGCCCACGGCGCCCTCGACACCGAAGACCTCTGCTATCCGTGGTTTCCGCAGGTCCCCGTCAACGACACAAACCGTTGAGCCGGCCTCCGCGAGCGCCACAGCTAGGTTCGCTGCCGTCGTTGTCTTACCTTCAGAGGGACCGGACGAGGTAAAGACGAAGCTGTGCGGGTTCCCCTCAACTCGCAGGAATTGCAGGTTGGTTCGCAGGGTCCGATAGGCCTCGGAGCGCGGGCTGCGGGGATTGTCGTGGACGATCAGGGGCCGATTGTGCGAATCCTGGTCGAAGATAAGTCGCCCTAAAACCGGGTCCTTAGTTATCGCCGCGATTTCCTTCCTGTTGCGGATCTTCGTGTCCATGACCGACCGCAGGACAGCAAGACCGAGTCCCAGCATTAGTCCTAGAAGGAAGCCAAGAGTCACGTTGCGGGAGACGTTGGGGCTGATTGGCGCGGAAGGAACCGTAGCGGGCTCGACCACGTCGATCTGGACGCGAGTCGGGGAACCCTCGGCCGGAGCCTCAAGTCTGTTTGTGACAACGTCAGAGAACAGGGAAGCAGTAACGTTCGCGATCTCTGCCGCGAGCTCCGGATCACTGTCGGTCGCCGCAATCTCTATCAGCACGGTGTCGCTCGGGTTGGTCGCCGTCAACTTTTCGGCCAGTTGGGCCGGAGTTGGGTCGCCGCCCAAGGCCTCTGAGACCCCGTCCGTGACGATCGCGGTGTTCACGATGTCGACGTAGCTTTTAACCAGTTGCTTTGCGAAGCTTGCACCCTGTTGCAGCTCACCGAGCGACGCTTCACCGACGCGAACTGAGACGTAGAGCTGGGTCTTTGCCTGGTACACGGGCGGACGCGTCATTGACCAGACTGCGGCTGCTCCTGTCGCAAGCAATGTGACGACAACGATAGCAACCCAGTTTCTGCGCCAGATCCGCAGATAATCCTGTAGTTCCAACTAGAGATCCTGACGTTTATGGATTAGGCCGAAACGATCCTAACACCGTAATGGCTCCGAGATCATCCGCGGGAATGCAGTAGGTATCACGCTTCCCTGACCATTGGGAGCTCCGCTTCCTGCACTATTATCTGTAACACCGTTTCGTTTGGAGGACATGTGGCGCGCGCTACCCGCGACTTTAGTACGAAGAGCCGTTGGCTCACAACACTGGGCGTAAGCCTGCTGGCGGTCCTCACCGTGGTTTTGGTGCTGGCTGCCCTGCGTTCAACCAGGCCTGTTGTCGAGGCAGCAGGTAGCACACCAGGATACGTGGAGGCTCCCCAATCAGCTACAGAACCGGAGCAAGAACCTGAAGAGGATCTGGAGCCCCAGGATCAGGCCCCCTACCAGGTTCCACCCCTGGGGCGGATCATCGCCGCGTCAGACGACCAGACCGCATACCGCGCTCAGAGTGGCCCCTGTCCCGCCACGCCTGCGAACCTGGAGGTCACCCGCGATGGCGGCGCCACGTGGAACTCAGTCAACGCGGGTGAGAGTCTCTCTGGAATCTCTCGCATCTTGGCCCGCACCGACGGATACGTGCTGGCCGTAGCCCAGCTGAACAGCAACTGCGACCAGACGGTCGTCTCCCAGTCCTACGGTTTCGGGGACTATTGGGAAATTGCGGAAGGCGGGGAACTCAGCACCTGGTACGTTCACGCCGAGAACACCGAAACGGTGAACGCCCCCGACGTGGGACCGGTTGCGGCCCCCTGCCCAGTAGCAAGGCTCACCTCGCTCTCAGCCGGAGCTGCACTGGTGCTTTGCGAAGATGGGACCCTTGCCGTGACAGGGGATTCTGGCATGACCTGGTCACGTAGCGAAGTGTTCCCCGGCGCCCAATCAATAACGGTTTCAGGAGAAACGTTCCTGCTAGCTCAGACGGGCCTCGACAGTTGCGACGGAACCCAGGTTTCCAGACTTGCTAACGGTGTGACAATCGAATCTAGCGTCTGCGTGCCTGCCACAGGTGAGGCTGCCATTGCGGGCAGCTCCACTGATGCCGTGTGGCTGTGGGCTGGCGACGCAGTCCTTCGCTCGCCAGACGGCGGGATCACCTGGCAGTAGCCGGACACGGGGTCGGTTTTCGCCGACCCCGCCACCAACCTAAGCCAGGTCCGGGAAGGCTTGGATGACGCCCGGGTGCGCCAGTTCCCCCTGGTAGACGTTTAGTCCCTTTGCCAAAGCGGGGTCAAGTTTTGCAACTTCTTCCCAGCCGTGGTTTGCAAGCTTCACGACGTAGGGCAGCGTTGCGTTAGTAAGCGCATACGTCGCGGTTTCTGGGACGGCCCCCGGCATGTTTGTGACCGAATAGTAGAGGCTTCCGTGAACCCGATAGACGGGGTCATCGTGGGTTGTGGGCTTAGACAGCTCAAAACACCCACCCTGGTCAATAGCGATATCAACCAGCACCGACCCTGGCTTCATGTTCTTGACCATTTC
Organism: uncultured Actinomyces sp.; assembly: GCA_964345565.1. Classification (GTDB taxonomy): domain Bacteria; phylum Actinomycetota; class Actinomycetes; order Actinomycetales; family Actinomycetaceae; genus Scrofimicrobium. The sequence goes on from CAYFRO010000017.1 coordinate 11,043, forward strand.
CTCAGTCACCAGCTTGGGTGTCCGGGCGCCTGGGATCAGGACCGAACCGATGACCAAGTCGGCTTCCGTGACCGCCTCGGTAATGTTCATGACGTTGGACGTGCGGGTCTCCACTCGCCGTCCAAGAATGTTTTCAAGTTGTTTCAGCCGGGGGATAGAGATATCGATGATGATGACATCGCTCCCTAAGCCAAGCGCGATCTTTGCGGCCTGCTCACCGGCGGCTCCCCCGCCAATCACGACGGTCTTGGCACGCCGCGTCGCGGTCACCCCGCCCAGCAGGATTCCGCGTCCCCCTTGGGGTTTCGTGAGGAAGTAGCTGCCGAGCTGAGGCGCCAGGCTGCCCGCAACCTCAGACATGGGAACAAGCAGTGGAAGCGAGCGGTCCGGCAACTGAACGGTTTCGTAGGCGACCGCGGTTACTCCCGATGAAAGCAGAGCTTCAGTCAGTCCCCTCGAAGCAGCTAGGTGCAGGTAGGTGAAAAGGATCTGGCCTGGCCGCAGGAACGGGTATTCGGACGGAACGGGTTCCTTGACCTTCAAGACGAGGTCGGCAACCTCCCACACCTCTTCAGCTCGCTCAAGGATGGTTGCACCCGCCTTGCGGTACTGCTCGTCACTGATTGACGAGCCTTCCCCCGCTGATGCTTCAATGAAAACCTGGTGCCCGTTTGCGACCAGCTCCATTGCACCGGCTGGCGTCAATGCAACCCTGTACTCGCTGTTTTTGGTTTCCTTCGGTACCCCGACGCGCATGGTTGTCCCCGCTTCTGCCGCACTCGCGACTTCTTATCCGCCCATTTTACAGACACGATTACCATACAGACGCAGGCCACAAAGAGGCGTAGTGGGACCAGCGGCACTGAGCGCAACCTTGCCCAAGGTCGCGGACTCGCGAGACAATCGCCTTATGCCCCCTACTGTCTTTCCCCCTAACGTCACTGCAACTCCTCATTCAAAAGTGGTTTTTGTGGACGTCGACGGCACGCTACTTGACCACTCACAAGTCCTGGATCAGACGACTTTGCTGGCCATTCGGGCGGCCCGCGAGCGAGGTCACTTAGTTTTCCTGGCGACCGGCCGCGCTCTGCAGAACGTTCCTCAGCAGGTTATGGACATCGGGTTCGACGGCGCGATTACGAACGGAGGTGGCTCCGTCTGGGTTGGGGACCAGGAACTCTTTGAACGCACGCTGACGGAGCAAGAGGCTGATCGCCTGTTCACCTACTTCGACCAAGAGGGCATCAACTACATGGTTCAGACAACGGGAACCAGCTACATTTCCGAGGGTTTTGTGGACTCCGTGCGGGACCTCGAGTTGGCACTAGCAGCCCAGGGAACGAAGGAAGAGGATCTGGCGATCCTGAAGTGGGTTAGCAGTTTCCCGCCAGTTTCAGGGTTGGATCGCAGGACGGCGACGAAAGCTGTGTTCAACAGTCCTGACCCGGAGACTGTCACAAAGGCCCGCGAGGCTCTGGGTGATCTTTTCCACGTGGTTGATGGAAGCATCAGGACTTCCTTGGGGACGACTGGTGAGTTGGGTCCAAAGGGGATCACGAAGGGCGCGGCCATCGAGCTGGTGCTGGACCACCTTGGCGTGGATCCTGAGCGGGCAATCGGGATCGGTGACAGTTTCAACGATGTTGAGATGTTCGATGTGGTTGGTACGGCGGTGGCGATGGACAACGCGGAGCCGGAGCTGAAGGAACGTGCAGACCTGGTCACCACGGGTGTCGATAACCACGGGGTCCAAAACGCACTGCGAACCCTGAACCTGATCTAGTAGCGCGCGGCGCTCGCGCCGACCCCCACCCCCGACTGGGCCTCCACTCCGGTTCGGCCGCGAGTTAGGACACCCGGTTCGGCCGCGAGTTAGGACCAAATAAAGGCCGAAAACACAGGTTTCTCAACGACAACCCGCGGCCAAACCGGGTCTATTTACGCCTTAGAGGATCCCACGGGGCGCTTCCCCGTCTCCGGGCGCTCCTCTGGCACCGTAACCCCGTACTCCCCCGCCGCCTCGGCCGCCGCCTCCGCCTTCACCTCGCCCTCAGCTTCCCCCGGAACGACTGGTTCAAGCCCCAGTCCCCCCTTAGTCGCCGGAGCGGAATCCCTAAACCCGCCCAGCAGGACCTCCTCGCGCTCACGGATCGCCAAGGTCAGCGAGAACAAAACGACCAGTAGCGCCACAACCCACGTCGCCAGGTAGAAGATGTCGTGGTCGACCATGTCGTTCCATCCTCCCTTTGCGAACCCCGCAACCGCGTTAGCCCACCCAGACTGCGTGTCCAGCCCCTCGCTGAGCGCCGTTTTGAAGTGGTCAGTCGACTTCAAGTCAGCCGCGGAGAGGACGGTCTTCTTGTACTCCTCAGACAGCGAGGCCGACAGCTTCCCCGGGGTCAGACCCGCCAGGCCCAGGACGGTTGTAAGCGCAGCGAACACGACAGGGGGCGCCGCGGCCTTCACGTAAAGGTTCTGTTCTCCCCCAGAGATCTGGACCAGTGAGATCACTTCACCCACCAGGAAGCCGAAGACAGCCCCCGCGGTTGAGATGTCCAGCAACAGTGAGGGAGAGATGGAGTCGAGCAGTGAGACTCCCAGCGCGTGAAAACCGCCCTTCGCGAGCGGCACAACAACCAGGGGGATCAGCGTCCCCACGAAAACGCCGCCGGCAGCCCCGAAACCCGCCCACGTCCCCAAGCTCACCGCAACCTTGGTCAAAGTGATTTCGGACTTGTTTCCGCGCACTACCTGGACGATCGTGACCAGCAAAATGGTGAGCAGGTAGGCCACCGTCCAGCTGGTCGCAAGCAACAACGTGTAGTAGCCGACCGCGTGAGAAAGGAAGTCCGAGGTTTCGCTGTCGCGAACGTTCATCAGGATCGCAACGATCAGGACCCCCGCAATCCCTGGCAACACCAGGATGGCCGCCCCAATGTTGATCACCATGTTGATTTTGCTGGCTTCCCGCACGTCCTCCTCGCGGTAGCACTTGCTCCCCAGGCCCCTCCAACCCGGCAGGCACACCCGCCCAGCCAGCCTGAGCCTTGTGCGAAGGGAGTCCGTACCGTGGTCCCGCGCATAGTTCCCGATCAGTAGCACGATCCAAAACACCAGGCCAACAACCACGATGGCGACAGCCGCCCAGATCAGGCCCCAGGAACGCCTAGGCATTCGCAGTAGCAGACCCGCAAGCGCGGCGGAGGTGGCCGCGAAGGACCCCACCCCCACAACCGCCCACCAGAAGCGCACGCGTTGCGACTTCTCCCGCCACACCAACATGGCAGACAAGAATCCCAGGCCGGAGGCAAGAGCCAGGGTAGCCACCAGAAAGTTCTGCATTCTCCCATCTTAAAGTCCCGCGTCCTTTTCGGGCGCCTTGAGCGCGTAGCGCCAGCCCGCGTTACGATTCTGTGGCGCCGGAAGGCTAAAGCAAGTTTGACGATCCGACTAGCAAAGGCAAGTGAATGAGTGACCAGGGCGACCCGAAGAAGGATTCAACCCAGACAAGTGCGGCCCATGCTGACGCAGCAGAACAGGCCGATCGGTTCCCGAAGGTCCCCAAGGCTTGGTACAACATCTCTGCAGATCTTCCCGAGCCCATCCCGCCTCACCTGAACCCCGCCACCAAGGAACCGGTAACGGTCGAGGACCTTCAGGTGCTGTTCCCGCGCGCTCTTGCCGAGCAGGAACTTTCCACCGAGCGGTACATCGAGATCCCCGAAGAGGTCCGCGAGGTCTACTCGACGTGGCGGCAGACACCCCTGATCCGCGCTCACCGTCTTGAGCGAGCCCTCAACACCAAGGCGCACATCTATTTGAAGTACGAGGGTGCGTCTCCCGTAGGGTCCCACAAACCCAACTCCGCTGTCCCCCAGGCGTACTACAACGCTAAAGAGGGCGTCACGAAGTTGACGACCGAAACGGGCGCGGGCCAGTGGGGCTCTTCCCTTGCCCTGGGTGGGGCCATGTTTGGTTTGGACGTTGAGGTGTGGCAGGTCGCCGCCTCGTACCAGTCGAAGCCGTACCGCCGCTACCTGATGGAGCTTTACGGCGGCAAAGTCCATTCAAGCCCGTCTGACCTGACCGAGTCCGGCCGGGCCGTCCTGGCGGAAACACCGGACACCCCCGGCAGCCTGGGCATGGCTGTTTCAGAAGCGGTTGAGGTTGCGCTGGCTGACCCGAACGCGCGTTACGCCCTGGGATCGGTTCTGAACCATGTCGTTCTTCACCAGACGGTCATTGGCCTAGAGGCCCAGCAGCAACTGAAGGACCTGGGTGAAGGAACGGCGGACCTGGTTGTTGGCTGCGCCGGCGGCGGGTCAAACCTTGCGGGCCTTTCCTTCCCGTTCCTGAAAGACGTGCTTTCCGGGGATGCCGAAACGCGCGTCATTGCTGCCGAACCAGTGGCGTGCCCGTCGCTCACGGAAGGTGAGTACCGCTACGACCACGGCGACTTCTCAGGAATGACGCCCTTGCTGAAGATGTACACGCTAGGCACTGACTTCGTTCCGGACCCGATCCACGCGGGTGGCCTGCGCTACCACGGCATGTCCCCCGCCCTTTCACACACTGTCAAGCTGGGTCTGGTGGAGCCAACCACTGTCGAGCAGCAGGACGCGTTCGACGCCGGTGTTCTCCTTGCCCGCACGGAAGGGATTGTTCCTGCTCCCGAGTCCAACCACGCGCTCGCCGCAGCGTTTGACGAGGTTCGCGACAGTGACGAAGAAGAGGTTGTCGTCATTGGCGTGTCAGGCCACGGTCACCTGGACCTGCCGTCCTACCAGAAGATCCTGGGCAGCAGCGCCGAAGAAAACTAGAAGTCAGGGGCCGGGACAGTTAGGACTTTTTCTGTCCCGGTTCCTGGATCTTTAGGGGAACCTGCACGACCCTGAAGGAATCCGAGCTGAGCTTAGAGCCCTTGTCGGCGAGGGTGGCAGAAAGCGGAACCGACGAGCCTTCCGCCGGGGACGGCCCCTCTGACACCGCCAAACCCTGGGGCTCCGCAGAATCCTGGGTCTTATCCGCCTTCCCCACGGCCTTCTTGGGTGACGTCTTGCGCATCCAGACAAGCAGGATCACAGCGCCAATCGCGACGATGACAGCCATGTCGACCCAGACGCTCGCCAGGGTGCTGGCCTGCCTCTGAAGCCAGGACGAGGCCCCTGCCGGGATCAGTTCCGGCATGTTCACAAGACCATTCGTGGTCCAGAACAGGATGCCGACCGCAACGATTATGAGTCCGCCGATGACTGAAGTGGAGTGGAACTCTCTGCCCAGGAACTTGAACGTCTTGCCGCGTAGCGCTGAACGGAACCTTGTGCCCCCTTTTTCCCACAGTGCTGCGATCAGCAGTAGCGGCACGACCATTCCCAGGCCGTAGACGCCCAGCAGGATCCCGGAGCCCAGCATGTTGCCCTGGGCGGCTGCAAGGGTTAGAACCGCACCCAAGATCGGTCCGGCGCAAAAGCCTGCGACACCGCTTGCCATGCCGAGCAGGAATGACTTCACGATCCCTGCGGACGAGGCCGCCTTGTATTGCAGTTTGTCGCTACCTGGAACCAGCTTCGACGGGTCGAATCCAAGACCGAAGATTTGGAGCAGGCCAAAGATAATCATGATGGCCGAGGCAACCGCGATCACCACGGTTCTGTGCGTGGCGAAAAGGCTTCCCAGCGCCCCCATCCCGATGCCAAGCGGGACCAGGACAACCAGCAGGCCGGCATAGAAGATGGCGCCGTGAAGTAGCAGCCTTGGACCCGATCCGATGGTCGATGCGAAGAAAGCGGGAAGCAGTAGCGCCCCGCACGGGCTCAAGATGGTTAGGGCACCGCCGATGAAGGCGGTTACGAAGCCAATATCCACTGCCGGCCGTTCAACCTGGGCCTAGCTGGCCGCGAGCGCTTTTTGGAACGTCTCAACAAAGACTTCGGTTGGCTGGGCGCCAACTATCGGAGTCCCACCCAGGGTGAAGGTCGGTGTTGAGGTGACTCCGACAGAGTGGGCGAAGGCAGCAACTTGTAGCACGTAGTCTTCAGTGCTCTGCGCTTCCATGTCGGCGGTGAACTGGTCGACATCCAGTCCTAGCTCGCCGGCAAGTTCAATCAGAGCTTCAGGGCTGAGTTCGCTTTCGGAGCGTTTGCCCCCGTCTGGGAACAGTGCGTCGTTGTATTCGAGGAACTTGCCTTGCAGGGCCGCGGCGTAAGCGGCCTTGGACGCCTGCTCAGAGGCCATCCCGAAGTTGTTTGTGTCCCGCCACTCGATGCGCAGTTCCCCCGCGTCGACGTACTCCATCAAGGCGGGAAGTGTGTCGTGGTTCCACTTGCCGCAGTACATGCACTGGTAGTCGGTGAAGACGACCATTCCAACGGGGGCGTCGATTGGCCCCACAGCCATTGGGTCGTCCGGGTCGCGGCCTTCTAACTGGGTGAAGTCTTGGCCGTCAGCTTCATCGGTTTCCGTAGCCGGGGCTTGGGCGGGCTCGTCCGTCGCTTCGTCTTGAGTCTCTACCTGCGCCTCGCTTTGCGGCGCTGCTTCAGCGGCATCGTTGCTTTTTCCTGACTGCAGGAACCAAACCAGGGCAACTAGAAGAACAGTGACGACGACAATCACGATTGGGACTACGTAGCGTGAACGTTGCGTCTGCTGGGGCGCGGAACTCAAGTGGGCCTCCAAGGTCTAACTGGCGACATATGCCACGAATGCCATACGTTGCTTACAGGTCCCATCCTTTCAGGGTTTCCCAGCCTAAGCACGCCTATTTCGCAGGACAATCCCCACATCCGCGCGGAATCGCAGCGGCCAAAGCCAGACGGGTAAAGCGGCGCGGGCTAGAGCTGTAGACCCACCGTCCGCTCCTTGTCCCACTCCCGTTCCCAACCAAGCTCGGCGAACAGGGAGTCCATGACCATCGCCGTAAACCCCCACACCAGTGACCCGCCGAACTGGGGGCCGAGTTGGAACCCGGGCCCCTGGTAGCGGGGCCTCGTCTCCCTTGACTCTTGCGCTGGGACCACCACCGTCCTACGGTTTTCTGGGTCCAGCAGTTCCAGGGTGGGAACCCGAAACACTTCCGCGGTTTCCAGCCCGTCTGGAACCAGGGTGGGTCTGGATTCCCACGTCCCAAGGACGGGCGTCACCAGGTTGTTGCTGTTGGGCAGGAACACGCGCCCCAGCTCGCCCGCAACGGCGACGTTGGCCGGGTCTAGTCGGGTTTCCTCTTGCGCTTCACGCAGGGCGGCTGCTGTCGCGTCCGCGTCGGATGGGTCCTTCCCGCCCCCGGGGAAAGCGATCTGTCCGGGGTGATGCGAGAGGTTGTCTGTGCGCCGCAGCAGCAAAAGGTCGGAGCCATCTGGCGGAAGCCCCCTGCCGGGACCCCGACTGCCCCCAGAGCCAGGCCCCGGCAAACCCACCAAAGGCACGCTGGAAGCTTCCCCGAACAGGATCAGGATCGCTGCCTCGCGCGCGCTTCTGCGGGCGCTTCTAGGGGCCGCCAGGCCGGGTGGGAACTCGATGCCTCTTCGCACCAGTGCAGCAAGCTGCGCTGAGGTTGGTCCTAACCCCGCCTTCACGCGGGCCTCCTGTCACTCAGAGTCTGGTTGGCCCAGTTCGGTGATTTGCTCAGCAAGTTCTGCCAGGGTGTCTCCGTAACCCGTGCATGACGGGGCCCCCAAGTCGCTCAGGCCAAGCGCTCTTTGCATCTCAAGCGTCGGCATTGACCCCCGGTCATGCCGCACCGCCGTAGCAGCTTCCAGCACTCCCGAGGCTTCTTCGCTCCCCGCTTCCAACACTTTGCGTAGTTTCACCAAAGCCGGCAGGCTCTGTTCTGGCCATTCGTAAAAGCCGCTGTCAAGAATCTGATCAGCCCAGCCGATTGCATCCCGGTAGGCCTCCGCCGCCACGCGGACCTGTTCGGGGTCCCCACCCGCCGAGGCCTCATCTAGCGCTTCCGCCTTCCACTCAACCCCGCAAGCAAGGTTCATGTACAGGGACCAGGCCTCTTCGTTAGACAGCTTCATCTCCCCTGGCTCCGGCAGGTAGTACTCCGGTTCCTCTACCACACCCGACTGGGGCACACGCAAACCGTGGTCTTCTTGCACCACCACTTCCGTGGCGCTCTGTGATGACTGGGCCGTCTCCGAGTTTCCCGAACACCCCGACAAAGCGACCGCGGCCGCCAGAACCGCCACCCCAAAAGTCTTGCGCATGTTCGCTCCTAGTCGCGGAAGTGCCCCTGAACCCAACAGGAAGGGCGGTCAGCCCAGGCCGGGCCACCGGGTCTCATGGCTTTCGACCCTACCCTGCGACTTAGCTTTGCCCATAGCAACGAGCCGCCAGATAACTACCGCGATTAGGACGACCGCGAGGAATGCGAGCCACAGGTAGAAGTAGCCCCTCAGGAAATAGAGGATGGCTGCCACCGAGGCTACAAGACCCCACCAGAGCACCACCTGCCACCGCTTCAGTGCGCCAACCACTAGCACGGCAAGGTGTTCTGCCAGGAACAGCAACTGGTAGAGGGTTCCTTCGGTGAGCGCACTGAATGCGCCGCCTGTCGTGAACGCGATTCCAGCTGCCCGGTAGAACGGCGCAGGGTGTTTTCCTCTTCGGCGGCGAAGTAGGGCAAGAGCCAGCAGTGTCAGCGCTGTCAGGTTCCCGTACAGCATCACGGGTGCGTGTTGCCAAACGACGGCGATGGCGGCCTGGACCCCTAGGGAATACACGCCGATAGCGACCTCGTAGAGCACCGGATGGCCAGAGACTCGCCCCTGGATGGCCACCGCGGCCGCAAGCAGGACCAGGGCGCCACAGGACGCGAGCATTACGGGTTTCGGTCCCACGACGCCCCAGGCTGCAGCGAGTAGCAGAGCCGTCCACAAAGAGGCGGCCGAGATCCACACGTTCTGCGTGTTTTTGCGGCTTACCCAGAAGGCGTACCAAGCAGCGAAGACGGCGGTTGCCGCAAGGCCAGCAACGACCCCTGTCCAGACCGCAGGTATGTGAAGCCACAGCGCACCGACTTCGAACGTGGCGAGTGCAAGCATGTTTGCAAGAACGTTGAGCCAGGGCTGGCCGCGCCGATAGGCGGCAGTCCAGTAAGCGAGCGCTGCCAAAGCTAAGACGCTGGTAACCCACCCTTCGGACAGCAGGGTCGCCCCACCGACCGCTAGCGCGAGCAGTGGGATCGTGAAGTAGCCGTAGAGCCAAGAAAAGAATGGGCTCAGCTGTGCGAAGGAGTAGAGGAGGACCCCGCCAAGTGCGCAGGCCAGTAGCAGCACAACACTGGCGATGCGGGTCTGCGGGTCGGTGAAGCCGTAGGCAAAGAATAACGCGACCAGCTGCCCCGCCCCAAGCACCCAGCTGGCCCGTTCTGTCTCCTGACGACTTGAGTGCCCCGCCCCCGCACCCAAGAGAACCGCGTAGAGCACCACCACTGCGATCACGCCATGCCACGCCGCACTCACTGGGAGCAACTCACTCAGTCGGAAGAAAAGGACACCTAGGTACCCGACGCCAAGCACCTCAACCCAGGGGACCTGGCGCAGGTAAGAGTAGGTGACGACGGCCGCCGCAGCGAGACCTGCAAAAAGGATCACCCAGGGGGAAAGCACAGCTTCTGTCACAAATGCGAGGTTCATGAGGCTGAACCCGGCCGCGACTGTTGCCGCCCCCAAGTACGCCCAGAAGGCGACCTCAAACATGATCCGCACTGACCTGGAGCGACCCGCAGCGCCAGCCCAGAACACCGCCCAGAGTGAGGTGAACGCGGCGGCCAAGAACAGCCACGGGAATGCATCCAGCAACCACTCTGCCTGCTCAAGCCAGAGCGCCCCGGTCACGGGGAGAATCAGTGAGGCCACCAGCGCAACGTAGGCCCACGCCACTTGGCGCAGGCGAAGCACCGCTGCCACGGCAATAGTCAAGACCAAGAATTGGGTCAGAGTGCAGCCAGCGGCGCGGTCGGGACTGGGCCAAACCCCAGCGCTCACAGGTATCGACGCCAGGGTGCCGGCCAGCCACACTACTTCGCGCGAGCAACTGTCCCTGTCCCCTGTGCGGACCCGAATCAGAGAGTAGACGGCGTTCAGGCCCAGTAGTGCACCGATCAGGAGACCGGTCCCTATTGACGGTGCCGGGCCAAGGTAGAAGACCAGTAGAGCCGCGGCGACTACAGCTCGTCCTCGCGCGACTGCTTCATTGGTGTCCGTGCGCTTGTCCACCCAGTACAGCGCGTATTGGGCGGCCGCCAGCCCGAAGATGAGAGCGTAGGCTCCCACGGATAGTTCCGACATCGCGAACAGGCTGACCACCAGGGTCAGTGGCGTCAGGAACTTACCTGCCTGGTCCAAAGGCGCAGCAAACTTGGCAAGTAGCGTAGCGGCCCTGGAAGGGGCAGGCCTAGAGGCAATAGGCCCAGAAACAATAGGCCCTGAAGGGGCAGACCCAAAGGCAATATCGTTCGAGGAAGAGCCTCGAAGCCAGACCGTGCTCGCAACGTGCGCTAGCAGCGCGACGACCATGACCGACACGAAACCCCACGCCAGCGGTAGTCTCAGGACTTCGGTGGTGGCGGGGGCCAGGGAGATGGTGAAGGCCATGGTCAGGTAGGCAACGACGGAGTTGTTCAAGACAACAGTTGCAGCAGCGAAGGCAACGACTCCGATAAGGGACGTGATGAACCACGCCCATTCCGGTGAGATCCCTGCCAGTAGGTTCAGAGCTAGCCCGGCAAACGGGATCACTGCAAGACCCGTGCCAACGAACGACAGTGCTGCGGGCCGAAGCCGCATGCTCTGCGTGTAGAGCAGCAGGCCCCCACCGTAGAAGAGTGCCACCGCAACCCAGAGCAACGTCACCCGCACGTTAGCCGGCGTGTTGCTTGCGATGAATGCCGCTGCGGCCGCGACCAGCAGGAAGCTGGCGACGTACAGCAATATGTTGAGGTTCCGAAGCGTTGTGCGTTCTTTACGTTCCTCCGGGGTTTGGGTCTGCCCCTGATACCCGTACGTTTGCGGCCCACTTGGTGCGAACCCGGTGCGAGGCGTGTCGGGAACGGACGCAACCCCAGCACCAGCCCACGCATACGCACCAGGTGTGGCGCCCGGACCAGGCAAAGCATCCAGACTCGGCGCCGCCGACGGCCCAAGCGGGGCATAGGGGCTAGCTGACGCGTACGGGTTAGCTGGCACACCCGCACCCGGCGACGCGTAGGGGAAACCTGCGTTCGTGGCGGGACCCGCAGGGACCGCTGATGGGAATGCCACAGACTGAGGCGTAGCCACAGGCGGAGGCGTAGCCACAGGCGGAGTCGAGGGGAGCATCCCGCCCGCCTGCGCGCTGAGGACCGCAGGCACGTTCATCTGCTTGGTCAGGTCGGAGTGGAGGATGACGCCGTCCTTCGCGTCCCGCTCGAGCCTGTGGGAGAGCGCCGCCCACCCTTGCAAAAACCCTTGATTGTAGGCTTCCTGCTCAGCCCTTGACGCACCTGATTTCGAGGTGGTCTTAGACAACCACAAGACGAAAAACACTACTGCAACAATGAACCAAAGTAGACCCACTGCGTGCTCCCTTCATTGACATCTCAGGGTAGCCTGCGGCTCACGCCCCTCACCCCTGGGTAGCGGGGGGCGGACCAGGTGCTCCTTCCCCAAGCTATCCCCACTGGCATGCGTCGAATCCCACTCTGAACGGACGGTGCGGACGGTGGCGCAGAAGATGTTGTTGGACTGAAATGGAGTCATGAGCGAAAACTTGTTCCCCCAGACTCCGTCTACCCCCGCTGTCACGCCCCTGGGACCCGGGGACCTCAGTGGGATGGGACTGGTAAAGAACTACGGCACCACCCCTGCCTTGGCCGGAGTGTCCCTGCAGGTGCCGAAGGGCCAGAGCGTGGCAATAATGGGCCCTTCAGGGTCGGGCAAGTCCACCCTGCTGAACGTCCTAGCCGGGATTTTGAAACCGGATGCTGGGCAGGTTCAGTTGGGATCCCAACAGGTGACGCAAATGTCTGACGCCAAGCGCTCGGAACTGCGCCGGAAACAGTTCGGTTTCGTCTTCCAAGACGGCCAACTGCTCCCTGAGCTCCCAGCACGTGAGAACGTTGCCCTCCCCCTGTTACTAAACGGCGTATCGCGCGACCAAGCTCTCGCAACAGCTGACATGTGGCTTCATCGCCTGGGGCTTGCAGATTTGGGTGGGCGCCGCCCCGGCGAAATGTCAGGAGGTCAAGCCCAACGCGTCGCAATCGCCCGCGCACTAGTTCACGCACCTTCCGTAGTTTTCGCTGACGAGCCGACAGGCGCCCTTGATCAGAGGACGGGCAGCGAAGTCATGCAGATCCTGACCGCCGCCACTAAGGCCGCTGGCGCCAGCTTGCTTTTGGTGACCCACGACCCGAAGGTTGCCGCCTGGTGCGACAGGGTTGTTGAGATCCAGGACGCGCAAGTGCGTTCCGACCGTCTCACCCGCATCGAACAAGCCGGGGGATGGGCCCAACCCGACGGGACAGGAACACCCAACCAAGCGCCGCAACAAAACCCTGGGGCAAACCTATGAGGAGCGCTCTAGTCTTAGCGCCACGGCTTGCGCTCGCACGTTTGAAGGATCGTGACGGGGGCGCGCTCCTTGACCTTTTTGCAGTGCTCGCTTTCACCGTCGCAACCACGCTTGCCCTGACCGTCGCGGGCGGCACCTCAATGTTCGTGTACTGGGAGCAACACGGAAACCCCGGGTTGGTGGAAAACTTCGGTGACCTTGCCGACCTTGCCGGGCCGGACTTCACTCGCATCTACGTGGTCCTAGCCGCGATCGCCTGCGCGATGGTGGTCGTCCCAATCCTGTCTTTGGGTGGTGCAGCGGCCAGGCTTGGGGCCAGAGGACGAGCCAGTCGCCTTGCCTCCCTTCGCCTGCTTGGCATGACGGGTTCCCAGGTCGTTGCAATGTCAGTGTTAGAGACCGTGGTTCTGGCACTGGTCGGAATGGTTCTTGGGACACTGCTTTGGTTGGCTTCGCTTCCCCTTTGGAGCCTGGTTAAGTTCCAGACGGTTCACATCGACCCGACGCTGATGCGCGGCCCCTGGTGGCTGTGGCTTGCGGTCTGGGGCGTCATGCTGATCCTGGCAGTGTTGTCAACGATCCTTGGACTGCGCCGTGTCCGCATCTCTCCGCTGGGTGTCGCGGCCCGTCAGACCCCACCTTCCCTGAAGGTTTGGCGTGCGGTGATCTTTGGTGTCGCACTGGTTGTCGCAGTCGCGGTCACTTCCAGCCTGGGCGAGATCGCTCGCACCATCACCATGGGCATCCTTGTTGTCGCGGTGATGGTCGCGGTCTTGATGCTTGTCATCAACCTGACTGGACCCTGGCTTCTGCAGGTCGCTGCGAAGACCCGCGTTAAGACAAGCTCGGTGTCGTCCCTGCTTGCCGCCCGCCGAATCATCGATGAACCGAAAGCAGCGTGGCGCAACGTGTCAGCGCTGGCCCTGGTCGGTTTCATCGGTGCTTTCACCGCGATGATGCCCTCAAAGGGCCTGCTTCTTGAAGGTGACATCCCGACAAGGACACTACTTACCGACCTGCGCACGGGCGTCCTTGTCACCTTAGGGATTTCGCTGGTGGTCGGGGCGGTCTCTACCCTGATCTCCCAGTCCTCGAACATCATCGACAATGCGGAAGAGGCCCGAACCCTGGACCGCATTGGCGTGCCGCGCTCCGTGTTCTCAAAGACGCGCCGCAAGCAGGTCCTGCTACCGCTGATAGTCACCCTTGGCGTGTCGGTGGCGTTGGGTTTCCTTATGGGTTCCCCGTTCCTTGGGGTCGTTGAACCCGCCGGACCGGGACTGCTGGCAGCCGTGATCGCCGTTGGTATCGCACTCTCACTCTTGGCCGCCGAGGCTTGCCGCCCCGTCCTGAACACTGTCCTTGGACAGACGGCGCGCCGCAACGACTGAAGCCCTCAACCCACAAGCCCTCAACCCAGAAGCGTTAGGCGCGTTGCTGCTCCAGGTCGGCAAGTAGTTTCTTGACCCCGCTGCCCAGCGGCTTCACCTCATACAGGTACTGGGTGCCGTCTTCCTCATCCACGATCTCTAAGTGACTGGTGAAGCCGGCTGGGGTCAGCTCAGCTTGCACCTGGTCCCGGGGAATCTTATGGATGATCTCAAGGTCTTTGAACGAGGCCAACGCGCCCAACTTGTGCCGCCCCAGCAGATAGAGACTGTCCTTGGTAAGTGCCAACACGATGGAGGCGGCAGGCTCAGTCTTCTCCAGTCGGCGTTGGGCTAGCAGCATCCCCAGTCCCCCGCCGCCAGCAGCCCCACCAGCCACCGATCTGGCGCTCAGCGAAGCGACGGCGCCAACCGCACCCCCGACAGCTTCCCCACCAAGCTCCCCTTCAGCTTGAGCCCTTGTGGTTCCCACCGGAAAAGCAATCGCCACATCCTCAACATCGCTGCTCCCGGTTGCTTTCTGCGCACCCCGCAAAGCTGCCTTTTCATCTAACATTGCCTACCCCTTTCGAGTTGAAACTCAAACCAACGCCAAAGCTCTGACCGAGGCCCGAGCCCTAAACGCTTCCTTATTGTCTCAGCCAGAGACCCACTCGCTGATTCTCTTCGACCGCCAACTGTCTTTGAGCACTGTGAAGGTGAGGGGCCTTGGCCTCCCGGCTCTGGGGACTTTATCTAACCTGGCCCTCCCCTTTTCTCGTGCACTGCCAAGGGCGTCTCTTGAACGTGGGTTTCTCTCCGCAGGGAACACCTTCATTTGAGAAACGCTCCTAACCAAGACCGTCAAGTGGCCGCTCATAGTTACGCTGCACCTATGGACCCGGAACTCGAGAAGAGGCTGCGTAAGAGGATTTTTGCCGACCTCGATGAGATGACCCGTCGCACCGACGGCACAGTCTCACGTGAGCAGCTACTGAAATACGAAATTGACGGCGAAAGACTACCTCTGATCGACCAGAGCAAGGGCATTCGGAACCCACGTTCCCTCAGCACCACACTGTCCGTGGTCAGCAAACCCAACGGCCCCTACGAGGACAAAGAGATAGCGCCCGGTGTCTGGGAGTACGCGTTTCAGGAAATGGATGGGAAGAGGATCGTCCTCCCGTCCCGCAGAGCTGATCGTCCAGACAGAGACAACCTTGATCAGCACTTTGAGCTATTTCGCGCTTCGCAACTAGCTCGCTAGTCCCCGCCAGCTGGCCCGACTAAAGACTCCCTCCACAGTCCGCCCTACCTTGCACGCACCGAACAAGCGTCCTGCTGAGAGGCTACCGACTCTCCTCGCCACCGCCGTTCATCAGCCCCCAAGGCCTCCCTGGTGGTGATTCCGTGAAGCGTCGTGGCATGGAACGGGTTTCAAGCTCTTAGTCTGGGACCCGACCCTCGGGCCTTGCACTTATAACTGCAAGCCCTTAGAGTTGGTGTAACGACCGTACCGGAAAGAAGTCTCGCCATGGCAACGCAACTGTTAACCAAGAACATAGACGTCCAGACGCGTGAAGAAGCAACCGAAGTGACCAAAGAAGTACACGACCGCCACATCATCGGCGCGGTGTTCGAACTTAGCGACGGATCAAAGATCCATCTGCCGGATGGCCTGACTGAACTGATGACTCACGTTTTGCGTGGCGTGACGCAGGGCGGTCTACGCATTCAGTCGACCCCTGACGAGCTGACCACGACGACTGCATCCCAGATGCTGGGAATCTCCAGACCCACCCTGATGAAAATGGTTAAAGACGGACGTATTCCTAGCCACAGGGTTGGCAGCCACCACCGGTTCCGTTTCACGGACGTCGCTGCCTTCCGAGACAAGCGTGAGGAACAGCGTTCCGAAGCACTCGACGAACTGCTTGAGCTGGAGCTCGAACACGGCATTGAGGACTGACCGGATCCAACCGTCACGCAGATAACAGCACACCGTTAGGATGTTGTCATGCACCGTGTTTTCGTAGACTCCAACGTGCTGGGCAGCAAGACCCTGTACGACTGGTTGTTCCTCCTTCGCCGACAACTGCCCGAGACGTTTCATCTCGTCACTACCGATGACGTGCTGGATGAAGCCCATCGTGTTTGGCGGAGGAGGCACCCTGAAAAAGGCGGTGCGATGCGTGCTCACCGAGAGGAGCTTTTTCGAACCAACTTCAACGAGATCACCAGCGATTGGAAGGGCCAGACCGCACCCGTCGTTGATGTTGATGACTCTCACGTACACAACGCCGCTTCAGACCTCAAGGCCGACATTCTCCTAACAGACAACGTGAAAGATTTCGGGGACCCAGATAGCCTTCCATACGACCTGTACACCCCCGATGAGTTCTTCTGTCTTATCTACGAGAACGAACCTGACGCGGTGCGTGAAGTTATGGACACACAACTTCATTACTGGCGTAGACGCGGAGCGGCCAACAAGGATGGAAAGCAAAAGAAACTCGCGGACGCTCTGGTGGACGCAGGGTGCCCCGAATTCGCGAAGTACGTTCACGAGTGTTTGTTGTTCATGAGCGGGCTTCAAGAGACGGACCTCATCGGACTCCAGGAGCCAGACCTCTAAGCCGTCCCACGCTGGTCTATCGCGCGGCTGAGACAGTGGAGTTGGGGTCCTAAGTGCTACACACACAAAAGCCTACTAAGTTGGCGCCTAACAGTTCGCTCGCTGATCTCTAACGGCAGGGATACGTCTTGGGAGCATGGCGATAAGGCTGTGCCGCACCAGATCACAACCGGTCATTTTAGAGCCCAGCGCCACGCGCCCCAGGCAGGCTCAAGAGTCCCGGACCGAAGCAACGGCTCTCGGTCCATCGTCCGGCCGTCGCTCAGCTTGCGGCGCTTGGAGAGCGAAGTTCCTCGGCTGCGTTCCACCACGGCCCTCCCCTATGGCTTCACAGCCCCTTGGGCAGGGGCTAGAAGGTCTCAGTGCCACACCGTAAAGTGACAACACCAGGAACCGACAGCTTGGTGGACTGAGGCCAGCAGTGAACACACAAATAGACCAAGCAGCCCCGACAACTGACTTCTCCCTGCTTCCAGCAAACGAAGTCACAAAAGACTTCCAAGTGACTCCGGACACAGGCTTGAGCTTTAAAGCGGCAACCCAGCGCCTGGAAGAGTACGGGCCGAATCAACTCCGCGCCACCGAAGGTCAACCTGCCTGGCGGAGGCTACTGCAACAGTTCGCAGACCCCTTGGTCTACCTATTGCTTGTCGCAATCGCGATCTCAGTGCTCGCCTGGATCCTTGAAGGAGCTCACGGAGTCCCTATCGACGGCATCGTCATCCTGGTGATCGTTCTTGCAAACGCCGTCTTAGGCTTCGTCCAAGAAAACAAGGCCGCCGACGCCGTGGCGGCCCTTGCGACCATGACTGCTTCTCACGCCACTGTCCTTCGCGATGGGCGCCTAACAGACGTCACCGCAGCAGACGTGGTTCCCGGGGACATTCTGGTTTTGTCCGAGGGCGACACCGTCGCCGCCGACGCCCGGATTATCTCCGCCTCAGCACTTCACGTCCAAGAGTCTTCTCTTACCGGCGAGTCCGATGCCGTCTCCAAAGACCCAGAAACCCTGAAGGCTCCAGCACCGCTCGGGGACCGCACCGACATGGTCTACAAGGGGACGGCTGTAACGCGTGGGGTCGGTCGAGCAGTAGTAACCGCCACCGGCATGGACACCGAGGTTGGCCGGATCGCCACCCTGCTCGACGAAACACAGCGAGCCCCTTCTCCCCTACAGACCCAGATCGCCAAGATCTCCAAATCACTTGGAATCGCAGTCATCCTGATCGCCATCGTCGTCATGGCTGTAGTGGCCCTGGTGAATGGCGTGCACTCCCCCGACGAGGCCGTCGACATCCTGCTGATGGGCGTCTCCCTCGCAGTCGCCGCAGTCCCCGAGGGTCTGCCAGCCATCTTGTCCCTTGTCCTTGCCATCGGCGTTCAGGCAATGGCGAAACGCAACGCAGTCATGAAGAACCTTGACTCCGTTGAAACCCTGGGATCTGTCTCCGTCATCTGTTCCGACAAAACCGGGACCCTCACGAAGAATGAGATGACCCTCCGCGAAGTCGTCACCGCCAGTGGCACCACGGAACTGTCCGGCACCGGCTACGACCCCACCGGCAAAGCAACGGTCAACGCGAACAACCACGGCAACAGCAACAGCAACAGCAACAGGAGCAGCAGCGAAGCAGAGGAAACCGCCCTGCAAGAAGCTCAACTAGTCCTCACCGCCGGAGCCCTTGCCAACAACGCACAGCTCGACCAAGTCGGGAACACCTGGGAGATCCAAGGCGACCCCACTGAAGCCGCCTTCCTTGTCGCCCTCCCCAAACTCAGAGACCCGAAGACTAAAGACTCGAAGCGGCAAGCAGGCGACAGCACAGCAACAGCAACGCCAACGACTACGCCAGAAA
>CAYFRO010000018.1:0-29403 GCA_964345565.1 uncultured Actinomyces sp.
AGTGAAGGGGCCGGTGGCGTGAGCTACCGGCCCCTTTGGTATTCGGATTGGTTGTCTGCGGTTCTACTGCTTGTTCTTCAGTGCAGCCAGACGTGCTTCCACTTCGAGCTGAGAGGCATCAGTTTCGAGTTCGGCGAACTGGCTTTCCAGCGAGGATGCCGCAAGTTCTGTCCGCCCTTCGGCCATGGCTTCGGCACGGCGGACCTTGTCCTCAAACCGCGCAAGCTCCGATGTGGGGTCCAAGACGTTAATGCTGCCGATCGCGTCGTTCACCCTGGCCTGTGCCTCTGCCGTCTTTTGACGGGCAACCAGCTGGTCTCGGCGGGTCTTCAGCTCAGCCAGTTTCTCTTTCATCTGGGCCAGGCCGACCTTCAGTTTTTCAACCGTTTCGGTTTGCGCAGCGATCATTGGTTCAGCCGCTGTCGCCTGTTGCTCAAACGAGATCTGCTTCCCGATGGCGACCTTCGCGAGGCCATCCCAACGTTCAGCTTCCGCGTTGTTGCCGGCCAGGCGCATTTCGTCGGCCTTGTTGGAGGCGGCTAGAGCCTTGTTCCCCCACTCTGCGGCAGCGTCGACGTCGGCCTTGTGGTCTCTCTCGGCAAGGCGCAGGTTTCCGATGGTTTGCGCTATCGCGGTTTCCGCCTCCGCAATCTCGTTCGTGTAGTCGCGGATCAGCTGGTCGATCATCTTGCCCGGATCTTCAGCCTTGTCGATTAGAGAGTTGATGTTTGCTTTTGTGAGCTGAGCGATTCGTCCGAAGATTCCCTGTTTCTGTGCCATTTGGCGGTTCCTTCTCATTTTGGGGTGAGACCAGAGCCTCACCGGCTGATTTCTGTCATCTGTGTTGCCTAAAACTTGCCTGAACGGTCGCTGGAGCCCCGGGAGCCTCCGCTAAAGCCGCCGCCACCGCCCCCGCGGAAGCCTCCTCCGCCCCCGCGGAAGCCGCTTGACCCCCGGGAGCCGCCGCCTCCGCGGAAACCTCCAGAGCTGCGGGAGCTGCCAGAGCTACGTGAACCACCGGAGCTGGGGAAGCCACGGGAGCTCCTGGGAGGTGGGGGTGCGGCGGGGCGTCCGAACCCGCTTTGCTGATACGAAGCCCTAGGTGGGGCTGGTCGACCCCGGCCACTGCTCATGATCGACCCCAAAGCCATCCCCCAAAGCATTGAGTTGCTCGAAGAACGCCTTGGCTGCGCGGAGTAGACGGGCATGGAGGTCATTTGTGACAAGGCTACGTTCGCTTGGCTCTCGGCCGCTGCTGCTGCCGCGACCGATGCGGCCGGGTCCGACTGGAGAGAAGCCTTGGCACTAGCCAGCTTCGCTGTTGCGTTCGATAGGGCAGTCCTGACCTGCAGGTTGAGCCTGCCGCCAGCAGCTCTGGCCTGGACTTGTGCCTGCCCCACTAGGGCTTCTGCCGCCGCTATCCGTTCAGCTGCCTGATCACTCAGTCGGCGCTTCTGCTCGTTAGCGCCGCGTAATGGTGCTAACGCCTGGTCCAGCGCGTCCTCAGCGCTTCTCAAGTGTGCAAGTGCGCTTAGGGGGTCACCATTTCCGTCCCTTGCCGCCTGGCCCTCCGCAATCGCGTTCTGAGCGTCCGTCGTTAGGGCCCGGAAAGAGGATTGGTTTGACGCTAGGCGAGAGACGTCGTCGAGATCTGAAGAAATCGATGCTATCGCTGCGGCTAGGACCCGGTTCGAATCCCCAATCTGCCCCTCGGCTGTACGAACTGCCTCAAGAGCACCCAGCGCCAACGCCAGCTGCGAAGACGCAGCGTCAATGCTTTCAACGGCACCAGCCCTGTCGGTCGCCAGCTGGGCTTTAGCCTGATCCAAATGATCACTGGCCGAGTCCAGCAGCTTCGTAGCCATCTGGGGTTTGTCTTGAACGGAAGCAAGCTGGGTCGGGGTGAACCGCAAAGCTAGGTCGGACAGGCGTTTCTGTTCTGAAGGGACAGACCGTCGTGCTTCTGCGATGCGCTCACGCAGGTCCTGGAGCCTGGTCTCAGCCCCTACCTCGCGTTCACGGTCGGCCTTGAGCTTCTCTTCTGCCGCCTTCACCGGGGGCATCACGGTTGAAAGAATCCCTGTTATTTGCTCTGCAATCTTCACTTTCGTTGCGTTCGATGCGCCATCTAGCTGGGGAAGCAGAGTGAACGCGTCAGTCAGCCCGTTCCTGGCGGTTGCGACGGCATTAGCGAACTGGTCGGTCCGGGCGGGCCCAAACTGGGCTCTTGCAAACTGGACTTCATCTTCGGCGCTACGCACCAGCTCATCCGACGCCAGCAGCTGCTGTTGGGCGGCAGAGACCAGCTGATCGGCGTTCTTGTGCGTGACTGCGCCCGGAGCTTTCTTTTTCTTCTTCGAAGACTTGAGTAGGAAGAAAACCAGGACCCCAATCAGTAGAGCCATCAGGACCAAGAAAGGGACCAGGGAACCCCGGTCAGATCCGCTGGTGGCGGGGGCGACTGCCCCCGGAGATCCGCTTGAGCCAGTGCTAGCCGATGTAGCGAGCTGCTTCGCAAAGTAGACACCCGCATTTGCCGCGGCCTGCGGTTCCAAGGGGTCGGAATCGCGCAGAAAGTCGAGGGAGTCAGCCCATGCGTCGTCGATCTGGTCATCGCTTATCAGCGAAGAGTGCTCAGGTAGATTCGTGCACCAGCCGCTGTCCCGGTCTTCGTAGGCAAGCACGTAGATGATGGCTGTGGTCGGCAGGCTTGCAATGTCAGCAGAGTCAATGCACCAGTCCGGAGCTTCCTCACCCGAGAAGTCCGGAACAACCACGAAGTAGGTCTCTAAGCCCTTTTCACGTGCGGAGGAGGCGGCCTGTCGAAGCTGCTGGACTTGCGAGGCATCGAAAAACCCCGTTGGATCTGTAACCACGTCCCCCGGGGGTGTGGGAGCAGTCGCAGGAAGGGGTGCACCTGCTGCGGTGGGGACAGCCAGAAGTGATGCCGCCAACGCTGCCAAGAACGTGACAAACCAACAACTTAGCGCTGTCGTTCTTTTGGAAACCACGCCGCCCCCTCTGGTCATGTACCTGCCTGTGGCGCGCCTCACCGCCACTACATTATAGGTGCGGGGGATGTGGAAGCCCGGAGTAAGACTTGCTTCCCTGTGCGCCAGCACTCTGAGCGCCTATCATTAAGAGTACGGTTGGTGTCCCGAACCAAATATGGGAGGCCAGAGTCCGCCGCGACCGTGGCGCCATTGGAAAAGGTGACAGACATGCCCTCCGGCAGGATCAAGTTCTTCGACCCCGATAAGGGGTTTGGATTCATCAACGGTGAAGATGGGGCCCGCGTGTACCTACACGCTTCGGTTCTTCCCCCAAACGTCCCGAACCCGCGTCCCGGCACTCGCGTCGAGTACGGAGTAGCCGAGGGACGCCGAGGCCCGCAGGCGATCTCCGTCCAGTTCGTCGACGCGCCAACACTGAAGCGAGTGAAACGCCGGAAACCAGAAGACATGGTCCCGGTCGTAGAGGACTTGATCAAGTTGCTGGATCGGTCATCAGATTCGCTCCGCAGGGGACACTACCCCGATCATGCAAAAGCGTTAGCAAAGGTTCTACGGGCGGTGGCAGATGACTTCGGAGCCTAACGACGACGGCCAGGGGGCCGCGAAGCGTGCGCTTTCAGCCCCGAGGGCTCCAAGACGCGACCAGATTTTGCTTGACGCTGTCGATAAGAGCCGCGTGTGGGCCACGAAGGTCGGCGGCCAAGCCGCAGTCGGGGAACACCTTGGCGCAATCATGATCGGTGAGCGCCTAGCTCTGCACAGGTTTGAATCCCTGAATCCCGGGTACCCGGGATGGGTCTGGGAGGTCTCGCTTGCCCGTGCTCCTCGTCAGAAGAAGGTCACGGTTTGTGAAGTTGACCTGATCCCGGGCAGCACCGCTCTTCTAGCTCCCGAATGGGTTCCGTGGAGCGAGCGCCTTGAACCATCTGACGTCTCACGGACCGACGTGTTGCCGTATGAGGCCAATGATCCTCGTCTGCGCTCAGGTTTCGAACAGACTGAGGAAGACGCGGACACGCTGGCATTCGAAGAAATGGGGTTGGGGAGGAAGCGCGTTCTGTCTCAGGAGGGCTTGGACCTGGCGGCAGCGCGCTGGTACGACTCGCCGGTGGGGCCGACGCGGGGCCTGCGAGCCTCAGAGATGTGCGCGAGTTGCGGGTTCTTAGTGAAGCTTTCAGGCTCGCTTGGCGCGCTGTTCGGTGTTTGCGCAAACGAGTGGTCCCCTGATGACGGACGCGTTGTTGCTTTCGATCACGGTTGCGGCGCGCACAGTGAGACGGATCAACCAAAGCGCCGGGCCCAGTGGCCTGTAGTTCCGCCCAGGGTCGACGACCTCTCGATGGAACAGGTTGTCTTAGAAGTGCCAGACTCTGACCAGGAACCTGAGGAAGGTTCAGTACCCGAAGAAGAGAAGCCGGAACTGGAGCCTGTGGGGGAGCCCGGGGAAGGATAGTCAATCCCGGGACTTGGCAGTCTATTTTACCAGAAGAGCTTTGCGCGCCCGAATGGCGGTCCTGCAAACGAAGTGACCGGCCTTGCGCCAAACTACTGGGGTGAGTACCCAGAAAAATGCAGTAGCTAATCAACCATCCTCTTCAAAACAGAGTGGCTTAGACCGCTTTTTCAAGCTGACTGAGCGACACTCATCCGTGGGTCAAGAGCTTCGTGGCGGGCTTGTCACGTTCATCACAATGGCCTACATCCTGATCCTGAACCCGGCGATCCTGATCCAAAACGTTGGGGATTCGGGCATCAGCGAAGCCGCTATAGCGGCCGGCACAGCCCTTATCGCCGGGATCCTGACGATCCTGATGGGCGTGTTCGCAAACTTCCCACTCGCCATGGCCGCTGGCATGGGGCTGAACGCCATCGTCGCCTTTAGCCTTGGCCTGGGACTGGGGCTCACGTACCAGGAAGCCATGGGCATCGTCTTCTGGGAAGGCGTCCTTATCCTAATCCTGGTGCTTACTGGCTTCCGCCAGGCTGTCTTCAAGGCCGTACCGAAGCAGCTACG
Source organism: uncultured Actinomyces sp. (assembly GCA_964345565.1). Lineage (GTDB taxonomy): Bacteria > Actinomycetota > Actinomycetes > Actinomycetales > Actinomycetaceae > Scrofimicrobium. Next base: position 5,029 of record CAYFRO010000018.1, read on the forward strand.
CAGTGCGATCTCCGTTGGCATCGGACTATTCATCGCTTTCGTTGGGCTAGTGAACGCTGGAATCGTCCGTCCGGCAGACGGCACGCCCGTTGAACTCGGGGTCGGCGGTTCCCTGGTTGGGTGGCCTTCACTGGTCTTCCTGATCGGGCTGGTCCTGATCGTCGTGCTTCACGCAAGGGGCGTCAAAGGTGCGATGCTGATCGGCATCTTGGTCGCAACCGTCGCCGCGTTCATCACTCAGATGATCGCAAAGCTCCCACCGCTGACAGAGGAGACCCCCGAAGGCTGGGCTTCTTCCATCCCAGAGTTCTCGGGGTCCGTGATGCAAGCACCGTCGTTCGCAACACTTGGCGCAATCGACTTCTTTGGTGCCTTTACGAAACTCGGTTGGCTTCCCGTCCTGCTACTCATCTTCTCCCTGATGCTCGCTGACTTCTTCGACACCATGGGCACCATGGTCGCAGTAGGCGCAGAGGGTGACTTGCTGGACGAGGACGGGGCTCCCCACGACTCGGGGAAGATCCTGATCGTTGACTCCCTGGGTGCGATCGCAGGTGGCCTCGGCGGTGTTTCCTCGAACACCGCGTACGTCGAATCCACTGCGGGCGTCGGCGACGGGGCACGTACCGGCCTGTCGTCCGTCTTCACCGGCCTGTTTTTCCTGATTGCCATCATCTTTTCCCCACTGGTCACATTGGTCCCCGCTGAAGCGGCATCCACGGCACTGGTGTTTGTGGGTTTCCTGATGATGACGCAGGTGACCGAAATCGATTGGAAGAATGTCGAGCTCGCGATCCCGGCTTTCCTCACAATCGCACTCATGCCGTTCGCCTACTCGATCACTGCTGGGATCGGTGCGGGCTTCGTGTTCTACACTGTGATTCAGGTAGCGAAGGGTAACTGGAAGAAGATCCACCCTCTGATGTGGGTTGTCTCCGTTATGTTTTTCATCTACTTCGCTCTAGGACCAATCCAATCCGCCATCGGCGGCTAAGCGCTTTCAGGAGGCTTAACTAAGCTTGTCAAGGACCTTCCAGTCTCTGGGTTATTTCAACTACCGGTTGTGGTTTGTAGGCAACCTCTTCGCTGCATCCGGGCAGTGGATGCAACGAATCGCCCAGAGCTGGTTGGTCCTGACTGTTTTAACGCCAGGGGGCGGCGTTGAGGTCGGGATCGTTACGGCCCTGCAATTCCTGCCCGTTCTGATCCTGTCGCCCTTCGCGGGGGTCGTAGCTGATCGGGTGAACCGCCGCCATCTGCTTCAGGTCGCCCAGGCAGCGACAGGGCTACTCGGCTTAGGCTTGGGAGTCCTGATTCTGACAGGCACAGTTAATCTCTGGATTGTCTATGGGTTCGCTGTACTGGGTGGGATTGTGTCCTCCTTCGATAACCCTGTGCGTCAGGCGTTCGTGTCCGAGCTGGTGCCCGCGTGGTCTCTTCCGAACGCGATCGCACTCAACTCGACAGCGTTCAACTTGGCGCGACTGTTGGGGCCGGCCCTCTCGGGTTTTGTCATCGACTGGGTCGGGATCGGGTGGGTTTTCGTGGTCAACGCGGGCCTGTTTGCGGTGCCAGTCCTGACACTTTCTTTAATGAGGACAAAGGAACTCGACCGCCCGGAGGCCATCCCTCGCGAGAGCGGACAGCTACGCCAAGCTATCGCTTATGTCCGGGGTCGCGGCGACATCATCTTGATCTTGATCATTGTTGGCGTTGTGTCCTTCCTGGGACTCAACTTCCAGCTGACCTCAGCGATGATGGCAACTGAGGTGTATGGCCTTCCTGCTGGCGGCTACGGACTAATGAGTACCTCGCTCGCGGTCGGTGCCATCGCTGGGTCGCTCGTGGCGGCAAGGCGGAACCATCCCAGGCTTCGGCTGATAGTGATGTCGGCGTTCCTCTTCGGCACAGCGCTTTCGATCCTTGCACTGGCTCCCTCGTACGTCTGGTTCCTGGTCCTGGCGATCCCCGTAGGTTTCATGAGTCAGACGCTGATCGCGAGCGCGAACGCCGCAGTTCAGATCACTACGGAGGCCAGCTTCCGCGGACGGGTCATGGCGCTGTACACCATGATCTTCCTGGGGGTCACCCCGTTCGGTGCTCCTCTGATCGGGTGGGTGGCTGAGCAGTTTGGGGCCCGCTGGTCCATGGCAGTCGGTGGGATAGCTTCAATCCTGGTTGCGATCGGGGTCGCCCTGGTTGGGTACTTCCAGCTGGACATTCGCTTGAAACGCGACACGGCCACCGGACGCCTGAAGCTGAAGGTTCCCCAGGACGACGGTGCCAGTGAGCGTCAGGATTGCGACTCTGGAGACGTCTCCCTTAGCGACCAGGAGTTGGCCGAGGAGGTCTTGGAAGAGACCGAAACGAAGGAGTAGGTTCAGCCTCGAGCCAGCATTTTCTCTGCGACCCAGTCGATGGAAGCAAGCAGTGCCTCAACGTCGGCTAGTGGAACTGACGGGAAGGTAGAGATCCTCAGCTGGTTGCGGCCCAGCTTCCGGTAGCCGTCTATGTCTACGACTCCCGACGCGCGGAGAATGTTTGACAACTCATGTGCTGGTATTTCAGGTGCGAGGTCCACTGTAGTTGTGACGGGGGAGCGCCACTCTGGGTCCTTCACAAACGGCTCGGCCCAGGGGCGTGACTGCGCCCATGAAGCGATGAGGTCTGCCCCGGCTTGGGAGTTCCGGGACGCGACGGGCAGGCCTCCTTCATCTAGGAGCCACTTCACTTGTTCGTCGAGCAAAATCAAGGAAGCGATTGCCGGCGTGTTGACTGTTTGGTTCGCGGTTGACTGCTTCAGTGCAGAAGCAAGGTTTAGGAACGAGGGCATGTAGCGGCCTTGCGCTCCGTCCAGTTGCTTGGCACGCTCGATCGCCTCAGGGGACATGATGGCCAGCCAGAGTCCCCCGTCGCTTCCAAAGCACTTTTGGGGAGAAAAGTAATAGGTGTCCACCAGGTCCCAGTCGACGGTGGTTGCGCCGGCGATGGAGGTTGCGTCGACTACTGTGAGCGCTTCTCCGGGTGCCGCCCTGTAGAGAGGGGAGGCAACTCCGGTCGAGGTTTCGTTTTGCGGGTACGCGTACACGTCCGCTTGAGCGACGTCGTCGCGAACCTCGCTAAGCGTCCCTGGAGGAGTCTCAACGGCTTCCACGTTCAACCATGGAGCTGCGGCCCAGTCAGCTGCGCATTTCGCTCCGAACTCTCCGAACACCGCGCATTTTGCTTTTCTGTCGATGAGGGAAGCTGCAGCTACAGCCCAGAAGGCCGTAGCTCCCCCGTTCCCAATGACGATTTCGAAACCGTCGGGTAGCGAAAAGAGCTCGGTCATGCCTTCTCGAATGCTCCGAACACGATCCTTCACGGGCGCGGCGCGGTGGGACGTACCCAGTTCAGTTGAGCCAGCCAAGGCGTCGACTTGAGCGCGCCGGACCCTTGAAGGGCCAGCGCCGAAGCGGCCGTCGGCGGGAAGCAGGGAATCGGGGACCATCAGCGTTTCGTTCACGTCTTAAGACTAGGGGGTCTTGGCAGCGGACGCGTCCGTGCCCAAGAGAGCTGCCCGCCACGTATCGTTTGGAAATGGGAAGCCTGTCCTGTCAAGGTCACTTCCGAATGGGATAAGGGAAGGAGGCGGCGTGGCCCGTATTGATCTGATCGACACAACGGAGATGTACCTGAAGACGATCTACGAGATGGTCGAGGATCAGGTGGTGCCTATGCGCGCAAGGATCGTGGAGCGTCTTGGACATTCTGGCCCCACGGTCTCCCAGACCATCGCCCGGATGGAACGCGACGGCCTGGTCACCGTCCGCGGTGACCGGCAACTAGAGCTAACGCCGGAAGGTCTTGAACTGGCTAGCGACGTGATGCGTAAGCACCGCCTTGCTGAATGCCTCTTGATTTCGGTGATTGGATTGAACTGGGTTGACGCTCATGACGAAGCCTGTCGGTGGGAGCACGTGACGTCTCGCGAAGTTGAGGACAGGCTAAGCGTTCTTCTCAAGAACCCTGCAACCGACCCCTACGGTAACCCCATCCCTCCCGCGAGCGAGCGAGCAGTCTTACCGGGACCGTTGGACTCTGATGAACGTAGTCTTGAGTCCGCTTCTGCGCTAACCCAGCAGGGGTCTTTCACTCTCACTAGAATCGGGGAACCGATCCAAGCAGAACGCCAACTGCTTGAGCGGCTTTCCGCATTGGGCCTGCGTCCGGGATCAGCCGTGAACTTCGAGTCAAATGGCGAGTTTCTAACTATTTGGGCTGGCACCCTGTCCTCCAGGGTGCAGATTCCGCCCCTTTTTACCCCACATCTGTTCGGGGTCCTGTCCTAGTTTCCGCTGACCTCTTTTTGTGACCGGTCTGTCGTTACAACTTCGTGACATTTGGTTTGGACCTCTGTAGCATCGTCGTGACCGGACAATTCGTGTCCTGGTCCGCGCCCGCGGCAGCCTAGTCCGCACAGCCGGGGGGACGTGTAGAAGACATGTGCGGAGTGGGGGAACCATTCCCGGCCCAGATCTTGGGCCTTGGGGTTAAGTCCAGCAGGACGGGGCACTCCGGCCCTAACCCGACAGCTAACTTCGCAGGCTTTAACAGGAGAGTTGGTTAGTGACAGATACATCGTCTGCCCGTCACCGCGACGGGGCGAAGGTGCTTACACCTTTCGATGGTTTTCCCGACGCCCTAGGTGCGTTCGGTAAGCGGGGCGTTGCAGTCGCGTCCGCTACAGGTATTGCTTTGACGGCGGCCGTCGCCACCACAGCCACAGCGTTGGCACCAGGCGTCGCGCCGACTGCCGCAGGCACGGACTTCGCCGCGAACCTTGAGTCCGGTGACGCGGCCACATTAGTTTCGCTGGACGTTGAGTGGGACTCTGGCGACACTTTTGAGGTCAAGGCTGAAGAGCCAGCACCCGAACCCGAGCCCGAACCTGTGGCCCAGGCCGTTGAGGCGACTGCCTCCGGCAACTACGGGTCTGTCGCGCAGGTCGCTCCGGCTGCGCGCCTCGGTAGCGTCGCTGCAACGGCGCTGCAGTACTTGGGCGTCCCGTATGTCTGGGGCGGTAAGACCCCGGCAGGCTTCGACTGTTCAGGCTTCACTTCCTACGTCTACGGACTACACGGCATCTCGATTTCCCCAAGTTCGTCTGCACAGGCAGGTGTCGGTGTAGGTGTTTCCTACGCTGATGCTCAGCCCGGCGATTTGGTGATCATGAACGGTGCCAGCCACGTTGGCATTTACCTTGGTGGCGGCCAGATCGTTCACGCTCCCCGCCCGGGAAAGAGCGTTGAGGTCGCATCTCTCCAGTGGTTCACCGTCAACTCTTTCCGTCGGCTCTAAGGCGAGGGGAGATATAGACCAATGACACAGATTGCGAACGCTAAGCACCGCGCTACAGCCAGGGTTCAAACACCCGTTGCTGATTTTCCTCAGGCTTTCGGTCGGTTCGGCAGGCGGAGTGTGGCGGCGTTGTCTGCCACTGGCCTGGCTGCGACGGCCGCTGTTGCAGCTACTGCGACAGCTATCGTTCCGTCTTCCGTCCCTGCAAACGCTAAGACCGACTTCGCTGCGAACCTTGAGACTCCCGACAGTGGAACGCTTGTTTCCCTGGACATCGAGTGGGACTCTGGCGACACGTTCGAGGTCAAAGCTGAAGAACCAGCTCCAGAGCCAGAGCCTGTCGTGCAGCGAGCTGCGAGCCGCTCGGCTGATCGCCCTGTAATCAGCTACAACGCACCGCCCGCCAGGATGGGAAGTGTTGTTGCGACTGCCATGCAGTATCTGGGCTACCCGTACGTTTGGGGAGCCACGGGGCCGAACGCCTTCGACTGCTCCGGCTTCACCTCTTACATCTACGGACTGCACGGCATTCAGATGTCGAACAGCTCCTCAGCGCAGTGGGGGTACGGCACCCCCGTCTCAGAGGCGGATGCGCAGCCCGGCGACCTGTTCGTGAAGTCGGGCCACGTCGGAATCTACATCGGCGGCGGGCAGATCATCCATGCGTCGAGCCCGTCGACCGGGGTCATCATAAGCCCGTTGACTAACTACAGGGGCGTTCACTACGAGTTCCGTCGCCTGTAAGACGGGGCTAGACTGCAAGGCTTTCGATCGCCTGGTCGCCCGCGGTGACAAGATCGCTTAGTCATCCACGGTGACAAGACTGCCCAGCGTTGCTGGGCAGTCTGCGTTCAACGTCCCGCCCCAAGCTCCACCGAAGGGCCGCCGGTCAACACCTTCCAAAGGGGTTGGGGCTCCCGGCCAGAATCCGTCAAAGGCCCCGCCACCGTCTGCCATAGGACCCCGCCAACCTAGGCTACGGCTCTTACAACCCCATCTCGGAAGTCTTTCCGGCGGGTGTCTCTTTCGAGCTTGGGCTCGGCTTCCGTGGTTTAGCGGTGGTCTGCAACGCGCGCGTCCTGGCGGACGCCGCTGAAAAGCTAAGGGTGTGTTGGGGGTGTGAAGAGTGCATGTGGGGAGGCCTCCCCACGGACACCCTTACTACCCGCGGTGCACTCTTATCCCGAAACTGCTACCCGTGGTGCACGTGTGCCGCCGCTACGGTCACAGTTTTGGGGCACATAGACAGGCGCGGACTGGCAGTTGCTCCCCTCCTTGCCACGTCCGCTTCGTTTCAGCGCTACCGGGGTTAGGTAGGGTTTGAGAGTGAGCGAACGAGCAGGGATCGAAGCGGATAGCGTTGGCGGCGAAAACGTGGGGATTGAACCGGGTGGCGTTGGCAGCGAGGGCGGTTGCATCCTGCTCGCTGCAACCCCGATAGGCAACCCGGGTGACGCGAGTCAGCGCCTACGGGACGCAATCGCCTCTGCCGACATCGTCGCTGCAGAGGACACACGCAGATTCCGTAACCTTTCTTCACGGCTTGGGATAGAGGTTTCTGCACAGGTCGTGCCCCTGCACGACCACAACGAGGCTGCCAAGGGGCCCTGGCTGGTTGAGCGAGCACTCAGTGGGGAAACGGTCCTGGTGGTGTCCGACGCTGGAACTCCCACGGTCTCCGACCCCGGATTCCAGTTGGTTCGGCTCGCCGAGGCAGCGGGGGTCCGGGCTGTTCCTTTGCCCGGGCCAAGCGCAGCCCTGGCCGCGCTCAGTGTTTCTGGGTTGCCAACGGACCGGTTCGTGTTTGAGGGGTTCCTGCCGCGGAAAAAGTCTGAGCAGAGCCGAGCTCTGGCCTCGCTGGCGACTGAACCGCGAACGATCATCCTGTTCGAATCACCGCGTAGAACCGCTCAGACTCTTGCAAACTTAGCTGAAGCGTTCGGGGAAGATCGTCCCGCCGCGCTTTGTCGGGAACTGACCAAGACCTATGAAGAGGTTGTGCGGGGAAGCCTAGACGAGCTGGCCGCGCTCACGGCTGAAACTGAGGTCTTGGGCGAGGTCACTCTGGTTGTCGGCGGCTACGACGCTTCGCTAGAAGCTCCAGTTGACGCTGATTCCCTGGCGCGCGAGGTCTTAGAACTTGCTTCTGGCGCAGGGCTACGGCTGAAGGACGCGGCGGCCCAGGTCGCCGAACGAAGCGGGATTCGGAAGAATCAGCTAATGGAGGCGGCACTCAAGTTTCGTGCCGAAGAGAGCTGAGCGTCAGCTCCGGGATCGAGTCAGCTCGATGCGGGTCTGACCCATTTCCAGGAGTGCAGCTTCACCGAGTTCAACAGAAACAGGTTCCGTTAGGTCTGTGAGGACGCGGACCGAGGTTAGCCAATCCAGCTTCGCCGCATCCAGAGCAGTTTCTTTGACGCAGTGAGACAGGGCCAGGCCGACAACATCGATCTCATCGATGCCCTCTTCTTCCAGCAGCTCTTCTAAGGACGAACCATCGGGACAAGCGCCGTCGAAACCAGAGTAGGCGGCCTGGTACTCACCCTTCTTGATCTGGAAATCGACTTGCACTGGGCCGAGCGCAGGGTGCAGCTCCGCCTCATCCGTTCCCGCAACACCGTGGGGAGGCCACGAGTCCACGTAGTCAGGGGTGTCCGAGAAGTGTTCGCCGGGGTCAATGTGCCAGTCTTGGGTCGTGACGACCAGGTCGTAGTCGTCTGCGTTTCGGAGCGCATATCGAGCGATGTTTTTGGCGACCTGGTTTCCGCCTTCAACAGCAAGCGCACCGCCCTCACAGAACGTGGGTTGAACGTCGACGATAACTAGTGCTTTTGGCATCGGTCCTCCCTGCGGTGAAACAACCCGGCTATCTTTCTAAGCCTAGTCCCAGAAAGTTCAGGGTGGGAGGGTCAGGGAACTAGGCTGGGGGCATGAGTCATATCCTTGCTGCTGTTGCCTGGCCGTACGCGAACGGACCCCGTCATATCGGGCACGTCGCGGGTTTCGGTGTTCCCTCTGATGTGTTCGCCCGCTACGCGCGGATGGCTGGACATGATGTCCTGATGGTGTCAGGGACCGATGAACACGGGACCCCCATTCTGGTTGAAGCAGAGAAGCAGGGGATGACCCCGCAGCAGCTGTCCGACAAGAACAACCAGATCATTGTCGAGGACCTGGTGAAACTGGGGCTTTCCTACGACCTATTCACTCGCACCACCACCGCGAACCACCACGAAGTAACGCGAGCAATGTTCAAGGTTGTGCGGGACAACGGCTACCTGATAGAGCAGACGACACTCGCAGCAATCTCTCCCTCGAACGGGAGAACCCTACCTGACCGCTACATTGAAGGGACCTGCCCCATTTGTGGCGCGGCAGGCGCCCGCGGGGACCAGTGCGACAACTGCGGGAACCAGTTGGACCCGACCGACCTGGTCGATCCTCGTTCTTCCATAAATGGGGAGATCCCGGAGTTCAAGGAGACAACGCACTATTTTCTTGACCTCCCGGCGCTCTCCGAAAACCTCATTCAGTGGCTGATGGGGCGTGAGGCTGCAGGGTGGCGACCAAACGTCATCCAGTTCGCGATGAACTTCATGGAGGACGTGCGCCCCCGTGCCATGACACGCGACATCGACTGGGGCATCCCCGTCCCCGGCTGGGAAGACCAGGTCGGCAAGCGGCTGTACGTCTGGTTCGACGCCGTCGTCGGGTACCTGTCCGCTTCGATCGAATGGGCAAAGCGTTCCGGGGACCCGGAAGCCTGGCGGAAGTGGTGGAACGACAAAGACGCGTTGTCCTACTACTTCATGGGCAAAGACAACATCGTTTTCCACGCTCAGATCTGGCCAGCCGAGCTATTGGCCTACAACGGGAAGGGCGACAAGGGAGGTCAGCCTGGGGACTTCGGCGAGCTGAACTTACCCACCGAAGTTGTCTCCTCAGAGTTCCTGACGATGGAAGGAAAGAAGTTCGCGACGTCGCGCGGCATCGTTATCTACGTGCGTGACATGCTTGAGCGCTACCAGCCCGACGCGCTGCGCTACTTCATTAGTGCGGCCGGACCGGAGACAGCGGATGCCGACTTCACTTGGGAAGAGTTTGTCCGCCGAACCAACAATGAACTGGTGGCGGGCTGGGGGAACCTTGTGAACCGAACCGCAACCATGATCCACAAGCGGTTTGGGGAGGTTCCTGAACCCGCCGAGTTGACCGAGTTGGACCGTGTCTTGCTAGACCAGGTGAAGGCCGGCTTCATCTCTGTCGGGGACCTGATCCGCGCGCACCACCAGAAGGCGGCCATCTCCACTCTGATGCGCTTGGTGGGGGACGTCAATCGCTACATCGCAGAGACGACACCCTTCAAACTGAAGAGCGAGGAAGAGGAACCAAGACTGCGAACAATCCTCTGGGTGCTGGCGCAGGCCGTGTCAGACCTGAATACTATGTTTGCTCCCTTCCTCCCTCACTCTGCAAACGCAGTAGACAAGGTGATGGGAGGGGATGGCTCCATCGCACCCATGCCCAGGATTGAGTGGGTTGAAGAGACCGTTGATACGGGCGAGATCGGCGCTGAAGAAGGAGCCGGCATCAACGTTGCACCCCAGGACCAGATGAAGTCAGTGACGAAGAAGTATCCGGTCATCACGGGAGACTACAGCGATGTTCCGCGGTGGGAGCGCCGCGACGTTCTGCCCGGGACTCCAATAGGGAAGCCGGTGGCTGTGTTCCAGAAGCTGGGACCTGAAGTTGTTGAGGAAGAACTGGCAAGGTACTCAGACCTCTAGGAGTGGCTCAAGCTCGAGGGTGCTTGGGCGCGGTGAGGGCGGCCAGAACCCAGGTGGCGACGCAGACCACAAGCGCAACACCTGAGGTAGCAAGGGTCCAGGGCCAAAGCGACCCCGAGTTGCTTGTCCCACCCAGTTCGACGAAAGATCGAAGTGCCGCTGCCACCCCAGCACCAACCACGCCGCCGACCAGACTCTGGAAGAGCGCGACAATGAGTGAGTGTCGTAGCGCGAGGCTGGCCACCGTTGCCCCGCCAGCACCCAGTCCCCACAGTCGCTCGTAGCCCAGGGACGCGCTGCGTGTCAGGGGCCAGGTTGCCCAGAAGACCACGGCGACTGCGTAAGTCCCGACGAACAAAGCGATGTCCTGCCACGGCAGTGTGCCGGTCGAAGTAGCGTCGTGGGGGGTTCCCGTTAGCGCGACGAGGAGGGACAACGCCAGAGCCATCGCCGTGGCAGCCTCGCCTGCTCTGGTGTCCTCAGGCCAGCTTGACGCCGTCCGTGCGGACATTGGGCGCAAGGCAAAAACCAGGTCGTTGCAGGCGCGAGCAACCAAAACGTATACGGCCGGAAGCAAGATAACCAGCCCCAAAACCAGTAGCATCATTCCCAGGGTGAAGGTCTCGGTCGACAGGTCAAACCAACGCTGGGAACCGATTGTAACGGCTTCCAAGGCCAGGAAAGTTGCGGCTACGCCCCAAATCACCCGCGACGGGATGCTGTCCCGTGTTCGTGTCCGACACGGCGTCCCGGCAAAAGCAGCTACTAGGACAGCCAGCACCAAAACGGTCGCGTACAAAAGGGCGAGGAACGCCGCGGGGCCGGGGCCGCTGGTGGTGCTGGTAAGTCCCGCCAACTTCACTAGGGTCCCCCGTGCAAGTAGCAGCAGTGCCAAGGTCAGAGCCGTGGCTAGAGCACTGAAGCCTCCTGTAACACCGGCCACAGTCAGCCTCACCGTTCCCGGAGAAGCTCCCTGCGCCTCAAGTTGACGCAAGACAGGTGCTTCGGCCTGAACCCAGGGCCTTAGAACCAACCAGACCTGCGCCAGGGACACAGATGCTGCGAGGCCCGCCAGAGGGAAGTCCCACCACGCTGTCCCTGCTCCCCACGCGGCAGCTAGGGAGAAGGTCAGAAGCGCAGAACTTGCCATGACCGCCAGAAAGGCAGCGAGAAGCTCGGACCGGCGGCGTCCTAGGGAACGGACAACCACCCGCCATGCCAAGCTTTTCTGTGCAGGCGCCCTCATTGCCACCTTTGTGATCTCCAGACTGGTCGGTCGCGGCTAGTGCCGCTCCTCTGATTCTAATCGGTGATGCGTCGGATCTTTGGCTTCGGGCGCCGGAGATTAGTGAACGGGCCAGTGGGAGTTCTCCACGGAGTTGAGGGCGGCGACCTGTGCCGTCGGCTAGCTCCGGTAGAGTGCGGGGGTCATCATCCCATAGAACTTTTGGTAGGAAGCGCAGTTGGAACGCACCAGGACGGCTAACAACACGGAGCGGCGCGGACGCGCCCACATCCTTGTGGCCTTGGAACGCGGTGTGCAGTGGGTGCTTTCCGGGCCGGTCTCGCTCACGCTGGCCGTCCTAACTGCGACGCTGTTCGGCATCACAACGGGGTTCGGGCACGAAGTAATCGCGCCGTTCGTCTGCGCGGGGGTCGGCCACCCGTGGTGGACGATGTTCAGTTCTTTGTTCTGGGTGAAAGACGCACTCCACCTTCTTGTGGACGTGGTGGCCCTTCTCATCGTCGGTGTCGCGGCTGAACGTCTACTGGGTTCACTGCGGTACTTGGGCGTCGGCCTAGCGTCCTATTGGTTCGGAGTGGTTTTTGCTTTGGGCCTGGCGCGGGTGCTCACATTAGTGTCCCAGACTTGGGGAGCCCTGCTTCAGCACCAGAGCATCGCTGGCAGTGGGGCGATGCTGGTCGGCGCGCTCATGGCCCTGTCGGTTCGCGTGCCCGTCCAGTGGCGCAGGCGAATCCAGGTTGGTGTCGGCTCGCTACTTCTGGTCCTGTTTGGGTTCGCGGCGAGCCTCAACGCGCTTGCGGCATTAGGGGCGGCGTTGGCCGGGTGGGCAATCGGGTTTTTGCTTTGGAGAAGACTGAGGGACAGTCGCTCACTTCCTGGGCGCAGACTTGAAGGCAGGGTCCTGGTTTCTCTTGTAGTGGCAGGGGTTGTTGTCGGAGTTCTGGTCTCCCTTAGCTCTCCCAGCTCAGTTGGTGCGCTGAGTTCACTGAGGTACGACTTCGTTTCCCACGAACTCTCCGCGCAAAACGTTGCTGCCCTCTGCGACCTGGAAGGGCTCGAGGGCCAGTGCGCGCACTACACCTACCTGCTCAAATCCGCGGGGTGGGGGTCAGCGATCCTGGTGCTGATGCCGCTTGCAATGCAGTTGGCTCTGGCTTGGGGCCTGCGTGGGGGTAGGCGCGGCGCGATGTGGGGAACCATTGCCCTGCAGGCGATGACTGCCCTGGTCGCGATCTTCCACCTGGTTCGGCTAAGGGCTTTAGCAAAGAGCTGGTCGGAAGCCGCAACTCTGCTGGGTTTCACAGAGTCTGGCGCACCCACCGCACGCTTCGTTGTTCCGATCGTTGTGCCCCTGGTGTTGATCCTGCTGGTCGCGGGATCTTCACGGCTTTTCACTGTCCGGGCAGCCCCGGGGACCTACAGGAAGTTCTGGCGATTCCTGCTGCTGGGCACAGGCGGAGCCATGGCCGTAGCTGTCATCCTGGGCATCATTTTTAGGGGCACGCTTTCCTGGGTTCAGGCCGCTCGGATTACTGCGGTTGATTTCCTGATCCGGCTTCTTCCCTCGTCAATGCTGTCGATCGTCTCTCCCCAGGCAGTGTTAGAGAACCGGGCAATGATGATCATCTTGGAGTGGACTCCGATCTTCCCCTGGCTGGTTGCCATCGTGGGACTGCTGTGGTCGTTCTCCAGGCGCGCCCTTCCTGGCGCAGTCAGCCGCGATGAGTACGTCCGCCTGGTGCAGGCCACTGGGGCAGGCACCCTTGGATGGATGGGAACGTGGCAGGGGAACCTTTACTGGGGCTCCAGCGAACACGAATCGGGCATCGCGTACAGGGCATCCGGAGGCGTTGCCCTCACTGTTTCGGATCCTGCGGCGCGCCCACAAGATCTGATGCCCACCCTAAAAGAGTTCACGGACTTTTGCGTGGAGCAAGACCTCACCCCGGCTTTCTACTCCGTTCACACGCCCGTTACCGAAGTGACAGACAAGTGGGATTGGCCCAGACTTCAGGTCGCTGAAGAGACCCTGTTGCCACTTGCTGAACTTGAGTTCAAAGGCAAAAAGTTCCAGGCCGTCAGGACAGCAATGAACAGGGCTGCAAAAGAGGGCATTCGGTCAGAATGGACAACCTGGGCGACCTGTCCGGAAGACTATCGCAGGCAGATCAAGGAGATCTCCAAACAGTGGGCTAAGGACAAGCCACTTCCCGAGATGGGATTCACTCTGGGGTCGGTTGCGGAACTTGACGACCCCGAAGTTCGCTTGCTTCTGGCAGTGGACGAAACCGGTTGCCTTCACGGCGTCTCATCCTGGATGCCCGTCTACAGAGACGGTGAGGTCGTGGGGTGGACCCTGGACTTCATGCGCCGCCGGAGTTCTGGTTTCCGTCTCGTAATGGAGTATTCGATTGGTGAAGCGGCACTCTGGGCTAAAGAGCAGGGCTACCAGGTGCTTTCGCTGTCAGGTGCTCCCTTGGCAAAAGCCGAAGAGCGTTCACCGGCGCAAGGCTCTTCAGCCAAGTACTTGGACATTCTTCTTGAGATGCTCGGGGGAGCACTGGAACCGGCCTATGGGTTTCGTTCACTGCAGGCCTTCAAGGAGAAGTTCCGTCCGGAACACGCACCCATGTACTTGGCAATTCCGGACATCAGTGCACTGCCGGCGGTCGGTCTGGCCATCGGCCACGCCTACCTGCCGACCTTCTCACTGATGGACGCCAGCCACGTGCTCGATTCCCACAAAAAGATACAGCAGGGAGCTTCTAAGTGAACTATTACGCGGGCCCAGACCAGCCTAACTACGCGAAAGGGACCCCTCCGGGCGGACTTGTAAGCACCGAGGGCCTGAACCCGGCGCAAAAGCAAGCAGTGACCCACCAGGGGACGCCCCTCCTTGTCATGGCGGGTGCAGGTTCCGGAAAAACGCGTGTGCTCACGCATAGGATCGCTCATCTTTTGTCCACGGGACGCGCCACGCCGGGGAGCGTCCTGGCGATTACCTTCACCAACAAGGCCGCGGGGGAGATGCGGGAACGAGTTCAGAAGCTGGTTCCGGGTGGTCGCGGTATCTGGGTGTCGACGTTCCACTCGGCGTGCGTTCGCTTGCTTCGCCGGTACCACGACGCCGCAGGGCTCAAGTCCACCTTCAGCATTTACGATCAGGCCGACTCACTTCGGCTGATGACCATGGTTCTAAAGGACCTGGGGGCTGACACGAAAAACAGGCTCCCGCGGCGGGTCCTGGGACAGGTTTCCGACCTTAAGAACGAGCTGGTCAGTGCCCAGGAGTACGCGAGGGTCGCCCCTGTTGACCCGCACTCCCAGCTGGTCGCAAAGGCCTACCTGGAATACCAAAAGCGACTTCGCCGAGCCAACGCGCTGGACTTTGACGACCTCATCATGGCCACGGTGAAGATGCTTCGGGAGCACCCGGCCATTGCGGAAAACCTCCACCGCAGGTTCAGACACATACTTGTTGACGAGTACCAGGACACGAACCACGCTCAGTACGCCCTGGTCCGGGAACTGGTTGGCGATGGTAGCGACGGGGTAGAGCCCGCTGAACTGACCGTCGTTGGCGACTCTGACCAGTCCATCTACGCGTTCCGCGGCGCGTCCATTCGCAACATCGAAGAGTTCGAAAAGGACTACGAAAACGCAGAGACGGTGTACCTGGAACAGAACTACCGTTCCACAGGCTCGATCCTGAAGGCCGCAAACGCCGTCATTTCCAAGAACAAGGGACGCAAGCCTAAGAATCTTTGGACCGCAGAAGGCAACGGTTCCAAGGTCGTCTTGGAGGTGGGGGACACCGAACATGACGAGGCCAGGATCGTGGTTGCCGAACTGGACCGGCTTTCAGAATCTGGCGTCGGCTGGGGAGAGATCGCGATCTTCTACCGGACCAACGCCCAGTCACGGGCGCTTGAGGACCGGCTGCGCCGTGCGGGGATCCCTTACCGCATCGTTGGTGGGACTCGCTTCTACGAGCGGGCCGAGGTGAAGGACGCACTGGCCTACGTCCAGGCCGCAATAAACCCTGATGACGTTGTTGCGCTGCGACGGATCATCAACACGCCCCGCCGCGGCATCGGTGACAAAGCCCAGGCCGCACTCGCAGCACATGCCGAGCGCTATGGGATCTCCTTCGGGGAGGCCCTAGCGGACACCGTAGCCGACTCGACCAGGGAAATTGACGGACTTGCTGCTAGGCCCAGGGCGGAAGCAGGGAAGCTTTGGGAACTATTGCAGCAGGCCAGGGTGAAGGACCAGGCGGGAGAGAGCCCCGGGAAGGTTCTTGAGGATCTGCTGGATGGATCCGGCTATATCGGACAGTTGAAAGCATCTGTCGACCCGCAGGACGCGTCCCGCCTGGACAACCTCGCCGAACTAGTTTCCAGCGCCGAAGAGTTCTTCGGGGAATGGGCAGCGACCAGCGACACGAATGAGGACCCGGATGCACCGGAGCGCACCCCGCTTATGGCCTTCATGGAGAAAGTGTCGCTTATCGCCGATGCTGACCAGCTGCCCGACCAGGACGCGTCCAGTGGTGAGGTCACTATGATGACGGTCCACACCGCAAAAGGACTCGAGTTCCCCTATGTGTTCGTCACTGGCATGGAGGACGGGACGTTCCCTCATGCACGTTCCATGGATTCCGAAAGTGAACTGGCCGAGGAGCGTCGCTTGGCTTACGTTGCGATCACCAGGGCGCGCAAGCGGCTGTACCTGACCCGTGCTGCCACCCGCTCCTCGTGGGGTGCCCCCGAAGAGATGCCCGGGTCCAGATTCCTTGATGACCTCCCAGAAGAGGTCACGGAAGTGCGTTCAGTTGGCACCAAGGCCCGGCTGTGGGGGTCCAGAGCCGAAGCAGCATCGCTCTTTGGAGATTCAGACTGGGGCGGTTACGGAGAGGACGACGCTGCCCCTGCTTTTGGGCGCGGCGCCTCGAAGTCCCGGAAACCCCTGATTCGCCCGGGCGTGAGGCGGGAGAGCTCATCGGGACGCCCCCGCAAGCTTGCCGGAGCCGCAAGCGGCTCCACGCCTCTGCTAGACCTGGAAGTTGGGGACCGGGTGGCTCACGCAACCTACGGTGAGGGCGTTGTGATCAGCACAGAGAACTCAGGACGCCAAAAGGTGGGCGTCATCGAGTTTCCTGCTGGTGCCAAGCGACTACTGCTACGCATGGCTCCCATCCAGAAGCTCTAGGTTTAGACGCACAAACAGGGACCTTCGAACTTGAGGGGGGTTTGCCGCGCCGAAGTCGGTGAAGCGCGGCATAATCAAGGGGACGGCCGGTCAGAAGGGAACGACGGAGTGGACCTATACGAATACCAGGCTAAAGACCTCTTTCACGCTGCAGGCGTGCCCGTTTTGCAAGGGATCGTTGCGACAACCCCCAAGCAGGCGAGGGAAGCTGCCGAAGAGATCGGGGAGTTCCCGGTCGTGATTAAAGCACAAGTCAAGGTGGGTGGGCGCGGAAAAGCTGGTGGAGTCAAGCTTGCTAAAAACGCCGAAGAAGCAGAGCGCTACGCAAACGACATCCTGGGGATGGACATCAAGGGACACACTGTCCGCTCGGTGTTGGTCGTCGAAGGTGCGGAAATAGCCCAGGAATACTACTTTTCAATCCTGCTTGACCGCGCAGCCCGCTGCGATATCGCCCTGTGTTCAAAAGAGGGCGGGATGGACATCGAAACCCTTGCAAAAGAAAGGCCCGACGCACTGGCTCGTGTCGAGCTGGACCCCAGGATAGGGATCAACGACCACGTTGCCCGCGCAATCTTAGGGGAAGCCGGCTTCGAAACCGAAGATGCGGAGAAGCTGGTCCCGGTTCTTGAGTCGCTCTACCGGCTCTACGAACTTGAAGACGCAACCCTGGTTGAGGTGAACCCTCTGGTAAAAACAGAAGAGGGCATCATGCTGGCCCTCGACGGCAAGGTCACCCTGGATGACAACGCTTCCTTCCGACACGCAGGCCGTGAGGACCTTGCAGATGTGGCAGCCGAGGATCCCCGGGAGCTAGCTGCCGTGGCGGCGGGGCTCAACTACGTGCGCCTGGACGGTCAGGTCGGGATCATTGGGAACGGTGCCGGGCTTGTCATGTCAACGCTAGATGTTGTGGCTCAGGCAGGGAAGCCCTACGGTGTCGCGCCAGCAAACTTCCTGGATATCGGTGGGGGAGCCTCCGCGGAAATTATGGCCTCAGGCCTGGAGATTGTTCTTGACGATGACCAGGTCCGATCCTGCCTTGTGAACGTCTTCGGCGGAATCACTGCCTGTGACGCGGTTGCTGAAGGGATCCTTGAAGCGCTCGACATCCTTGGTGATAAAAACGACAAACCGATCGTTGTTCGCCTGGACGGGAACCGAGTCGCAGAAGGACGCCAGATTCTGGAGGATGCAGACAATCCTCTAGTGACGATGATCGACACCATGGACCAGGCCGCCGCGGTTGCCGCGCAGCTGGCCGCCACGAAGTAAGGGGCAACAAGTGGCTATCTTTCTAAAAGACTCAGACAAGGTAATCGTCCAAGGCATGACAGGGTCCGAGGGCATGAAGCACACCTCGCGCATGCTTTCCGCGGGCACAAAAGTCGTGGCCGGCGTCAACCCGCGCAAAGCCGGGGCAGTTGTGACGTTCGATGTTGAACCTTACGGCCCTCGCGCCGAAGAAGGCTTGATGGTGCCAGGTCCCGTCGACGTCCCGGTCTATGGCACAGTCGCTGAAGCGAAGGCGAAGACTGGAGCCAGCGTGTCCGTCGTGTTTGTACCGCCGGCCTTCGCGAAGTCGGCTGTCATGGAGGCGATTGATGCGGGGATGGACCTGGTCGTCGTCATCACCGAGGGCATCCCTGTGCAGGATTCTGTCGCGTTTGTTCAGCATTCCCTCGAGAAGGGCGTTCGCGTGATTGGCCCGAACTGCCCAGGGATTATCAGCCCCGGACAGTCGAACGTGGGCATCACCCCGGGGGACATCACTGGTCCGGGACCCATCGGATTGGTATCTAAGTCCGGGACCCTCACGTATCAGATGATGTTTGAGCTGAGTGACATAGGGTTTTCAACCTGCATTGGCATCGGTGGAGATCCGGTTGTCGGGACCACCCACATTGACGCGCTGAAAGCGTTCGAGGAAGACCCCAATACTGAACTGATTGTCATGATCGGTGAGATCGGTGGAGACGCTGAAGAGCGGGCCGCTAAGTACATCGCTGGTCACGTGACCAAGCCTGTCATCGGCTACGTGGCTGGCTTTACCGCGCCGGAAGGTAAGACCATGGGGCACGCGGGTGCCATCGTCACAGGTTCGTCAGGCACAGCAGAGGCGAAGAAAGTTGCGCTTGAAGAAGTGGGGGTCGCGGTGGGTCTCACACCGACCCAGACTGCGGACCTGGCGCGCGAGGCGCACAGGAGCTTGGCGGAGTTCGGCCAGCCTCTTGAGTGAGAGCGACTCTAGCCAGGAAGAGCCCTATCTTGTTCGGGGACAGGTGGGCTCAACCCGCACTGTCGTCATCGAAATGCCCTCGGGCTGGACGCGTGCTGCGCTAAGTGGTGTTGAAGCAGCACTTCTTGGCTGGGCCGTGCCGACAGTGCTGGGCGTCTATGGTCTGCTGGCAGAGGGTGCGAACCCCTGGTTGGAGCAGGTGGACCTGTCCCAGGCAGCGAGCGTAGGGACAAGCTTATGGGCGCTTTCTCTTGGAGCGCCCGTAGCACTTGGAGGGTTGCGGATCACTCTGATCCCTCTGCTGTGGACCATCCTGCAAGTGTTGTTGCTTCGCTTGTTGCTACGTCAAGGGAAGGGGGGCACCGCAGCTGCCCAGTGGTTTGCTGTTCCCGCCTTCTTGGTTACCGCGATACTTGCCCTGGTTTTTTCTCCCGGGGATGTTCAGGTGGCCGGGATCCTGCTGGGTGCGACCCTGGTGCCTTTGGTCGCTTCCGGGTGGGCGGCAACGTCGCGAGGCCTAACTTGGCCTCGCCCTTTCCGTTGGTCCGCTGACCTAGGGCGTGGATTTCGGTTGGGTCTCCTATGGCTCGCGGTGAGTTTTGGTTTTGGCTTGGCGACATTGCTTTTCTCGGCGATCCCCTCTTGGACCACCTCTTCGGACATAGCGGCCGCAATAGGAGCAGAGGGGGTCTCGGGAGCTCTTTTGGGAGTACTTGAGACCCTGTATGTCCCAACGTTCGCAGCCTGGGGCCTTGCATGGTGTGCCGGCCCGGGCTTCTCTCTTTCGGGAGGCCTTCCCTCATCACCGACGACCCTTGCAACGGGGGACTTGCCGGCTTTCCCCGTCTCTGCACTTGTCCCGACCACTGCCCCCGGTAACGCGATCGTTCTGTATGTCATCGCAGCAGGGATAGTTGTGGGTCTCGGAACGGGTTGGGCACTGCGCCAGGTTCCGTTCAAAGAGGCGTTGGTCAGGCTCGCAGTCGCGGCCGGGACCTTCTGCTTGCTCCTTGGAGCCTGGTTCGCGTTAGCGAGCGGCGCGCTTGGAAATGACCTGATGTCTCGCCTAGGCCCGATGCCTACCGCGTGGCCGTTTGTGATGCTCGAGTTTGGTCTTCCCGCGATTGCGTGCGCTTTAGCGGTTCACCCTGCGTCCATCAACTGGGCTCGTGAGCTAGGACTTCTCATTGCCGATAAAGCAAAATCGGTTTCTGCGGCAGAATAGAGCCATGGGGACGCATGGAGTTCGGGCAGGTCGAACGGGTGAAGGCGTGTCGGATCGCGCGGCTTTCATCTTTGGGCTCTCGACAGCGATCTTCAGTGGCCTGGTTGTGTTGTTCAGCGCGTTTATGGCGCTTTTGGACCGCCCGTTTCGGGCAGTCTTGGTACTGGGGATTGGTGTTGCCGCACTTGGAATCCTGCGCGCCGCCTGGCCGGGTCGCCCCTGGTACGCGAGTCGCTCCAAGTGGCTGGACGTGTTCGCCTTTGTCCTTGCGGGACTCGTCATCGTCCTGCTGGCGCCACTTGTCTCTTTGGGCGCTAGCTGACCCAAACCTAATCTAAGAGGGCGTAGCGGACTATCAGCGCTAGCGCTTCTGGCGCGTGGAGCAGACTGTGGTGTCCCCTTACATTCGCTGTGACAACCTTGCCACCTGGAAGAGAAGTGGTCCTGGGGACGTTTTGGTCCCACTTTGCCTCGATCGCGACGATCCTCTTGTTCGGCTGGGTGCTTGCTCCCAGCTCCCTGATTTCAGGGTCCTGCGGAACCAGGGACCGCATCCGAAGCAGTTTCGGGGACAGGGCGGCAATGGGTGCTCCCTCAAAGGGGGTTCCGCAAGAGATCAGCCGGCGCACCCTCCATCCTTCGCTGTCGCCCATCGCCTTCTTCGCGACAAGACCACCTTTTGAATGTGCGACAACCAAAGCGTTCTCTAACTCGTTTGTTGCCAGGAAGTCAGCTAAGACTTGGCTTAGAGCTTTGATGGAACCCAGCTGCAGGTCCAATGCGGGCACGAACCGAACGTCGAACCCAACAGCACTGAGCGCTCGGCCCCAAGAAGAAAGAACCTCCCAGTTTTCCCAGACGCCTGGCAGCAGGACTGCTACAGGTTTGCGTGACGGTTTGGTTGCGGGGGCGCTGGTGTTGGGTGCGCGGTCCAAGGCCCGCCTAGCCCCAACTGCCGCTGAACGGACCCAGGCCGTCCCCCAGTCTCGCAGCGCCCAGAGAGTTTCGCGACTAGGGGAGAAAACGGCGCTGTCCCTTCCGAATAGCTTTTCGGCGTTGCTGGGGGTGGAGCCACGGTCTAGCTTGCCAACCATTGATCCACTTTCTTCTTCCACATCGTCTTCTGAGAGGGGGAGGCCAGAGACGCGTCGACACTCTGTTTTGCAAGGCCTGCAAGCTCCTTGTCGCTGAAGCCGTGAACATCCCGCGCCAGAGCGTACTGGTCCACCAGCCGGGACCGGAAAAGCAACGGGTCGTCCGCCCCAAGTGCTACCCGGGCCCCGGCTTCTGTCAGCTGTCTAAGAGGGATTTCTTTCGGACTCGCGAACACGCCCAGTGAGACGTTCGAGGTGGGGCAGATCTCAAATGCGATGTCGTCATCCACAAGTCGTTTCAGAAGCTCTGGGTCCTCTGTGGCGCGGACGCCGTGTCCCAGCCTGGTTGGACTTAGGTGCCCCACCACTTCCCGGACAGATCCGGGGCCTAGTAGCTCTCCTCCGTGCGGTAGGGAGGCTAAACCGGCGCGCCGCGCGATCTGGAAGGCGTTTGCAAAGTCTGACGTGGTGCCCGTACGTTCGTCGTTTGAAAGCCCGAAACCCACGACCTCCCCGGGCCCGTCCCCCGCGTAATGCGAGGCAAGGCGGGCAAGGGTCCTCGCGTCGAGGGGGTGGCGTAGGCGGGAGGCGGCGACTACGACCCCTACCTCAACCCCCGTGTCGCGGCTGGCCAGCTTGGCCTCGTCCAACACGATCTCGAGCGCTGGGGTGAGTCCTCCGACCCAGGGTGCGTACGAGGTGGGGTCGACCTGGATCTCGAGTCTTACCGATCCCTCGGCCAACTCATCTTCTGTTGCCTCCCGAACGATGCGGCGCATCGCCCGCTCCGAGCGCACCAGGGCCCTCGCCGCGTCGTATGAACGTTGAAAACGGAACCATCCTCGAGCGTCCGGTGGGACAGTCAGCGGGTCTTGCTCAAGCAGGTGCGGTGGCAGCCTGACGCCTTGTTCGCGGGCCAACTCCAGCATCGTGGCTGGCCGCATGGAGCCCGTGAAGTGAAGGTGCAGGTGGGCCTTCGGCAGCCCTGTCAGGTCCCGCCGCTCTATTTCTTCAGCCACTTGTCGAACCAGTAGACAATACTGGACTCGTAAAGCTCGTGGTCTGGTTCGTTGAGCAGCTCGTGGTAACCGCCGGGGACCAGTTCCAGGACGACGTCGTCCCCGGCCCTTTCGGTGAATTCGATTGAACCCGCGGGATCTGCCAGTCCGTCTTCTTCCCCATGCATGATGAACACCGGCCTGGCTAGGAGCGCGGCGTTTTGAATGACCTGGTTTCCTTGGAGGACCATGGTTGTACCGGTTAGAAGGGGCACCTTACCCTGATACACCAGGGGGTCCGCCCGGTAGGCTCCAGCGACTGCCGGGTCTTGGCTCAGCAGGGAGTCGTCGAGTTCCACGGATTTCAACCAGGGGAGAAGACGGGCTATAGGTGCTGCGAGTTTCGCAGCGCCAAGCGGCACGTTTGGTAGAGGGCGAAGAGCAGGCCCCGTCACGGCGACGGCGTCGATGTGACCGGGGGACAAAAGCGTAGAGGCCAGAGTAATGAGGCCCCCCATGGAGTGGCCGAAAAGGAACGTGTTCTCCGTGCGGGCCACGTCCTCAAGGCTCTTGCGAGCAATCAGGTGTTCCCCGATCAGAGCGCCAACGTCAACGGCTGCGCGCCGCCCTGCGGAGTCCCCGTGCCCCGTGAAGTCGAAAAACCAGACGTCGTAGCCGGCAAGGTTGAGCGCCCTCTTCAGCGACGCGTACCTGCGGTGGTGTTCACCGAACCCATGGGCGATTAGGACGGACCCCTTAGGGTTCTCCCTGTTTGTGAGCGAGCTGTTCAGTTCCATTCGCTCATTGTCCCACAGGGCTCCACGGTGCCCGCAAGCTCAGCTCAGCAGGGTCTGCAATCGCTTGATGCCCTCCACGATGTCTTCATCAGACAGCGCGTAAGCCAGGCGGATGTACCCCGGGGTGCCGAAGGCTTCTCCGGGAACCAAACCAACCTTGGCCTCGTCCAAGATCACCTCCGCCAGATCAGCGGAGCTGGTGATCTTGCGCCCTGCAATGGTTTTCCCAATCAACTTCTGAACGGACGGGTAAACGTAGAACGCTCCCTTTGGCACCGGCGTGTCTAGGGCGTCGATCTCCCCCAGCATCTCCAGGACCAGTTTGCGGCGACGGTCGAAGGCCAGCCGCATTTCCTCGACCACGGCCTGGTCTCCCGTCAGTGCTTCCACCGCGGCCATCTGGGCGATGTTGTTCACGTTAGAGGTGAGGTGAGACTGAAGAGCCAGGGCCGCTTTCATGACGTCAGGCGGACCGAATAACCAGCCAATACGCCACCCCGTCATTGAGTAGGACTTCGCCACCCCATTCGCGACTACGGTCTGGTTCGCCACTTCCGGGTACACGCGCCAGATCGGCTCGGCGACCACGCCGTCGTAGGTGAGGTTGTCGTAGATCTCATCGGAGATCACCCAGATGCCGTTTTCGACCGCCCACTTGCCGATCGCCTTCATTTCCTCGGGGGAATAAACCGCACCTGTTGGGTTCGAGGGGGAGCAGAGGATAACCGCCACAGTTTTGTCCGTACGGGCGGCCTCCAGCTGCTCTACGGTGACCTTGTAGTCCGTGTCGAGTCCGGCAACGACAGGCACGGGGATCCCCCCAGCCAGTTTGATGGTCTCGGGGTAAGAGGTCCAATAGGGGGCGGGAAGCAAGACTTCTTCTCCCAGGTCTATAACCGCCTGGCAGGCCATGTACACAGCCTGCTTCCCCCCGTTAGTAACGATGATGTCCCCGGGGTCCAGGGGAGCGTCACCGAAAGTGCCGACCTGATCAGCGATCGCCTGTCGTAGTGCCGGCAGGCCCGCCGCGGGCGTGTACTTGTGGTTAGCAGGGTCAGCAGTCGCGGCTAGGGCAGCCTGGACGACCGGCTCGGGTGTCGGAAAATCCGGCTCGCCCGGTGCGAAGTTGATTACAGGTTCGCCGCGGGCTTTAAGGGCTTTACTCTTGGAATCTATAGCGAGGGTTGCTGAGGGAGAGATGGCGTTCAAGTGCGCGGAGGCGCGGTGTTTCAACGGTTTGTTCACAAGCTTAAGAGTGCCAGACTTTCGTCTTCATCTCACCTGGGACTTAAACTTGAAGCAGGATCGCGTTCCGCCGTGGTGGACAGCTGACGCCCTGACGCTTACAATCGGCAAGGCGTGGTGGCAGCAGCATGCCAGGACGCGTGTAGGGCAGTGGCGCAATTGGTAGCGCACCGGTCTCCAAAACCGGCGGTTG
>CAYFRO010000019.1:0-21452 GCA_964345565.1 uncultured Actinomyces sp.
GTACGACTACTGCAAGGGATGTGGTCTCTGCGCTGAAGAGTGCCCCTGCGGCGCGATCTCAATGATTCCCGAGGAAGTCTGATTTTTGGAAGAAGGCGACGCTAGAAACGCGGGCTAAGCTGGTAGGGCCGTGTTTGGGATGAAATCTGCCCAAACCTTGTCCCCAGAGGGCGGTGGTGATCATGAAGTCCTTCAGAGCGCGAAAAACTGAACCAGACCCCAAGGCACCCCGCGGCCTGCAAGAACTCCTTGAGGACGGCACTCCTGCCAGGCTCTCGCTTTGGCTGGCGAACAGCGACCACGATGTGCTTGGGGACCAGGTCGCAGACTTGAGTGAAGAGCAGGCTGCAAAACTTTCACACATGCTGACGCCGGCATCTGCCGGTGAGTTGCTGGAATCCCTGCACCCTCACACCGCAGCCGATCTGCTCAAGAAGCTCCCAATCGCGGTTGGTGCGGGTCTTCTAGACTCCGTCCAGGCGGATGACGCGACACGCATCATTGAGCTCATGAGTGTTGAGGAGCAGCACAGCTTCCTGCATGCCATGAAGAGTTCGCACTCTGCTCTGATTCGCGGGTTGCTTGCATGGCCTGAGGACTCGGCCGCCTCTTGGATGCGCCCCGAGTTCTTGCACGTGCGGGCAGGATCCACGATGGCTGACGCCGTTGCAGCTGCCAGGCGCGAACCCGAGTATTTGCAAGAGGGCGTCTTTGTTGTCACGGGAGTCGGTGCAGTGCCGGCTCTGGTTCGCCTTCGCGAAAGCCCCTCCGAAAAAGGGGACGACCTCACCACTGAAGAGTTCGAAGCACTGCTTGACTACGGCACCGGGAAAACCGTTGTTGGCTGGCTTTCGCACCAGGCAATGGTCCTTGCGAAGCGGGCTGCGCCCGTAGAGGATCACATGGTGCCGGCCGCCCGAGTGGAACAGTGGTCGGTGAGACCCCTCGATGATCAGGAAACGGTAGCTCACCGTGTCCGTGAGCGCGACGCTGAAGTCCTCGCGGTGATGGATGGCTCGACGATTTTGGGTGTCATCACCAGGGACGCGATCCGTGACATCCAATCGGAAGAGGCCAGTGAGGACGCGGAGCTGCAGGGCGGTTCCTCGCCCCTTGACGTGCCGTACTTACAGGCCTCCCCCGGGAAGCTGTGGAGCAAACGCGTTATTTGGTTGCTGGTCCTGTTCTTGGCCGAGGCCTACACGGGGAATGTGCTTCGAGCCTTCGAAGATTCCGTAGCTCAGGTGACAGCCCTGATGTTCTTCATCCCGCTTCTGATCGGGACTGGGGGAAACGTCGGAACGCAGATAACAACGACCCTGGTCCGCGCTATGTCTGTCGAGGGGGTCCAGCTGCGGGACGCCCTAACAGTCATTTGGAAAGAGACCCGCACCGCGGTCTTACTGGGACTGACCATGGCGGCTGCGGGAATCGTGCGTGCGTGGACTCTGGGGGTTACTGGCCCGCTGATGCTGACCGTCGGGACGTCTCTAGCGTTGATTGTGCTTTGGGCGAGCCTGGTTGCGTCGATCCTTCCCCTGGTGCTGCGAAGCCTGAAGGTGGACCCCGCTGTCGTGTCTGGCCCCATGATTGCAACGATCGTGGATGGTACCGGTCTGGTGATCTACTTCCTGATGGCCCACCTGTTTATCCCCGGACTCACCTAAGACTCCAGGCCCGGAGCTTCCTGAAAAGCCGGCCCTGAAACGGCTGGCCCCTGACTTGGACTTCTTGGAGGAACTTGGGGTGCTTCGGGTTTTTGGGTGCTTCGGGTTTTGTTTGCGCTGGCAGCGAGGGGTTTTAGGTCCGAGTCAGGGTCACTAAGTCAGGGGACAAGTCGGTCGGACTGCCGTCATCTGCGCAAGTCTGAGGCCAAAATTCAGCAGACAGCCCTTGTCCGCTGCTAGCCCTCACACGCAGGTAGCCAACACCACCAGTCACCAAAACAGGTCCAAGTCCAGTGAGAGTGCAACTTGGGTAATGAGAGTGTTCCCCGGGTTCCAATCCCGAACGTGAGAGTGTGGCTGGGGTCGTAAGGGTGCATACGGGGGCACCCCCCCGAAGGCTAAGAGTGCAACTCGGGTAGTGAGAGTGCTCCCCGGGGGCCGGTCCCGGGGAAAGAGTGTATTGCGGGTCGTAAGAGTGTATGTGGGGAGGCCTCCCCACGTGCACCCTTCACACCCCAGAAACACTCTTAGATATTTGAGAGGAGAAGTTGCCCAGGGCGAAGTTGCCGGAGTGCAGGTGCGCGGAGTGAAGGTGCCGGAGTGCAGGTGTCCGGAGTCCTGGCAGCTAACCGCTCTTCACGCCAAGACCAGAAACACTACTGACCTAGCCCCGGAGCCTCCTAGAGAGTTGAGCCCTGAAACGGCTGGTCTGGGACTGGCGGAGCAGACGGTAGCCATCCGAACCGGATATCACCGGAACCCCTGGCGGAAGATCTGAAACTTGAAGACGGGTGCGTTCGGCGGGGGAACCGTGAGCACTGATGTGCTGCAGAGGAAGCAGAGTCCTAATGGCGATCGCGGCAAGGGAGTTCGGGTGTCTTTGTGCAAACTCCGTGAAGATCTCTGGGTCGTGTTGTCCGTTGTCACCGATCAGGACCCATTTCACCTGGGGGAACATGTCGACCAGCCGGTCTAGCTCCCTACGCTTGAAGGCCGGGCCGCGGCTTGGTAGGCCCTGTGCCGACATGCCCCAGGGGCGCAGAAGAATTGTTGCACGGGGGAAGTTCCGGGCGCGCAGGAAGTGGCGTAGGACTGTGATCGTGTTCCAAGCTCCCGTTGACAGGAACATCAGTGGCACGCGGGCCTGCGTGGATTCTGGCGGACCCAGGCGTGGGATGTCCCGGCGTAGCGCCCGCAGGAAGTGCGACATGCCAGGTACCGCTTGCCTGGAAGAGACCTTATCCACGAAGGCGTAGCGCAATGCTAGGAGCTTGTGGGGGACCATGGAGACCATGACGGTGTCGTCGACGTCAGAGACTATCCCCACGGTCTCTTCCGGGCCCAGGATCCGCATGGGGACCCTGGTGGGGCGAGTTAGGCGGATCCCCAGTTCCATGCCCATTTGCACAAGTTCAGCGCTACTCTTGGCCGAGGCCAATTGTCGTTCGTGGCCTCGAAGGTCGCCCCGGTGAATCAGGCGCACCTCTGCGTCGTGCCAGCCGACCTCTAGCCCGTGATCCGTAAGCGTCGCGTCGATGTAGCCACCGCTGTCAGTCCGCAGGATCCGGGTTGTTCTTCCCAGCGTGATCAACAGCGGTTCCCTGGGCACCTGCGTGTCAAAGAACTGCCGCCAACCACGCTTTTCTACTAGCCAATGCCGTTCTGTGCCGCCAAGGGTCATGAGGACCCGTCCAAGCACCCTGGCTTCGGTTAGTGAACCGTACCCACCGAAACTCATGAAGGTGGGCTCCCACCGCGCCACTTTCAGGTAGCGAGATTCAAAACGGCTCAGCCACTCTAGAGGGACCCCTAGCAGCCGTTTCACCATGCCTCTAGGTTACCGGCAGAGTCAGTCCTGTTCGTCTTCAGGAAACTCCTTCGGGAGTTCCAACCTGGCCCTGTTGGCAAGAAGGGAGCGCTTCAGGGTCCTGTAGCCCAGCAGGGCGAACAGGAACATGATCCAACCACAGATCAGCACAACCATGAACCCACCGTGGTAACCCGACGTGTCAATGACAGGACCGGTGAGGGCTGAGCCCAGCGACAGTCCAAGGGTCGTGGCGGTGGAGGTCCAGGTGAGGCCCTCGGTCAGCCTGGCGGGCGGAACGACCTGTTGCACAATCGTGTTCACGTTCGTCATGGTGGGTGCGATTGCCATTCCGGCCACGAACATCATGGCGGCAAGCACAGCCAAGTTCGGGGCTAAGAAGAAGGGAGAAACCCCAACGGCAAGCAACGTGACGCCAACCAGGAACAGTTTCCAAAGCGGCATTGACCAAAGACGAGACCCGTAGGCCAATGCAGAAAGCATCGATCCCAGCGACATCGTGGCTAGGATGACCCCTGCCATCGACGACAGGCCAGCGGCCTCAGCGTTCGCAACAACCGAAAGGTCCAACGCTCCGAACAGGGCTCCAGTCCCAACGAAGGTGAGAGCCAGCACGATCATGGCCGGGTTGCGCATGACCGATTCGAGCTTCTCGCCCTTAACCTTCGGGTTCACGGGCGGCTCGGTCTTCTTCTGAAGCAGGAAAGCGAGCGTGCCCGCCAGCATCAGCACCAAGGAAACCCAAAGACCAGCGGTCGGGTGCACCGTCGCCGTTACGACAGTTGCGATCACCGGGCCCAGTACGAAGACAAACTCATCAAACGCAGCTTCCATTGCGTAGGCGGCTTGTAGTTGAGCAGCATTTTTCGTTACGTACGCCCAGCGGGCACGGACCAGCGCCCCCATCGAGCCGCCTGTAGCACCAGCAACGACGGCCAGCACCGTGATGACCCAGGGTGGGGCTAGCGCCATCGCCGAGAAGATGATGCCTGCGACCGCGCCTGAGGAGATCAAGATTGAAGGGATCATGACGCGGGCCTGGCCGAAACGGTCGACCAGCCGCGACAGGACCGGGGCGCAGATCGCGTAGGTGACAACCGACGCTGCCGAGATGAAGCCTGCCAGGGAGTAGCTGCCGTACAGGGCGCGGACCATCAGGATGATTGAGATCCCCTGGATCGCCATGGGCGCGCGTGCGACCACGCCCGCTACAGAGAAAGCGAGCGCACCGGGTAGCGAAAGAACCTCACGGTAGCGTTTGAACACAGATGAAGTCTTGCGCTCCCGCGCACCGCAGTCAAAAGCGTAGGGGCGTTATGGGGCCGCCCGGCCTTATCTCACATTGCCCTACTCACTGAGTGCGGCACTCACCACTTCCTTGGCAGCTTCCTGTACTTGCTCCAAGTGCTCTTTGCTCACAAACGACTCGGCGTAGATCTTGTAGACGTCCTCTGTTCCCGAAGGGCGCGCAGCGAACCACGAGTTCTCAGTGGTCACCTTAAGACCTCCGATTGGCTCATTGTCGCCCGGGGCACGAACCAGCTTCGCTGTGATGGGTTCTCCGGCAAGTTCGGTTGCGGTCACGTCGCTGGGGGAGAGGTTTGCCAGGCGAGCCTTCTCCGCCTTCGTGGCGGGCTGGTCGATCCGTGCGTACCACGACTTTCCGAACCGCTCCGTCTGCTCCCGGTGAAGTTCCGAGGGACTCTTGCCGGTGACCGCCATGATTTCGGCAGCCAGTAACGCCATGATCAGACCGTCTTTGTCCGTTGTCCAAACGGTGCCGTCTTTGCGTAGGAACGAGGCGCCGGCAGACTCTTCACCACCGAAGCCGAGGGACGCGTCTAGGAGGCCCTCCACGAAGTACTTGAAGCCAACGGGCACTTCAACCACGCGCCGGTCGATCGCTTTCCCGACGCGGTCGATGAGGGAGCTGGAAACCAAGGTTTTCCCGATCCCCGCGTTTGCCGGCCAACCCGGACGGTGAGTGAACAGGTACTCGATGGCCACAGCCAGGAAGTGGTTCGGATTCATGAGGCCATCTGCCGTCACGATGCCGTGGCGGTCAGAGTCCGCGTCGTTCCCTGTCGCCACGTCGTAGGGGAGGTTGCCTTCCTGGTCCGCCACCATTTTTCCCAGCAGTGAGGCCATGGCATAGGGCGAGGAGCAGTCCATGCGAATCTTGCCGTCCCAGTCAAGGGTCATGAAGCCCCACCGAGGGTCAACGGAGGAGTTCACTACGGTTAGGTCCAGCCCGTAGCGTTCCGCGATCGCGCCCCAGTAGTCGACGGACGCCCCGCCCAGCGGGTCGGCCCCAATCCGGATCCCTGCCTTCCGGATCGCCTCAAAGTCGATCACCGTCTCAAGCGCGTTCACGTAGTTTTGCAGGTAGTCGTAGAAGTGAATGTTTGGGGCGGCCGAAACCTCTTCGATGAAGGACCGGGGAACGTCCTTCCACGAACCCGCCAGCAGTTCGTTGGCGCGGGCCGCGATCCAAGAAGTAGCGTCGGAGCCCGCCGGGCCCCCGGTCGGCGGGTTGTACTTGAAACCGCCGTCGGTGGGTGGGTTGTGCGAGGGCGTGATGATGATTCCATCAGCCAGTCCCTCACCAGTCAGGCGAAGATTGTCCGGCGCTCCGTTTGCTTCCAGAATCGCCAGTGACACGGCGGGCGTGGGGGTCCACGAGCGCCTGCTGTCAATGTAGGTTTGGACGCCAGCGGCGTCCAGAACCTCAAGTGCCGTACGCCAAGCAGGCTCCGACAGGGCGTGAGGATCGGCCCCAACGAAAAGCGGGCCATTCGTGCCCTGAAGGGCGCGGTACTCGACGATTGCAGCCGTGATAGACACGATGTGTGCTTCGTTGAACGTTGCGTTCGTTGACGTGCCGCGGTGCCCAGAGGTGCCGAAAACAACCAGCTGCTCGGGCTGGTCTATATCTGGCACCAGGTCGTAGTACGCCGCCAAGAGAGCGTCAACGTCAATAAGGTCTTCTTCCTGTGCGGGTTTCCCGGCTCTTTCGTGCATTTCCCCTTCTCCTGACGCGTGTTAAGTGAGCTCATCCTCGAACTGTCTTGATTCTAAAGGGATTGCCCCGCGGGCGGCTAAGGTGTCTGCCATGGGTAAAGCAAGTCGTCGTAAGAAGATGTCGCCCGCGAAAGCGGCAGCCTACAGGCCTCCAATTCCGTTCGTTGAGCGTCCCTTTGAGGGCATCTCTTTTGAACGAGAGTTGGTTGCGATGAAAGAGCTGATCCCCTGCGGCGTGCTAACAGCAACGACAGACAAGGCGCACGGGGAACGCGAGTTTGACTTCGTCACCCTGCTGCCGGACGGTGCTGCTGCGATGGTTCGTCCAGACGGGCGAATTCTTGTCGGTCTGCAAACGCGTTTCAACTCAGGTGACCTGTCGCACGACCTGGGTGGAGCCCTACTTCGTGCATTGGAAATGGCCGACCAGGGTGAAGACGGTGTGGTCTCCTTCGACGTTCGTGACCCCGCGCCGAGAGTGCAAGAACTCTTGGACCCAAGTTTCTTGGGCCAGGGGAAGCGAGGGGAGGAAAGCGCCCTCCAAATAACGGACAACTTCGGTTACTGGTTCGACCCGGCAGAACAGCAGGACGAGGACACGCTGGCGGCCCTTGAGCAGAACTCCGCCGACATGGTCCCGACCGAAGAGCTCCCTGGCGTCCCTGGAATGTACTGGTGCGAAATGAACAACAACTTTGTTCGCTACGTGACGGACGTTCCAGAGGACGACCTGTTCACCGCGCTTGCGCGCGTCCAGTCGAGCGGAGATGCAACCCTTGGTGACGGTTCGAAGTTCGTTGGAGCGTTCCGGGCTTGCGGGATAGCGATCCCGGTGTTTCAGGTAGATCCAGACCTGAGTGCATCCGATCTGGCCCCCGAAGGGGAGGCCTTTCAAAGCAAGCTGGCAGAAGCTCTCCTTGAAGACGGGCCGCTGACAGATGATCAGAGGCGCATACGCTCGGGCCTGGTTTCTCGCCAAGTCACGATCCGTTAGTACGTAAGCCACCAGTTGCGGGGTGAGCGGATAGGATTGCCTTGTGACTGAACCAGGCCAGCGGGGAACCGAAGTTTCAGCCACCGGACCCCAACACGTCGCCGTAGTGATTGCTGCGCGAAACCAGAGATCTGCCCTCGCAGCGACTGTTCGTGCCTGCCGTGCCATCCCGGGCGTCGACTTGATAGTTGTCGTAGATGACGGGTCTGACGACGACACCGGCTCGGTGGCCCGCCTGGCGGGGGCTGCAGTGGTCCGTCACTCTGTCCCCAGAGGGCTCGCCTCTGCTCTCGAGACCGGGGTGAAGGTCGTGGCGATGCGGGACCGGGCCGACTGGCCCGCTCGGAACATTCTGTTCCTGGAACCAGACTTAGGTGATTCAGCCGTCGAAGCCACCCCCCTTGTTGAAGCTGTTGGCGCTGGCGAAGCCAGTTGTGCCATCGGTGTGCCAGTCGGGGCATCAAGGCTTGCAAGCGTGCGGAAAGCACGCGCCGCTGCCCGTGAGATAAGGCGTCGTACGGGAGAGTTGCCACTCGACGCTTCCGCCACAAACCGGTGCATAACCCGCGAAGCACTGATACGGATCATGCCCTTCCACGGGGTAAGTGCCGTCTACGTTGCCATGACCCTGGACCTTATAGCGCAAGGTTTCAAGGTAGTGGAGATCCCCTGTGCGTTTGACCAGGGGAACGATTCGAAACGGTCTTCCCGGAGGCGCGGGCCCCGGCGGGCTGACGTCTGGGTGGCCGTGAAGACCCGTCAGCTGCGACGGTGGCGCCGAGCCTTCAAGCGTTAGCCGGCGGTGCGGAGCCGAAGCGAGTTCAGGACCACGAACACTGATGAGAACGCCATTGCGGCCGCCGCGATCATCGGGTTCAGCAGACCAGTGAACGCAAGCGGGACCGCAAGCATGTTGTAGAAGAACGCCCAGAACAGGTTGCCCTTGATGACCCGGAGGGTTCGACGCGAGATCCTGATGGCCCTTGGAGCCGAGCTGAGGTCGGAGTTCACCGCGGTGATGTCCGCAACCGCCATCGCAACATCCGTGCCACTTCCCATTGCCAGGCCCAGGCCCGCTGTGGAGGCCTGTGCCATGGCAGCAGCGTCGTTCACGCCATCACCGATCATGACCACAACGTGTCCGGCGTCCTGGAGCCGGGCAACTTCATCGCGTTTCTGTTCGGGAAGGACCTCGGCAATAACCGTCCCTATGCCAACTTCGGCTGCGACGTGATTTGCTGCAGAGGTGTTGTCTCCCGACAGCAGTATGGGGTTGATACCGAGTTCCACGAGTTCACGAATCGCCTGTGCTGCGTCCGGCTTGACCGAGTCTCTAAGGCACAAGAGACCCAGCACTCGTGCCCCTTCGATCACCTCTGGAAGGTCTGGCTGGCCCGCAGCACTTGTTTCCACGCTCGCAGTAGCCACCTCCTGGCGGGAGACGACAGCCGCGTCATAGCCGGCGGCTTTCACAACCTGTTCCAAATCTTGGTTTGAGTAGTCCTGGTCCAAGGTTATGGTTGCTGTTTCAGTGGCCAGGTTTACCTGCGCGCTGACTCCGGGGAGCTTTTTAAGTTTTCGTTCGACGCGGCCAACGCAGGATGCGCATGTCATCCCCGAAACGGACATGGTGACTCGCAACTCCGCGTCGGCGAGCGCGGCCGGATCAAGTGCTGCCGCCAGGGCAGACGAGGCTTCGGGAGCCTTCCGACCAATGGAAGCCGGCGGCGCACTGACCAGGGCTACGACCGTTGCGCCGGTTGCCTCAAAGAGCTGTTGCTGTTCTCTAAGTTCCTTAGGCAGAAAGATGCCATGGCTTTCTAGCCACCTTGGGCCCCCAACCAAAAGACCCTGTGCTTCTACTTCACCCAAGGCTTCGACGCGAGCTTCCAGGAGCGCTGAAACTCCCTTGCCCGCGTGGTTAGCGAAGTCCGTGACGGCCGGTGTGGTCTGCCCCAGGCTGACACTTTCCTTGACAACCGCCTGGGCCAGTGGATGCTCTGACCCCTCTTCAACCGCTGCGCTGAGGGCTAACACCTGGTTTTCAGTAAGCTCGCTTCCCGGCGCGGGAATGATCTTCTCTACGCTGAGGACCCCCCGGGTGACAGTTCCCGTCTTGTCCAGCACTGCGGTGTCCACGGTACGGGTCTGCTCAAGAACCTCAGCGTTCCTGATGAGGATCCCAAGTTGGGAGGCTCGCCCTGACCCAACCAGAAGAGCGGTGGGGGTGGCCAGGCCCAAGGCACAGGGACACGCAACAACCAGCACGGCGACGGCAGCCGTGAAAGCTGCCTGCGTGGGGTAGCCCAGCAGAAGCCAAACCACAAGAGTGACAACGGCAATCGTGATAATCACGGGCACGAAAACTGCGGAAACCCGGTCGGCGAGGCGTTGCACAGGGGCTTTGGTTGCCTGGGCTTCCGTAACCAGTCGCCCGATCTGAGCCAGTGTCGTATCGCTGCCAACCCGCGTTGCCCTCACCCGCAGGGAACCCCAGGTGTTGATGGTCCCGCCAGTCACGGCTTCGCCCGCACTGACGTCGACAGGGACGGACTCGCCCGTCAGGAGCGACGTGTCCAGCGCAGAGTTCCCCTGTTCGATGGTGCCGTCGGTCGCAACCTTCTCACCAGGACGCACCAGGAACAGGTCGCCCACCTCAAGGCTTGATGCAGGAATCGTCTCTTGAATCTCGCCGCCATCTGGCCCGGTCCTGATAATGGTCGCTTCCTTGGCACCGAGATCCAGCAGGGAGCGTAGGGCGTCGCCGGCCCGGTACCGGGTGCGGGCTTCGGCCCAGCGCCCCGCCAACAGGAACACGACGATCATGGTCGCCGCTTCGAAGTAGAGCTCAGGGTGTCCGGAGTCTGCATGTGAGAAACGAGGGATGAAGGACATGTTCATCTTCATCCCGATTTGGCCGGCACCTCCCCAGATCAATGCCCAGTAGCTCCAGGTAGAGGAAGCGATAACGCCCAGGCTCACCAGCGTGTCCATGGTCGTCGCGCCGTGTCTTGCGGCGGCAAATCCGGCCTTGTGGAACGGCCAGGCGCACCACGTGATCACCGGAAGTGTTAGTGCCGCCACGACCCACTGCCAGCCCGGGAACTGCAACGAGGGCACCATGGACAAGACCATGACGGCAGCGCCTAGCGGTAGCGCGACAAGGAAGCGATTCCGGAGCTTCGTGGCTCGCCTACGCGCATCTTCCCCGACGGTTACGTCCCGGTAGGGGTCCGTCGTGTCAGCTATCTCCAGTGCGGGGCTATCTTGCAGGGTTGGGTGTGCCATTCGAGAGTTGGTTTTCTAGGCTCTTTCGATACTCAACAGTTCGTAGCCAGCTTCTGTAACCGCGTCGCGGAGGGCATCATCGTCGATCTCCACGTCCGCAATGACACTCACCTTAGATGTCCCGTCTTTCACCAGGATCACCTCAACGTTCTTGACGCCTGCGATCTCTTCCAGTTCTTCTGTGACGCTGGCAGCGCAATGTCCGCACGTCATTCCGTTCACGTAAAGCTCAATGGTTCGTCCAGGGCTAGTCATGCTTGTTCCTCCAAGTTCGTTTCCGCTATTCTGCGGCGGTTAGCTTTTATCTCACCCTGACTGAAATGGGCGAGGCCCACAAGCCTCTCTCACCTTAGGCGTAACCGTGAGAGGCGGCTAGAATCAGCTTGGTCTTTGGGGGTGTTGGGTGAGTTCGTACTATCCACTTCGCAGGATCCCGCACACCTTCTCCAGGCTATCTGTGGTTAGAAAGCTGTTGCCCCTGGTAGTCCCGATTCTTCGTGCGTTCTTCTGGTCATCCCTTGCTAGGCTCACCCCAAAATGGGCGTTGCTGAGCCCTGTAATCCAAGAGAGGGCCCGCCGACTCGGCGACCAGGCGGTTGAGAAGGCGCAGGATATCTACTTCAAAAACCCTGGGCTTGACACGATGACAGTGCGTTCCCTTTCCAGGACCGGGCGCAACTTAGCTAGCGTGTCGCGACTGATCACAAGAGCCCAGGTCCTTGCCGGTCTTGACCGGGAGGGGCTCGCTCGCAAGAAGCTGGCACTTGCTCCCAGACCCGGCTACGACTCGCTAATGATGGCCTCGCTCGCTGCAGGACTGGCGCTGGGTTACTTCCGCAGTGGCTCCACCCAATCCCTGATCTGGTGGGATAGTGCGGACCCGGATCCTAAAGACCCGCGCTCGCTGCCACAGGGCCACCCGTACCCCGGGGTCCGTAGGTTCTTCGCCCCGCAGAGTCTTCGCGAGATGGGCGCCGACATTGACGATCTCTACTGGGCCGGCGCGCACGGACAGGCGATCAAGGTAACCAGGGTCGGAACAGGAAAGGAACGCCGCTGGCTGGTGTCGCTACCGGGCACTGACCACGCTGATCTGGAGTCTCTTCCGAACCCCGCGGACATAGAGTCGAACATGAAAGAGGAACTGGACTTATCCTCGGCCATGCGAGAGGGAACGATTCAGGTGATCAGGTCCGCGATGGCTGCGGACGGGGTACCGACTGAGGAAATGGCTCGCGAACCGGTCCTCATCTGCGGTCACTCGCAAGGTGGGATGGTGGCTGCCGGGCTGGCTGCAGAGGACCCGGAAGACGTGGGAGTGAACGTGTCGGGAGTGGTCACTCTGGGCAGTCCGACGCGCCGGGTCAGAATTAGGGGGGACGTCACCATGGTGGCCGTGGAACACGACCAGGACATGATCCCCTCGCTGGATGGCGCACCAAGGCTCGAAGCGGACGGGAGGGTCGTGGTGAAAAGGAAGCTGAGTCAGCCGAAACGCGGCCCTCTCTTTTACGCGCACTCCTCGGCCACCTACACCGAGACTCTGCGGCTTGCTGAACGCAGACACGCGATCGCCCCCTGGGGCCGGGCCGCGGCAGCGTTCAAGACGCTTCGAGAGTTCCTCCCCAAAGAGGGGGAAGAAACCCGCGTCACGCATCATTACGTCTGGCAGGAGGTCGGGGAACCGAAGACGGGTTCGCTTTGGAGTGAGTACCTGAACCTACGTTTCCCTGGGCGCTGGCAGCCGGTCATATACCCGGGGGAGCCCGTCGTTGAACCCCTACCGCCTAAGAAGAGTGAGCCTCTGGTGAGGTGGGGTAAGGATGGGTGAGCTCCCGATGCGCAAGAGGATCGAGCGGCAAATGACCGCGGCACTTCGAGTTCTCACCGACCAGGCCAAGGGGCTCGCTTCGAACGTGCGGCCGTCCCCGGTTCCGGGCCGCGACGCGCGCTTCCAAGCCCTCCTCGAAAGAGCTCTGAGCGGGCTCCCCGTTGTCGCAGAGTACGCCGGGGGCGGGCGTCTAGATCTTCGGGTGGAGGTGTTCGAGGGTTTCGGCAAACCGACCCTGGTGAGCTTCGACCTGGTCTTTGTCGACCCGGGCCAGGGAGTACCCGCAGATTCTGTCCTGGTCAAAGACCTGTTGGACCGGGCAACCGAGGTGCTTTGGGACAACCCGGAGATGGCGCCCGTGGCGGTGCGCGGCCGGATCCTGGTCGCAAGGAGCGATGCGGAGCCGGGTGAAGGCACAGGCCAGGACCCGAAGCGACCAGTAGGGCAACAATCGCTGGCGCGGGGCGAAACCCTGGTTATGGACCTGGAGAACCTCGGTTTTTCAGACGAAATCGCTCGAGCTGCGGACCTCTACGAGAGGTACGGCGCACCGCGTTTCGACCCGAACTGGCGTCCCTGACTCAAAGTTCCTTCGCCAGGTCTGCAGCGATGCCGGTGTAGTCCGCAGGCCGCATAGACCCAAGCCTTTGACTCAGTTCTGGGGAGAGGCCGGACTCTTCTGCAACCTGATGCATTTGCTCAAGGGTTACGGAGCTTCCCCGGGTTAGGTTGCGCAGGCGCGTGTACGGGTCCTCTTCACTCTGACTTCCTCCCGTCAGTGCCTGGAGTCGCAGTGCCTGCTGCAGAGCTTCTGAAAGAACCTCCGGGTGCGCTTCAAGGTCGCCTGCCATCTTGGTGGAGTTCGGAGCGAGGGTTTTGAGGCCCGCTTTCAGATTGTCAAGGGCAAGCAGGGAGTAGCCGAACGCGACCCCGATGTTGCGTTGCAGTGATGAGTCGGTCAGGTCGCGCTGAAGGCGCGAGGTGGAAAGGTTTGCTGCCATTACGTCAAACAGGGCGTTGGAAACTTCAAGGTTGGCTTCCGCGTTCTCAAACCGGATCGGGTTGATCTTGTGGGGCATGGTCGAAGAGCCTGTCGTGCCCTCGGGCCTCTGCGTGAAGTAGTCGAAGGCCACGTAGTACCAGATATCCGTTGCCAGGTTGTGGGCGATCCGGTTGAAGTGCGCCAAGTCCCCAAACAGGTTCGCCTGCCAGTCATGCGATTCGATCTGCGTTGTGAGGGGGTTCCATTGGGCCCCCAGGGACTCAACGAACTTCCTGGACAGTGCGGGCCAATTCGCTTCAGGAAGCAGGGCAACGTGGGCGGAGTAGGTCCCGGTCGCGCCATTGAGTTTCCCAAGGATCGGATCCGATTCAATGCGGTCAAGCTGGGACCCCAGGCGCCAGGAGAACACAGCGAGCTCTTTACCCAAGGTGGTGGGTGTCGCTGGCTGGCCGTGGGTTCGCGCAAGCATGGGGGTATCTGCGCTGGTCTCAGCCATGGTCGCAAGTTTTTGCTGCAACTCCCGTGCGGCAGGTAGCCAAACTTCGTCTAGCGCCCCCTTTACGCAAAGTGCGTAGGCCAGGTTATTGATGTCTTCTGAAGTGCAAAGGAAGTGGGTCAGCTCCACCATGCCCATCAGTTTCGGGTTTCCACTTGCTACCAGGTGCTCTCGCAAGAGGTGTTCGACGGCTTTAACGTCGTGGCGGGTCTCTTTTTCGAGAGCTGCGAGGCGGGCGCGGCGCTGCTCATTAAAGTTGCTGGCAAGGTCAGCCAGGTACACCCTTTCAGAGGAGGTGAGGGGCTCCAGACCCTCGATCACCCCGTTCTCAAGCAAGAAGTCCAGCCAGCTAACTTCGACGAAAATCCGGGCGCGGTTCAACGCTTCTTCTGACAGCCAGTCCGCGATAGGTGCGGCCTGCCGCCTGTACCTGCCGTCCAGAGGAGACAGTGCCGGCGCGAACGTCTCTTCCCAAAACCCATTCTTTGACATTGCTGACACGGTCTTGGCTTCCGCGCTCACGTTTGCTCCTTCTGTGGGGGTAGTGGCACGCAATCAAGGATAGAGCCACAGGCGAGCTCCGTTGGACGTAGTCCACAGGCCACGCACCGGGGACAACGGGGTCTTTCGTGGCCGGATAGCTTGCCCTCATGTTCAATTACGGGGACGGCGGGGTTGGCGGCTGGATAACTCCTGAGCTAGATGAGGCCGGGGTTCTTGCGGGCCTTTCTTCCATCGAAGAGTGCTCGCGTCTGCTGGCCTTAGCCAGGGTTGATGATTGGCGGGGCCCTGGTGCTGAAGGGTTTGAAACCAAGCGAAGTGGCCTGTTGGCGCAGGCGATGCTGATTCGCGGGGACTTTGAGGATCTCTATGTGCTTGCGAACGTCCGCAATGAACTCATTAGGTCCTGGCAGGTGGTCGGCTGATGGATCCTGCGCCTTGGTACTGGGTTCGTGATGGCTCCACGTCCGTTGACTCTGCTCAGGTAAGCCAGTCCGCAGTGACGCTCAGTTGGGCAAGTCGCAGTGCGTTAGATGCAGCGGCGGCCCTTACCTTCTTGCATCCTGTGCACGTGCAGAGCCTCACCGATTCTTTCGTGCAGGATCAGATCGCCACTAGCGATCGCCGTTTTTGGGCTCTACAGAAGGACTTGACTCGAAGGGTTCGTGCGTTCCAAGAGCAGCTAGCTGAGCTTGCGGAGTGGACCGGCGTTGCAGGCCTGATCTACGCGTCGGCAGAACGGGACTCGCAGGGTTTCATAGAGGCTTGCAACACTTTGGCCGCGCTTGACTGCAGCCTGCCGACTTCCACTTCTCTTGGCGCCGTGGTGTCCAAGGCAGGAAGCTACGTGCGCGCTATGGGTTCCCATTCCGATTCGCGTTCACCGCTGGTTGCGGGGTTGCAGGCGCAAACCCAGTTCGCGGGTCTAGCGCAAGGCTCTCAGGGGGCCAACCAGGGCCGGTCTTCCACGTCGGGCCTTGCCAGCCTGCTGGGCGGAGTCTGGACAGTAGCGCGGTGGATCACTTGGGGTGACTCCAATGGCGTGGTCGTCAGTGGTGGTGGGGCCAGTGCGTGGGCCGGGACCGGTACGGACGGCTCGCTGACGCAAGTGAGCCTTGGAGGTCCCGGCAAAGCGGCCGACTGGCCGCAGGGTTGGGCCGATCGTTCCCACCCTGTTCCAACGGCTCTAGATTTCCTAGCCGAAGGACAGGGTGACGGTGCTGTGGGCGACCCACCCTCGGTTCCCCTTTCAGCCTCGGCGCTCTTGGCCGTGTTGCCGATCATTCCCACTCGGCTTGGCGCCGGTCAGATCCACATCCTGAAGCACTCTGGGGTGGACCCCACCCGACCCTCGTGGAGCGTCGTGATCAAGGGGACGCAGACGTGGTTGCCAGGCACCTCGAACCCTCAGGACATGCGTTCGAATCTGCAGGAGGTCGCGGGTACGTTCTCCGACCAGCAAGTGGCGGTCCTCACCGCGATGGACCTGGCTGGGATCCGGCCCGGGGACCCCGTCGAGCTGGTCGGGCACTCACAGGGCGGAGCTGTCGCACTATCGATTGCGGAGAACCAGGAGCTCTTGTCGAAATACAACATCGTTGCTGTGCTGACGGCGGGAGCGCCCGCGACCGCCTCCCCCTCCCTGAGGGTTCCCGTTTTGGCACTTGAGAACACAGCCGACGTGGTGCCGGCCCTAGATGGGGAGGCGGCCCTCGCTAACCAGAGCAGTTCGGTCATCTACTTTGATGACAGGTCTCTTGTGGTCGACGCGCCTGACCCTACGGGCGCTCACAGCATAGAGACCTACATTGCCGCGGCCCGCCGGTTAGAGGAAGACTCGGAAACAGATGTGGCACTCGGTTCCCTGCGGCAGTGGAACACCACCCGCCTTCAGGCGATGGGTTTGGGAGCCGTTGGGGTCACCACGACCTCCACCACCTACCTGTCCAGGAGGACACGAGGAACGGTGAAGGCTCCCGCCGCCGAAAGCGAACCTACGGGTTCGTCTGCTTCGGCACCAGTGGACTCAGGACGCCGGTGATTACCCAGGCGACCACTGATGTGACCACGGCACCCCAAAGCGCTGGCCAGAATCCAGACACAGTGAAGGGGAGCGAAAACTTCCCCGCGATCCAAGACAGCGTCAGGAACATGAGGGCACTGGTCACAAGTGAGAACAGGCCCAGTGTCAATATGTAAAGCGGGAACGTCAAGAACTTGAAAACGGGTCTGACAATGGCGTTCACCGTGGCTAGGATCAGCGCCAACAGGGCCAGGTCTAGCACGGCCCACTGCCAGTTGTCCCTAGGTTCGAACGCTATTCCGGGCACCCAGGAAGCCGCTGCCCAAAGGCCGAGCATGTTGCCAACCAGCTGGATTAAGAACCGCACGAACCCATCTTCGCACACCCCTCGTGAACCTATTCCCTCAACTCACCTCGCCCGATAGGATCGCGCCATGAGATCTCACGTATCGAAGACACTTGCTGTTTTGAGTCTGGCGCTACTGGTGGCGGCAGGAAGCACAGCCTGTTCCGAAGGTTCGGTCGACTCCGTTCCTGACGCGCAGGCGACCTCCCCTAGCGCGGCTGACTCGTCAGCCCAGACGCCCGTCAGCGATTTGGTCGTGATCGACGTACGGAGCCCACAGGAGTTCGCCGAAGGCCACGTCCAGGGCGCGCTGAACCTCGACCTGAACTCGGGCGAATTCCAAGCTGCGATGGACGGGCTGGACCCGGACGCTAACTACGCGCTTTACTGCCGTTCTGGGAACCGTTCGGGTCAGGCGGCCGCGATGCTCGCGGGCGCAGGTTTTACGTCTGTGCAGGACCTGGGGTCGCTACAGGATGCCGCGGGCGCGTTGGGTCTTCCCGTTACCCAGTAAGAGTCTCTCGGCGTTGGCAGCCTGCTAGCCTGGCCAGAGGAGGCCGCCATGACTGAAACCGGGACCGCCCTGAGCCTAGAGTCCAAGTACCTTGCCCCGAACTACAACCCGCTCCCCGTGGTCATCCGTTCCGCGGATGGTGTTTGGGTTGAAGACATCGAGGGCCGCAAATACCTGGACGCTCTAGCCGGCTACTCAGCCCTTAACTTCGGTCACGGAAACCGCAGACTTTTGGACGCTGCGAAGGCTCAACTTGAGAAGCTCACCATGACTTCCAGGGCCTTCCACAACGACCAGTTGGGACCGCTTGCGCAGGAGCTAGCTGAACTCACAGGTCACCAGATGGTCTTGCCAATGAACACTGGCGCCGAAGCCGTTGAGACCGCGATAAAGGCGGCTCGTAAGTGGGGCTACCGCGAAAAAGGTGTTCCCGCCGGGCAGGCGCAGATCATTGTCGCGGACTCTAACTTTCACGGGCGGACCAGCACCATCATTTCGTTTTCCGATGACGGGGATGCCAGGGATGACTTCGGGCCGTACATGCCCGGTTTCGTGTCGGTTCCTTTCGCGAACCTGCAGGCTGTGAAGGATGCGGTCACGCCCGACACGGTTGCGGTGCTGGTCGAATTGATTCAGGGGGAAGCCGGGGTACGCATCTCGGACAAAGAGTATGTTGCAGGACTTCGCGCCCTCTGCGACCAAGAAAATGTCCTGCTGATCGTTGATGAGGTCCAGTCGGGTTTCGGTCGAACCGGTGAGACATTTGCTTCGGACCTCTACGAAGTCAAGCCCGACCTGGTGGTCCTTGGGAAAGCACTAGGTGGTGGAGTCCTCCCGGTCTCTGCCGTTGTCGGACGCAGCGATGTGCTGGGCTTGCTGACCGCGGGAACCCACGGGTCAACTTTCGGCGGCAACCCTCTTGCTGCCGCGGTCGCGCGGGAAGTGATTCGCATAATGAACACGGGGGAACCGCAGGAGAATGCGCGCGCTCGCGGGCAGCAGCTCGGCGATTGCCTCGCAAGGCTCCACGACCTCTACCCGGGCGTAGTCCTGGGGTTCTCTCAGGTTGGTCTGTGGGCGGGGATCGAGTTCAACCCCTGGGTCGTCTCCGGACGCGAGGTCTGCGAACTGATGATGGAGCGCGGCGTCCTGATGAAGGACGCTCACGGCTCTGTTGTGCGTCTGAGTCCACCCCTAACCATCACTGAGCCCGAACTGGATGTCCTTTGCAAGGCTCTGACCGAAACGGTCGCGGGTCTTGCCGAACACCAGCCTGTCTAGATTGAAGACAACAACCACCACCGGGAGGAAGAAACAAATGAGGGTGCACATCGCCGCAGACCACGCTGGCTTCGAACTTCGCGAAGCTCTCATCGCTCACCTGAGCGGAGCTTTTGAAGTTGTTGACCACGGCGCGCTCGTTTACGACCCTCTGGATGCCTACCCGCCCGTGTGTATTGCCTGTGGCGAAGCCGTCGCTGCGGATTTGGAAAACGACGTGCCCGCCCTGGGGATAGTCATTGGAGGAAGCGGTAACGGTGAGCAGATGGCCGCGAACCTAGTGGATGGGATCCGCGCCGCACTCATTTGGAATGAGTCCACCGCGCAGCTGGCAAGGCTTCACAACGACGCAAACGTCGCTGCTATCGGTGCCAGGCAACATACGATCGAGGACGCCATCGCCCTGGTTGAAACGTTCCTGGCAACCCCGTTCTCTGACGAAGAAAGACACAGGGATCGCATCCAGATGATGACGGAGTTCGAACAGGTCCGTTGCGACTGAGCCCTTACGCCCCCGCTACTACGTCAGGATCAGGGAAAGAACGAC
The DNA here is from genome assembly GCA_964345565.1 of uncultured Actinomyces sp. Lineage (GTDB taxonomy): Bacteria > Actinomycetota > Actinomycetes > Actinomycetales > Actinomycetaceae > Scrofimicrobium. The sequence continues at coordinate 19,341 of CAYFRO010000019.1, forward strand.
CATCGCTGAGAAGACGAACTCGCTAATTCCGAACACAGGGGGTTTGAGGGGATGTCCCAGCCGCTTCGCCGCGTAAGGGAACGCCCAGGCCCTCACGGTCAGTAGCACCCAGACCCCGAACACCCACCAGCTGGTGACGTGCAGCAGGGCACCCACCAACACCACCAGCGTGAAGCTCGCGTGATAGGCGAGCGAAAAAGTCAGCCACCAGGGGTTGCCTCGTTCGCGGATCATTGTTTTCACGAACGGGATCGTCCCGATGAAGTAGGCAATGACAACCGTGGTTGCGACAAGGGCTCTTTGCCAGTTGCTGGGGTCGCTCCCAAGCTGGAATGCAACCAGCGTCAGCAGGCCGGAAGCAAAGATCGCTGAAGCTCTGGCCGTGAAGCTCCGTGGCCTGCGGTGCCACATTTCGAGGATGGCGACTAAAGCTAGTGGGGCGATGGGAAGGACATACCAGAGCAGTGATGGCAGGTGCAGGATCAGGGCCAGCGCACTCAGGGCAGCGAGCGTTCCGTAGACCGCGATCGGCGCCACGAACCGCTTGCCGCGAGCCCAGTTCGGCGCCGGCTTAGCCTGCTTTGAGTCAGCCCCCTCCTTGACCTTTCGAGGAGCGACACATTGGATCCAAAGACCGAGTGCGTCAAAAGCCTGAAATGCGATCAGCCAGGCGCCAGCTAAACCAAGTTGCCACCAGGTGAAACCACCCAGCGCGCTCCCTACCAGAATCGGAACCAGCGTCATCGACCAGGCCCCGTGCTGACGGGTCAGCCACCCTGAGCGCGCCAACTTCGAAACGGTCATCCGCTAGCAGCCCACTTCTTTTCCGTGCAGGTCCTCACCGACAACTCGCAGGAGCCTGCCAGACCTGCCCGGGCTTAACTTCACAATGCGACCACTCATGAACGCAATCATAAGCTGGGCTCGCTGAAGGTCAACGATCGGGCAGGTTTGGACGCTCAGCTTTCTCACAGCTTCTACACAAACCGGGGAAAGCAGACGGTGGTGTCGTGGTTGTATGACCACAACACTGAATAGCACAACGATGACTACACAGACACACTCGACCAAGCGGAAGCACTTTGCGCGAACGCTGGTGGCTGCCGCCGCTGCCCTCACGCTGAGCCTTTCCGCCTGTTCTGGTGGGCAGAACTTAGAGAGCGAGATGAGCGGCGATGCCTCTTCTGCCGCGAGCGCTCAGGCCAGCTCCACTTTCTTCACCACAGACCGCGTGCATGCGATAGACGTAGAACTGGATACTGACGACTACCAGGAAATGCTCTCGACGTATGCCACCACGGGGGACAAAGATTGGCTTTCGGTGACCGTCACGATTGACGGGACAACCTACAAGAAGGCAGGCCTTCGCCTGAAAGGCAACAAGTCACTCAGGACAGCCCTTGCAAGCGAGCGAGGGATCCAACTTACTGACGCTGAGTTGGGGGACGAGGGCGACTCCGACTCCGACAACGCTGACACGGCCGACCCTGCAACGATCCCGTGGCTAATCCGCCTTGACAAGTACGTGGACGGCCAGGAACACCTGGGGCGCACTGACTTTGTTGTGCGCGGCAATGACACGGAGAGCTACCTGAATGAGGCCGTGGCGGTAGCGATGCTCGAAGAGGCGGGTTTGCCGACGCACAGGGTTGGCTTCACCTCGTTCTCGGTGAACGGTGAGGACGCCGTCTTGCGGCTGGTCTCAGAAGTCCCGGACGATGAGCTTTGGAATGAAGAGTGGTTCGGCACCGAAGGCAGCACCTGGAAGGCTGACTCTGATGGCGACTGGGACTATCACGGCGATAACGGTGCGGACTACGAGGACATTTGGAAGCAACGGACGGGCGACGACATGACACCGGTTGTTGAGTTCATGGACTTCATCAACAACTCAAGTGACGAGGTTTTCGCGGAGGAGCTGCCAGGAAAGCTGGATGTTGAAGAGTTCGCAACCTACCTGGCGACGGAAAAGTTGCTGGGGAACACCGACACCATTTCGGGGCCGGGAAATAACGGTTACCTGCATTACGAACCGTCGACGGGACAAATGATTGTCGTGCCGTGGGATCACGACATGGTCTTCGGCGGGATGGGCATGGGCGGCCCCGGCGG
>CAYFRO010000019.1:21552-28146 GCA_964345565.1 uncultured Actinomyces sp.
GACGGTCGAGTCCGACCGCGCAAGCATAGAGACGTACCTAAACTCCGTCGGCTAGACCCCGCCCAAACCGGGCCTAACCCGCGGCCGAACCGGATGCGAGGGGACGGTCGGGGCCGAAGTGAGCGTCGGGTTACGCAACGCGGGGAAGCACAACAGAGAAGACCGTGCGACCCGGCTCGCTCTCCACACTGACGAAGCCGCCAGCCGCCCGAACCAGCTCATCGGTGATGGCAAGTCCCAATCCGGTAGACCTTGAGGGACTCCCCTTCAAAGGAGTGCGGGCGTCATCACCGCGGACGAAGCGGTCAAAAATGCGTGGAACAAGCTCGGCCGGGATCCCGACCCCGTTGTCTTCAACCTGAACCAGCACCCGGTCGCTGGCTGGACTCGACAGCGTGACCTTCACTCCCGTCGCGTCCTGCCCGTGTGTCCGGGCGTTTGACAGCAGATTCGTGAGAACCCGATGGAAAGCCGACTCGCTGATCGAAGCTCGCAACTCACCGTCCGCCTCACCCATCTCAACGACCCAAGCCTTTTCCGGCGACAGGGTTCTGGCATTGGAAACGCACTCCAGAATCGTAGGAGCCAGAAGCGAAGTCGACGCTTCCGGCGCCCGGTTCGCATCGAGACGCGCCAACAGTAAGAGGTCCTCGATCAGCCCGGTCATCCGTGCCGACTCGGAGCGGATTCGGCTAAGGGATTGCACTGTTTGGTCAGTCAGCTGGTCAGCGTCGCGCTCCGCGTACTCGGCGAAACCGCTGATTGTTGCCAGCGGAGTGCGCAGTTCGTGGCTGGCATCTGCCGCGAAACGCTTGAGCTTTGTCTCTGACACTTCACGCTGTTCCAGGGCACGCTCAACGTGATCCATCATCTGGTTGAACGACTCGGCAAGATCCCCCACCTCGGACCCTGCTTCGAACTCTTCGGAGGAAACCCGGGCGGGAAGCGTCGAAGACCCGCTGGTTAGCGGGGTTTCCCTGACATCAGCGGTGGCGCGTCGTAGGCTTTCTAAGGGCCGCAATGCCCTCTTCACCATCCACGTTCCCAGCAGTGAAGCCAGCGCGACCCCCAACACCCCTGTCGCGACAAACGACCAAAGTAGCGTCTGGGTGGTTTTGGTGACGTCACTCAGTGACTGTCCCACAAGCAGGACGGTGCCCTCCGGGTCGTCAAACTCCTGTGAGGCGACCCGATACTTCCCCAGGTCTCCAAGGTCGACCGTACGAGGTTCCTGGCCAACATCCTCAGCGATTGCAAGAACCACCTGCTGCGTCGTGAGCCGAGTGGTGATGCCCTCCTCTGAGACGGCCTGGGCCAGGACAACTTTCCCTGCGATCACAGCGACACTCAAAGATCCAAACCGGGGACCGCCGGGAGGGTCAGTCTCCCCAGGCAAAGCGGGAGGTGGTGACGGGGACCAGTAGGTGTAGGCCTCGGGCCCCAGAGCTGTGCGTAGCGAAATCTCAACCTGCTCATCGACGCGGTCTAACAGGTCCCGGCGCAAAGCAGTCATTGTCACTGCGCCGATCACGACCGAGACAAGTGCGACGATAGCGCTGATCAGTGCAACCAGCCGGAACTGCAGGGAGCGAGTTCGTCGCGCTTTACCCATGGCCTAGACGTCGTTTTCCGTGCGTGTCTCAGCAGGACGGATAGAGTAGCCGACCCCTCGCAGCGTGTGAATCATAGGGGGGCCCAACGCGTCGATCTTTTTCCTTAGGTAGGAAATGTAGATCTCAACCACGTTTGCGTTGCCGCCGAAGTCGTAGCCCCAAACCCGCTGAAGAATCTGCGTCTTAGAAAGAACATGCCGGGGATTTTCCATTAGGTACTGGAGCAACGCGAACTCGGTTGCGGTCAGTTCGATAGGGGTGCCTGCGCGAATGGCCTCGTATGTTTGAGGGTTGAGCGTCAGATCACCGACCGTTAGCAGTTCGTCTGATTGGTGCGTTTTCGGTTCGAGCCGCCGCGTAACCATTCCCTTCACGCGCAGAATGACCTCTTCCAGGCTGAAAGGTTTGGTGACGTAGTCATCCCCGCCGGCGCTGAGCCCCGCGATCTTGTCGTCCAGGGTGTCCTTTGCGGTCAGGAACAGGACCAGAGTGTCGTCGCCGCGGGCGCGAAGTCGCCGGACCACTTCCACCCCGTCGATCCCGGGGATCATCACGTCGACAATCGCAACATCCGGCTGTTCCCGCTTCGCGATGTTGAGCGCGTCGACCCCGTGCGAGGCAGTGACAACCTGCCACCCTTCAGATTTGCACGCCATAGAGAGGAGCTCACTCAGCAACGGCTCATCTTCGATCACCATGATCTTGGCTGTTGCAGGTTCCGCAGTGTTCGATGAACGTTCCATACTGGGATCCTACGTCTGCGAACTCACGGCTTGTTCGGCCAGGCGCCCGCTTCGAGCCTCTCCGTTCTTTCGAGTCCAGCGGACATCCACTTTGGTGGTGTCGTGCACGAAGTCAGTGCTGATGACCTCCAGGTTTGTGACGGGGAACCCCAGGATTTCTTCAACGTGCTCGCGTAGCTCGTCCTCGTCTGTAAACGCGCGGTCTAGGCGCATGTGTTGGTGGCGAGACGCGGGCAGGATGTGGCGGGCGTCGACCACTGTAACCGTAAGCAAGATCAGTGCGATCAGGAGCGCAGCAACCCAAACGTTGTGTTCGGTCAGTCCTGCGATCAGGCCGATGGAAAGTGCCGAGAAGTAGTAGGCGATGTCGGACTCGGAAATCAGTGTTGACCGGAGCCGGATGATTGAGAGAACCCCGAACAGTCCCATGCCGACCCCGATACCGACGGTCGAACTTCCAAGCACCGCGGCGATAGCGAACACGGCGACGTTCAGCACCGCGAACGCGGTCACCAAGTCGCGCCGGCGGTGGCGACGGTAGTATAGAGGAATGGTGAGGATGAACGTCGCGACCAGGTCGATCGCTGCCATGATTCCCAAGACTATAGGCGGGTTCCAATCTGAGTTTGTTCTTCGCATCCGGGCGCAGCACGCCCGCTCTTCGCTCTAATGAAAAACCGGGAACCTTGGAGCGGGCTTTGAGTGCCCCAGGACGGGGCTGAGTTCTGGTTAGAGACGGATCGGTTCCCGCCTGAAGGGGCGGACTCGAACACTGAGGCCCCCGCGGGAGAGCCTTTTGACTCGCCCGCGGGGGCCCGTGTTTCTACCTGGCCTCTACTTCATGCCCGTGTGGGCTAGGCCGTCGATGACCCTGCGCTGCATCAGCAGGAACAGGATCAGGATGGGCGCCATCGCCATCGCGGAGGCAGCCATCATGATCGCGTAGTCGCTTCCGTGCTCCCCCTGCATGGTTGCCAGGCCAGCGGCCAGTGGCATCTTGTCAGAGTAGGTCGTGACAATCAGCGGCCACAGTAGGTCGTTCCAGGACCACAGTGTCGTGATGATTGCGAGCGAACTGATGCCAGGCTTAGCCAGGGGCAGCATGATCTTCCAGAAGACCTGCCACTGGTTACAACCGTCCAGCCTCGCGGCTTCTTCTAACTCATCCGGCAAGCCCATAAAGAACTGGCGCATCAAGAACACGCCGAACGCGGAGAATAAACCGGGCAAGATGATGCCGAGAGAAGTGTTCACCAGACCCAGGCTCTGGATGATCTGGTACTGCGGGATCAGGTAGACCTGGCCGGGGATCATCAGGATGGAAAGGATCAGCGCCAGCGTTGGTCCCCGCCCCCAGAAACGGATGCGCGCGAACGCGTAGCCGGCCAGTGCACAGAAAATCACCTGCACAACGACCCTAACCACTGTGATCGTGAGTGAGACTTTGAACTGTTGCAGGAACGGGATCTTCTCGAAGACTCGAGCGTAGTTGCTCCACTGGAGTTCTCCCGGCCAGAACGTCGGGGGAATGCTCTCGATCTGCGCGTTTGTCGACAGGGACATGATCAGTTGCCAAACGAAGGGGAAGATCATGATCAAACTGCCGATGATCAACACAGTGTGTGCGACGACGTTTGAGCCGGCCTTACCCTTTTGTTGCTGGCGCACTTGGCGAGCGTGCTCGCGGTCCAGAGCTCTCTGCTCGCGGGGTGTTAGTCCGATTGTTGCACTAGACATAGCGCACCCACTTCTTCTGGCCCCAGAACTGGATGGCCGTCAGGATCCCAACCAGGATCAGGATGAAGACAGCAATCGCGGACGAGTATCCCTTGTCGTTGTAGACGAAGGCGTTGTTGTAGAACAGATACACCATAGACTGCGTGTCCGGCCACGCTGGGTTCCCCTTGCCACCGAGCAAAGCGAACAGCGAGTCAAACAGTTGCAGACCACTGATGGTCGTAATGACGGTGATGAAGAAGATACTGGGAGTCAGTAAGGGAACTGTGATGCTCCAGAACTGGCGCCAGTTACCGGCCCCATCCAATTGCGCTGCCTCGTACAGTTCCTTCGGGATCGCCTTCAAGCCGGCGCTCAGGATCAGCATGATGAAACCCATGCTTGCCCAGAGGCCAAGGATGCCTACTGCAACCAGGGCGAACCCCGGGGTGGTCACCCACCCCGGGCCCTTGATCCCGAAAATCGCCAGGAACTGGTTAAGAAGACCGAAGTCTCCCTTGTAAATGATGCGCCAGACCAGGGCGACAGCCGAGGGCATCGCGATGTACGGCATGAAGAACGCGACCCGGTAGGCCTGGGCAAACCTGAGTCCAGGCCTGTTGATCAGGCTCGCGAAGATCACGCCAAGCGGGATCCCAAGAAGCACGATCCCCGTGTACAGGAAGGTGTTAACTACAGCCTTGGCCATGGCCGGATCCTGCGTTAGGCGAGCGTAGTTGTCTAGCCCTATCCACTCGACGCTGGAGCCAAACGGAGCCCATTTTGTGAAGGAGTAGTACAGGGTCTTTAGCATCGGCCAAATGTAAAAGACCAGCACCCCGAACAGAGTCGGGATGGCGAACGCCCATCCCCAGAAGTTGTCTCCCTTACGGCGGCGTAGCCTGGGAGGCTTCTTCCTGGGCTGGGAGGTCGCCTGGAGAACTTCCAGGCTGTCCTGCTCCCTTTCGATCACGGTAGACACGATGCGTCCCTTCTATCGCCTGTAGTCGGGCTTAGTTTGCCGCGAGGATGGCGTCCATCTGGGTCGCTAGGTCCTTAGCGGCCTCAGCCATGGGAACGTCACCTGCGAAAGCTGGCGGCAACAGAACCGTTTCAAGGTCTCCCCAAGCCTGCCCGTTGAGGGAGGTTGGGTACGGCACCGAGTAGTCGTCAGCTGCTTGGATAAAGATGTCCAGGTGCAAGTCGGGAGCAAAGTCAAGGAACGTTTGCTGAGTCCCCTGGAACGCGGGGATGACGCCACCCAGCTCACCCTGAGCCTTGGCTGCTTCCTCCGAACCCAGGAACGCCTGGAAAGCCTGAGCAGCTTCCATGTTCTGCGAGTTCTTGCTCACCGCGTAGCCCAGGCCGTGAATGATGGAGGCCCGCTCTTTACCCTTCGGCAAACCGATCACGTCAATGTCGTCCTTGTGATCCGACTCCATGTACTTGGCAAGCGCCCAGTTCCCGTCCCAGATCATGGCCGCTTTGCCTGAGGCAAAACGGTCGGGGGCAGAGGTGTCAGAGAGCTGCTGGATGGTCGGCGACGCGCCCGACTCAACCAAGTCGGCCCAGAACTGAAGGCCTTCGATTGCTTCGGGGCTGCCGAAGCCTGAGGTCTTCTTGTCGGCAGAGATCACTTCGCCGCCTGCCTGGTAGATCGTGTTGTAGTAGGACTCTTGGCCGCCAACCATGAAGGCGACACCGTAGATGTTCTTGTCCGCAAGCGCGCTCGAGATGTCATTGGCTGCTGTGGTGAAGTCGTCCCAGGTCCAGTCGTCGGTTGGGAGGTCAACACCGGCCTCTTCGAAGATCGCCTTGTTGTACCAAAGACCAATGGTGTCGTAGTCCTTGGGCACCGCGTATTGGACCCCGTCAATCGAGTACAGGTTGTTGAGGGAATCGGGGTAGTTCGAGGGGTCGATCTTTCCCGAGTCGATCAGTTCGGTGACTGGCTCAACCATCCCGTAGGACGCGTAAAGCTCGAAGTTGGGCCCGTTGATCCAGAAGACGTCTGGAAGAGTCCCGCTCTCAGCCTGCGTCTGCATCTTTGTCCAGTACTGCCCGTAGGGTGTCTGGTTTAAGGTGACTTTGACGTCGGGATACAACTTGTTGAAGTCTTCGATGTTCTTCTTAAGGGCGGGGGTCTGGTCGTCGTCCCAGTAGCCGTAGGTGATCTCGCCGCTGATGTCTGAGCTTCCGGCGGCCTCACCGCCAGAGGCTGGCTCGTCTTTCTTTCCGCCGTCGCCACTGCAACCAGCAAGGCTCAGAGCTCCGACGATCATGAAGGCTGCAATCGCCTTCTTACTTACTTTCCCAATTCGTTTCACTGTTACCTCCTGTTGAGACCGTTGCTGTCAGCACCGTCGCTGAGAGCTGCCCGGCGTCCGGGCTTTCAGGGCCGCTTTGGCTCGCGCGTTATTGGGGAACCAGCCCTCCCTTTCGACATTAGAGGCGTAGGCCACAAAAGGGGCTCTTCACAGATAGGCCTGTACTTTTTTTCTGAAGCCTCCGGTGTGTAGGAG
>CAYFRO010000020.1:0-27703 GCA_964345565.1 uncultured Actinomyces sp.
CCATCCGGTGCAGGCTACCTCCCATGACCTCGACGAACAGGGCGTCGTGGGTTGTACAGATCAGGGTGGTCCCGTCCGCGGCCAGTTGCTTGAGTAGTGTCACCAGACCGATCCATGTGTTTCGGTCTTGGCCAAACGTGGGTTCGTCTAGCAGAAGCACCTTGGGTTTGTTGATCATGGCGGTTGCGACCGAGAGGCGTCGCTTTTCGCCCCCGGAGAGCGTGAACGGGTTGGCCTCTGCCAGGTGCGACAGGTGCAACATCTCTAGGTAGCGGTCTACCTCAGCCGAGTGATCTCCCTGTGGGTCTTTGAGTTTCAGGCCCAGTGTTAGCTCTTCCCTGACACTGAAGGTTAGGAACTGGTACGCGGGCTCTTGGAAAACCATGGCGATCCGGCCCAAAAGTTGCTTGCTCTCCCAGTCGTTGGGGTCAGCTGGAAGGTCGGAGTCCCTCAGGTCCGACCCGGCTATGACCTGACCGGAGACCGGTTCCAGTAGTCCGGCCATGGTCAGCGCGAACGTGGTTTTACCCGCCCCGTTTGGCCCGACGATGTTTGCGACGCTTCCCTGGTCGAAGCGGTAGTTTAGCCCCTGGTTTGCGGGGTCTGCTTGCCCGGGATAGCCCACCGCCAGGTCCCTAGAGCTTAGGATTTCTTCCCCGGCCTGGGCTGGGAACCGCGCTCCTGTGAGGCACACCAGGTCGGCTGTGCTTTCACCCGGGACCCAGACGCCATCCGCTTGGAGTTGCCTACCGCGTTCGGCAAGGACCCGTTCCGGGGGGCCGTCAGCAACGATTTTGCCGTGTGAGAGCACAATCATGCGGTCCACTTGCTCCAGCCATGGCTCAAGGTTGTGTTCGACAACAATCAGCGTGGCGCCGGTCTGCTCGACGACCTTCTTGGTTTGTTCACGAAGCTCCTTTGCCCCTTCAGGGTCTAGGTTGGCAGTGGGTTCGTCGAGCAGTAGCAGCTGGGGTCTCATGGCCAAGGCGCAGGTGAGTGCCAGCCGCTGTTTTTGCCCGCCGGAGAGTTCGTCTGTGCGGTGGTCCAGTGGAAGCTCCAGACCGGCCATTGCGAGCGCCTCTTGAACGCGCGGCCAAATCTGGTCTTCTGGGACGCCAATGTTTTCAAGGCCGAAGGCGACCTCGTCCCCAATCCGTTCCATTACGATCTGGGACCCCGGGTCCTGCTGTACAAGACCGGAGTCGCCCCGGAGGGTCCGGTCCGTCACCGCGTGCCCGTTGATTGTCAGAAAGCCCGCCGATTCGCCCTCTTCGGGTTCGAGCACGCCTGCCAGGGCGTGAAGCAACGTTGACTTTCCTGAGCCGGACGCGCCAGCCAAGAGCACGCGTTCGCCCGGTTCGATCTGAAAGTTCAGGTCTTCCAGGGCCCACGCTTTGCGCCCGGTGTGGCGCCACCCCCAGCCGTCGGCAACGACCCCTCCCTGGCTGACACCCAGGTTTGTCGCTGCTTTCTTAGACTCGAGTGGCATGTTCCCTCCCCGAAGCAAACCGGTTCAAGACACCGGTTTGCGCCAAGCCGCGGACTAGGACCCAAGCTAAGAGTCCCCCAAGAACCGCGCCCGACAGGATAGAGCTGCTCCAGTAGACAGCGAGGAAGGTTAATGAACGCGCGAAGTATCCGTGGCTCACGCCCTCGAACAGCATCGCACCGAGCCCCGCCAGAGCGCCGGAGAGCGCAGCAACTCCAGGACCAAACTTCCTGTAACGGAAGGCTGCAAACGCAAGTTCGGCTCCGGCGCCTTGGATCAGTCCTGCAATGACGGTTTCCACCCCCCATTTTGAGCCGATCGCCATCGAGATTACGGCGGCCAGAGTTTCAACGAAGATGGCGGCGCCCGGCTTGCGGATCACCAGGCCTCCCAGCGGTCCTCCCAGGTACCAGATCCCGGAGACAAGCCCGCCCAGGCCCGGCAGGAAACCCAGGAGTGTAAACAGGGAGTATCCGACCTGATTCCAGAAAACCATGATCACTCCGACGGCGACCCCAAGGACTGCCGCGGTCACGATGTCGACAACGCGCCACCTGGCGCTGAACTTTTCCACTGATTTGCTCCATGGCTCACGGTTGTAGCCACGGGCTGCGCTTCCTCCGCCGGTGTTAGCCGGTTCAGGTTCAACGGTCGGGGCTTTCCCCTTCTCAACCCTCTCGGGTTCCCGTGGCCCCTCGATACTACTGGCTTAGCGTTGCTGTGGATAGAAGGGGGCGGTGAGAGTTTCAACCCTTATTATGGAAGGGCACTCAATCTACCCAAGAATGGAGAGAGCATGCGTATTGGCGTTCCAGCGCAGGGACCCGATCAGCCTCTAGTAGCAGCTACCCCAGACACAGTTGCAAAGCTAATCAAGCTTGGCTACACCGTGGCGGTTGAGTCCGGAGCTGGAATGTCAGCCAGCTACCCGGATTACCAGTACCAGGACGCTGGGGCGCAGATCGTGGACCGCGACCAGGCTTTGGGCAGTGACATTGTGCTTGCTCTAGACGAACCCACGAAGGCCGAGATCGATAGGATCCGCCCGGGCGGCACCCTGATCAGCCGCCTGGCGCCAGCCAGGCATCCGGAACTTGTTGAAGAACTAGCCAAGGCTGACATCACCGCGCTAGCCATGGACATGGTGCCGCGCATCTCAAGGGCTCAGGCGATGGACGTTTTGTCCTCGCAGGCAAACGTCGCCGGGTACCGCGCAGTCGTCGAGGCTGCGAATGAGTTCGGGAGGCTCTTCACGGGCCAGGTGACCGCCGCTGGGAAGATGCCTCCGGCAAAGGTCTATGTGATCGGGGCAGGGGTCGCGGGCTTAGCTGCGATCGGCACGGCCAGTGCCATGGGTGCCGAAGTGTCCGCTACCGACGTCCGTCCCGAAGTGAGCGAACAAGTGGCGTCCATGGGGGCTCGCTTCGTTCCACTTCCCTCCGTGAAGCAGGACTCTACCGACGGGTATGCGAAGGCACTGACCGAAGACCAGATGAAGTTGGCAAACCAGGTCTACGCAAAGCAGTCCGCGGGTTCTGACATCGTGATCACGACGGCGAACATCCCCGGTCGTACCTCGCCCATCCTGCTAGACGACGCAGCGATTGCAGCGATGGAACCGGGTTCGGTGATCATCGACATGGCCGCGGCTAACGGGGGCAACACGACCCAGACGGTCGCTGGTGAGCGTGTCGTTACTGACAACGGCGTGACAATCATCGGTTGGACTGACCTGGCGGGTCGCCTTCCTACCCAGTCTTCTCAGCTGTACGCCCAGAACATCGTTAACCTCTTGAAGCTGATGACCCCGGTGAAGAACGGGGACCTGGTTCTTGACCTGGAAGATGAGATCGTTCGGACTATTACCGTCACGAACGCGGGAGAGATCCTCTACCCCCCGCCGCCCATAAAAGTCTCAGCCGCGCCCGCTGTGGTCCAAGATGACGCCGCTACACATGCGGCAAGAGCCGCAGCCAAGGCAGCTGAAGAAGCTAAGAAGAAGCGCAACAAGGTCTTGGGGATCGGCGCGGGCGTGCTGGTTGCGATTGCTTTAGTGTTGGCGACCCCCATCATGGCACTGGATCACTACATGGTTTTTGTGCTCGCGATCGTGGTCGGCTTCTACGTAATCACAGGCGTTGCGCACTCGCTTCACACCCCGCTAATGTCCGTGACCAACGCGATTTCCGGGATCATCCTGGTCGGAGCCATAACCCAGATTGGTTCGGACAATTTGGCGGTCACGATCGTCAGTTTCATTGCGATCGTGGTCGCTTCGATCAACATCTTCGGTGGTTTCAGGGTGACCGGCCGCATGCTGACGATGTTCCAGAAAGGATAGGAACAGACAGTGACTTCTCTTCTTTCAGCGCCGACGCTTTTCGTCCTTTCCGCCGACCCGCTGACGGCGTCAGACCCCGAATACTGGACCACCCACGTCGTGAAGCTGGCCTACTTGGTCGCCGCGATCCTCTTCATTTTGTCGCTCAAGGGCCTGTCGTCTCACGAAAGTTCGCGTCAGGGAAACAACTGGGGCATCCTCGGAATGACGATCGCCCTTTCAGCGACCATCCTGCTGGCGCTCTCGTCCGGCCCGGGTCGTGGTGTCTTGGTGACGGCGATCCTGATCGCGGTTGCAATGGGAATAGGCGCTGCAGTAGGGCTCTGGCGTGCCGCGAGCGTCGAGATGACGGGAATGCCCGAGCTCATTGCTTTGCTGCACAGCTTCGTTGGGCTCGCGGCTGTCCTGGTTGGCTATAACTCCTTCATAGCTCCTGACGCACAGGCTGAAGCACTCGGTGGTTTCCATTTGGGTGAGGTCTTCCTGGGAGTCTTCATTGGCGCGGTGACTTTCACGGGCTCCATCGTTGCGTACTTGAAGCTGTCCGGAAAGATCTCGGGTGCGCCCCTAATGCTGCCCGGACGGAACTGGCTCAACCTAGGTGCCCTTGTCGCGTCTATCGGTTTGATGGTTTGGTTCATCGTGGCCGGCCACTCGTCCTCGGCGTGGATCCCCTTTGTGATCATGACGGTCATCGCACTGGCCCTCGGTGTTCACCTGGTTGCTGCGATCGGCGGTGGTGACATGCCGGTTGTGGTCTCCATGCTGAACTCGTACTCGGGGTGGGCGGCCGCAGCCGCAGGGTTCATGCTTGGCAACGACCTGCTGATCATCGTCGGTGCACTGGTTGGTGCCTCTGGTGCGTTCCTGTCCTACATCATGTGTCAGGCCATGAACCGTTCGTTCATCTCCGTGATCCTGGGAGGGTTCGGCTCTGCCGAGTCAACCACGGTTTCCGGTGGTGAAGACGGAGAATACAGGGAGACGTCTGCTGAGCAGGTTGCCGCAATGCTGGAAGGCTCACGCAAGGTCCTGATCACCCCCGGCTACGGGATGGCAGTTGCGCAAGCACAGTATCCGGTCGCAGAGCTCACGGAAGCTCTCCGCCAGAAGGGCGTGGATGTGGAGTTCGGAATCCACCCCGTTGCCGGGCGGCTCCCAGGCCACATGAACGTTCTCCTCGCGGAAGCGAAGGTTCCCTACGACATCGTGAAGGAAATGGATGAGGTCAACGACGACTTTGACGGCGTTGACACGGTCCTGGTGATCGGCGCGAACGACACTGTGAACCCGGCTGCTGAAGAACCCGGCTCGCCCATCGCGGGGATGCCTGTCTTGAAGGTTTGGGACGCAAAGAACGTGGTCGTGTTCAAACGCTCAATGGCGACAGGCTACGCGGGCGTTCAGAACCCACTGTTCTTCAAGGAAAACACGCAGATGCTGTTCGGCGACGCTAAGGATTCGGTGGACAAGATCCTTCAGGCGGTAAAGGTAGACGCCTAGACCAGTTCGAACTCGACCTCAACCTCAACGGTCGCGTTCAGGGGGAGCGCGGCCACGCCCACCGCACTACGGATATGTGGGGCCTGGAACAGGTCTAGTAGCAGTTCTGACGCGCCGTTCGCGATTTCAGGTTGAGCGAAGAAGCCATCGTCCGACGCCACGTAGACCGTAACCTTCGTGGCGCGGGCTAGCTTTTCTACCCCGCCTGCTGCGCTTGCGGCTGCGGCGACAGCGTTGAGTGCTGCTTGGCGTGCTGCCTTTTTTGCTCGCTTTTTTGTCACCGCGACGGTCCCGCAACGACCTTCTGACACCAGTTTCTTTCCCTTGAACGGCAACTGGCCAGAGGTGCGGACAACGTTTCCTTGCACCAGGGCGGGCACGTAGGCGGCGACCGGGGTGGGGACCTCCGGCAGTTCGATCTCTAGTTCTACAAGCTTGTCGGCAAGGCTCATTTTGGCTCCTTTGCTAGTGTTTTCGCTGCTTTCCAGATTACCCCGGGTGGCGGCGGTGTAGTTCTGGCTCCGGTTGCGCTACCGTATAGGTGTAGTCACAGCTTTAGAGAAGTACTGATCGGGAAGCCCCGCGGTGCAACAGAAAAAGTGTCACTGCCTCTGGTCCCGCCGGGATCAGTTGCACCGCGGATTAAGAAATGAGAATTCCCGCATGTCCGAACCGACAACCGGTGTCGTCAAATGGTTTAACTCGCAGAAGGGTTTCGGCTTCATCACACCTGATGATGGCTCTGCCGATGTCTTCGCGCACTACAGCAACATTGAGGGCTCCGGCATCCGGAACCTCTACGAAGATCAGAAGGTGCAGTTCCGTGTTGAGAACTCCCCCAAGGGTCTTAGCGCCGTTGAGATTGTTGCTCTCGACTAACTAACTTTTGAGTCCGTGTTCAGGCTTTACCGAGCGCGATCGAAACGTTGAACGGGTCCCGACCGTCAGGTCGGGACCCGTTCTGTTCCTATCCCACTGCGTTTCGGCCTAGGCCGAAACGAAACCCTCGAGCCACGTCAGCAGTTCTTGCGCCTTCTCGGGAGTGTCCGCCTCCACAAACATGCGCAACATGGGCTCGGTTCCTGAGAAGCGCAACAGGGCCCAGTTGTCGTTTTCCAGGATGATCTTTACGCCGTCTTCGCGCCTGACCTCGACCACCTTGTAAGGCCCAATGTGGGTGAGGGGTTCAGCTTCAAGCCTGCGCGGCACAGCGATTCGCATCTCCGGTGTTGCCGGCACGTTTGCCTCGAGCTGGTACAGGCGCCCGGTGATGTCGTAGATCATTTCGCGAAGCTCGGAAATCTTCTTACCCGTGCGCGCAAGCATCTCTGCGACTAGGGAGCAGGCGAAGATTCCGTCTTTACCCAGGATCCAGCCGCGGATCGTAAGACCACCCGAAGATTCACCGCCCAGCACGGCGCCGATTTCCTGCATCCCTGCCGTTACGTGCTTAAAACCGACTTTGCACTCCCTGGACTCTTCCCCGAAATGGGCAGCAAGTCGGTCAAGCATGTGCGTGGTGGCGACGTTGCGGACAACCCCGCCCTTTTCGCCTCGGACTTCATGCAGATACCAGTACAGCAACAACAACAGGTCGTTCGTGGTGATGTACTCGCCGTTCTCGTCAACAATGCCGATTCGGTCAGAGTCGCCGTCCGTTGCCATCCCTAGGTCGTACTTGCCACCGCCTTGTCTGATGGTGTTGATGAGGGTGGAGAGGCGTTCAGAGTCGGGTGCGGGTGCCACTCCGCCAAACAGTGGGTTGTGAGAAGCGTGGATGAACTCGGATTGGACGCGCATGTCCGACAGGATGGTGCTGAGCGTCAGCTGGCTGGTCCCGTACATGGGGTCAACGATCACCCGCAGATTCGAGCCTCGAACAGTGTCGACATCAACAATCTCTTCGATCGCGTCAATGTACGGGTCCGTGAGTGAGCGTTCCTGCACGACCCCGGCTGCCTTCGCAAGCTCCAGATCCAAGGTGATCACATCGTCGACGGTGAGTTCGTTCGCTTCGTCCTGGTAACGGTCAGTTTCTTCATCAAGCGGTAGCGACCCGTCCGCCCGGAATACTTTAACCCCGTTCCAGTTCGGAGGGTTGTGGGAGCTGGTGATGATGATGCCGTAGGCCGAGTCCGTGTAGGGCGCGGCGAAAGTGACCAGGGGCGTTGGGACATCGTCCGGAAGAAGAAGAACGGGGATGTTGTTGCCGGCGAAGACCTCGGCGGCGGCCTCGGCCGACTCCCGGGACAGGAAACGCCTGTCACCACCGATTACGACGCCCTTATTGCTGAGGCCCTGGCGGGTCGCCTCGTTTGCGATCGCCTGGCACAAGCGCCGCAGATTTCCCAGGGTGTACCCCTCACCAATCACAGCCCGCCAGCCGCCGGTCCCGAACTTGATTGTTGTGTCCGTGTCCTTTGTCGGCATAAACAAGCGTTTTAGGACGATGTCGGCTGCCTGCTGTAGCTCTTCCTCGGTGTTGATGCCTTGCACTTCGTCCGTGTCGTAGATCTGGTAGGACGCGATGTTTTTACCCTGGTCGATGAAACTGCGGGCGACTTCCGTGAGGCGGTATTCACCCGAGGCTGCAAGGGTGTCTATTTTCTCTAGCAGGTCGGTGGGGGAGCTGACGTACGAGCCCACATTGATCTCGTGGTTGTCAGCTTCGGACCCAAGGTCCTCTGGCTCGACAATCGCATCCACTTTTCCGTCTTCGCCACGCTGGACGCGCCCGTAAGGCAGAGGTTCACTGATGTTAGCCGTCAGGAGCGAAAAATCGGCTTCCATCAGATGGTGGCGGTTTAGCAAACCCCGCAGGGAATCAGGCCGAAGAAGCGGCGTATCTCCGTAGGTCACCAGCAGCTGGTCCGTGTCTGCTGGGATCAGGTCACGAGCCACGGAAACGGCATGCCCGGTCCCAAGCGGACGCTCTTGCTCCACGTAGGTGAGATCTTCACCCAGTAGAGCGCGAACTTCAGTGTCGCCCGCCGGAACAACGACGATGATCCTCTCGGCAGGCACAACCTTTCGGACATTCTCCAAAGCCAGTTGCACGACGGTTGAGTCGGAAAGGGGAGAAGTCAGGAGCCTTCTGGATTCGTCATCCGCTCCAGCGGCCAAGACGAGTGCTGTCGTCTTGGGCTTTACGGCGAGTTCTTTTGAGGGTGTCACCACTGCTGCTCCTGTGCGTCGTAAACCGGGTCCTGCCGGCCACAGACAAAGCCTCCCGTGGCCGTCACCTCAAGACTAGACGGGCTTTACTGCTGCCGTTCGGGTTTCCTTAGCGCCTTCCAAAGTAGCTGTATCGCTACAACGCTTAGGAAGATTGCGAACAGAGTGTTTGCAAGAGTAGGGCTAGCGGCTTCCGCAGCAAGGGAACCCAGGTAGGTTGTTGCACACGCAGGGACCCCAACCAGCAGGGCGGCTCTAAGGTCGACGTTGTCGTTGCGCATGTTGGCAAGAGTCCCGGTCAGGGCGGTCGGGATCATCATCAGCAGTGAAGTGCCCTTGGCGAGCAGGTCAGAAAAACCAAACAGCAATATCAGGGCGGGAACAACAACCACCCCGCCTCCGATCCCGAGCAATCCGGACAAAACTCCTGTTACGAACCCAACAGCCAAAAGGGCGACCGAGGTAAGCGCGGTGAGCGTGAAGGTTCCCTCGCGTGAAGGGACAACCAAGAACAGGCTCACAATCACGATGACCATGAAGCCAACAAACATTAGCTGTAGTGGTTTTATCCTTATTCGTGCGAGGATCCAAGTTCCCACCTGGGCCCCCAGCATGGCTCCCAACGCCAGGACCAGCCCTCCCACGGCTGAGATGTCACCCCTCGATGCGTATGAGACGACGCCGACCGTGGCCAGGGGGACGATTGCTGTTAGGGAAGTCCCGGACGCCAGGCGTTGGGAGAACCCGGCAACGGTGATCAGCCCCGGTACGATCAGGATGCCCCCGCCGACCCCGAACATGCCTGACAGGAATCCTGCGACCAGTCCGATGCTCAGAAGGCCGATAACTCCACCGGGCGTTAGCTGCACTTGTGCTTCTTGCATGGCTCCTCTATTCGCTCAGCGAGACTTGTGGGCAGGTTTCAAGAATGCCAGTGAGGGTCTCGGACTCAGCTTGCGTCACAGACAGACCCCAGCGTGACTTGACGGCGACCTGACGGGCTGCGAACTCACAGTGTGAGTCCTTGTTCGAAGGGGACCACTGGTCGGCTGTGTGGGCCCCTTTCTCAAAGTTTGCGTTTCCGTCGACCGCCAGAAGGTTCAGGGGATCGTTTGCGAACTCAAGTCGCTTCGCCGCGTCCCACTCCCAAGCTCCCGCATACCAGGCGTTCCCCAGGGCCACAACGTGGTCGATCTGCACCAGGCTAGACGTGTCCGCGCCCCGCTCAAAGCGGATCGTCTCTCCCGTATAAGGGTCCTGCAGGATCCCGGACTGGACCACGCAGTCTCCGGTGCCTTTCCGGTAGGTCACGTCGTGAAGGTCCCTTGCCAAGATTTCGTTCCTGGTGCTGCAGCCGTCCCCGTCCAGGTCAGCCCAACCCTCCCCGAACTCAGAACGAACGTAGGGGGGAGCGTCCTGGTTGTCGACAACCTCCAACCGGCTTAGCTGCTGCAACAGTTCGGTGTTTTCACCGGTGACTGTGTTTTGAGTGCCTTGACCCCGCTCCAAGCCCAACAGGTTCGGTCCCAGTCCTGGGACCAGCAACCAGGCCAGGATCGAGGCGGCAACCACCCAGATTAGGGTGCGTACGGAAAACCGGCTCTGCTGCCGACTCCGGCCGGTCTTCGGGTGGTTAGTGGGCATGACCGCAATTGTGCCCTATTGCCTGTCCACAAAGGGACGGACCCTTTTTACCGGGGAAAACGCCCCTCGGCGTGAACTGTGAGCAGTTTAGTGGACGGGGACAATCAGCTCTGGACCGTTATTCCGGACGTTCCCGACAGCTTTGCCGACCTCGCGCGGAACCAATGGAGGGGTCGGGATCGAGCGAATCATTTCACGTAGCTCATCGCGGTTCTGAAAGTTGGGGTCCAGCCACGCCTCCCAAAGCGACTTCGGGACGAACAGGGGCATCCGGTCGTGAATGTGCCCAAGAGTGTCCGCGGCGGGCCTGGTGATGATGGCGGTGGTGGGGGGAGCGGAGAAGTCCTCTTCCGACCTCTCCTGGTCCCCGTCTTCCCGACGCGGCCAGTCAAAGATTCCGGCCATTGCCATGGTTGGTTCGGCGCCAAGGGGTGCAGGCTGGCCCTGACTGTTCGCCAGCGACAAGAAGAAAGGACGCTTCTCGCCGTCCTCGTTTTTCTGCCATTCGTAGTAGCCGTTGGTCGGCAAAAGACAACGACGTTTGGACACGGGAGTTCGAAACGAGGGCTTCTCAGTGACGGTCTCAGCGCGGGCATTAATGAGCGGGTGGAAGGACTCCTTCGCCCAGAAGGGAATCAGCCCCCACCGCATCAGGTCCAGTTCCCGGCGCTCATCGCGTTTGGTGCGAACTGCCCTGATCAACTGAGAAGGAGCTTCGTTGTACGACTCGTGGTGTTCGCCCTCGACCACGTCGACATCGAACAGACGAGCCAGCTCCTCGTCATCAGAGAACATGGTGAAACGACCGCACATGTTCTAAGAATCTCACGGGCGCCCGATTCGCGCACCCTAGTCTGTTCCGGACCCCTGTTCCTCTTCCTGTTCCGCCAGTTCGGCTTCCTTCAGTTCTTTGGCAAGGCCCTTCAATCCGTCAGGCTTGTTTTTTCCCGGGCCAGGAACGCCAGGCCTGGTCGCCAGCAACGCTTTGAGTTGGCTGGGCGTGAGCGACAGGCTCCAGTCGCTGTGGACGGGCAACTGCCACTTCCGCCAGTGCGCCAGGACGGTGAACGAGGATCCGATGACAGTTGCAGCGATCATCCCGGCCACCGGCAAGCCCAGCTCGAAGAGAACCACCATGATGCCCGCAGAGACGAACGCGGGGGTTGCGTAAAGGTTGTTCCCCCCGAAAACCGTGGGGACGTTGCCGGCTGACACGTCCCGGATCATGCCCCCGCCAACGGCTGTGGTAACGCCGAGCAACAGGGCGGGCATAATCCCAAAGCCTGCGGCCAGAGTCTTCGCTGCACCAGTGGCCGCCCAGCAACCAAGCACCGTGCCGTCCGCGATTATCAGGGCGACGACCCAGAACTTGGACTTCAGCTTCCACAAGAAGGCGATCGACGCTCCGACCAGCGCCGTGACTATGTAAAGGGGGTCGGTGATAGCTATCGGTGGGCCCACCTGGAGCATCACGTCCCGAATGATGCCACCTGCCATTGCCGACAGGACTGCGAGGACGACGAAACCGACCGCGTCAAAGTGCTTCTGGCGCGCCAACTTTCCGCCGAGGATCCCGTTCAGCAACACCCCCGTCAGGTCGATAACGCGGTATACATCGTGTACTGGTCCGCCGCCAAGAATGTCCATAGCTAACCCGTCCCGAACAGCGTGCCCAGACCGAACGTTAGTGCGGCCGCTGCGAGCCCGATCAACAGTTGCCGAAGCGCCCCCCTCCAAGGGGGTTTGCCGGACAGGACGCCAACCAGCCCGCCCGTTACCAAAAGGGCAATGCCTACCAGCCCTGTGGCCAAGCCCAGGCCCCAAAGTCCCTGCGCTCCGAAAAGATACGGCATAAGAGGAATGAACGCACCCAGGGCGAAGAAAAGGAAAGAACTGAGCGCCACCGACAGTGGTTTACCCGCAGCATCAGAGATGCTGGAGCCACTCCCTGAGGTGGGACTCAATGCCAAAGTTGCAGAGTCAGTCTCGGGGGCACCCAGGGCGGTAAAGACCTGTTCAGCGTGCTCTTTTGCCTGCTCTTTACTTTCACCGCGTGCCCTGAATAGAAGGGCAAGCTCATTCGAGTTCACATCAAGCTTTGTGAGGGAGCGGTGTGCGTCAGGATCGGGGATGGAAGCGTCCAACAGTTCCTTTTGTCCGGAGACGCTAATCCACTCACCAGCAGCCATCGAAAGGCTCCCTGCCAAAAGGCCTGAGAAGCCGGTCGCCGTGATCCAGCTAGAACCCATTCCTGCTCCAGCAACACCAAGGATTAGGGCTAGGTTGGAGATCAGTCCGTCGTTGATGCCGAACACTGCGGCCCTGAAGCTGCCGGCAATTCGCTCGCGGGAAGATGCGGCAAGCGAGCGAACGACTTCACCGTGGATGTGCTCGTCTGCTGCCATCTGTTCGGTAGCGTCTTCTTCCGCGTCGTACGAGGTGCGTTGCTCCGAACGTTGCGCCATCGCCAGCGCGAAAACCGAGCCGAAACGCGTGGCTAGAGAGTTCAGAATCCTTGAGTAGAGTGCGGGCTTCGGGGGTGGGTTGGCGTGGTCTCCCAGAAGTCCTAGCCAGTGCTGCTCATGGCGGGCCTCAGCGTCTGCGAGCCCCAGCATGATCGAGCGTGCGGGCTCCTCTTCCTTCGCTGCGAGCTTCCGGTAGGTCGCAGCTTCCATCCGCTCGTCAGCTAAGTATTCCCGCCAGCGCCTGACCTGCGCAGCGGTTGGTTCACTTTGTGGTGCCACGGCTCGAGTAGGGCTCGGACTCCTCAATGACGCGGGCTTCGACAACTACTGGCCCACCCCCAGCGATCCCCCGGTAGGTTGCGTCAGCGACACGATCTGCGACCTGAAAACCCTTTTCACGGACTGCCCCTGAAACTCGGGCTGCCGTGGCCTCAATTGGTGCTGAGACCAGTCTCGTTTGGCGCAACCGGCGCATTAGGCCCATGAACTTGTCGTAAGGACCATGCCCGACTTTGGATCCGAGCAGGAACCCGACACCCAGGACCAGGAGCGTGCGTAGCTTCTTCATTCTTGTGCCTCTCGGTTTTGCCTTCGCGTCGGTAAACGACCAGCTTCTTTGCACCCGAGTCTACTGCCCGCTTGCGATGGTGTGCCCGCAGCGAAGGTAGCTGCGAGGGCGGTTAAAGGTCGGTACCGTTGGCTTGTGAGCGAAGTAGAGATTTTGACGCCCCGAGGCGTGCGTCTGCAAGGTACCTTCGTGAACCCGGTTGACGCGACGGACGCGGCGGTTCTGTTCTCTCACTCTTTCCTCTGCGACCGGGGCTCCAGTCCACACTTCCCTAAGCTCTCAAAAATGTATCGTTCGCTTGGCTACGCGACGCTGATCTTTGACTATTCCGGCCACGGCTACTCTGACGACGACAAGGTTACCGTCGACCACAGAACGGAAGATCTACGTGCCGCCTCCGGCTGGCTCGCTGACCAAGGCTTCACGCGCCAGCTTCTCCACGCGCATTCAACCGGTTGCCTGTCAGCGTTCAAAGCGCACCCCTTTGCAGTTGACGCAATGTTCGTCACCAGCGCGGTCCTTGGGCCTGTCACTTACGAGTGGGACAGGATCTTCGCGCCAGCTCAACTTGACCAACTCGACAGTCGCGGATTCATGCAGGTCCCCGACGACTCCCCCGGACCTCGCGAGACTTTCACACTCACCTCCCAGACCCTGGTTGACCTGTCTCTCACTAAGGCTCCCGAGCTACTCCGCGACCTGGAGGTCCCGACGCTTCTGGTGTACGACCGGGCGGACGAATCCGCAGGGCTTGTCATAAGCGCCACGGAAGCATTCCCACTGTTTCCCGATGGGAGCAGGCTAGAGATAGTCCAGGATGCAGAGTTTTCCGACCAGGGGAACCTGGAACGGCTCAGCAACCTTGCGCGGGACTGGATCCTGATGCAGGTCCCTCGCGAGGGGCGTCACTAGTGGTGGCCAGAACGCCACGCAGAAGTACGTTCCCTCCACGGGTCCTGGCGGCCCGCGCTGCGGCGCTACCGGTGATGAGCTACCCGGACCTGCCCGTCAGTGCTCACCGTCAAGAGATCGCTGAGGCAATCAGAGATCACCAGGTCGTGATTGTTTCGGGTGAGACCGGCTCCGGAAAAACGACGCAACTCCCCAAGATTTGCATGGAGCTGGGCCGCGGAATCGCCGGAATGATCGGTCACACTCAGCCCCGCCGGATCGCGGCACGAGCGGTTGCGGAGAGGATAGCTGCGGAACTTGGGACCAAGGTGGGCCGCGGACCGAACGATGTGATCGGCTACCAGGTCAGGTTCACCGACGAGGTCGGGCCCACTACCCTAGTGAAGCTAATGACGGACGGGATCCTGCTCGCGGAGATCGGGAGCGACCCCCTGTTGTCGAAGTACGACACGATCATCGTCGACGAAGCGCACGAACGATCCCTCAACATCGACTTCATCCTTGGCTACCTGGGCACGTTACTTCCCAAACGACCCGACCTGAAAGTCATCATTACCAGCGCAACCATCGACTCTGAGAAGTTCGCGGAGCACTTCAGGGCTCTGAGCGGAGAGCCGGTCCCCGTGATTGAGGTGAGTGGGCGGGCGTTCCCGGTCGAGGTCCGCTATCGGCCCCTAACCCCGGACCTGTCCCAGCCAGAGTCTGCTCCCGCCCAGGTTGAGCAAGCCGGCGGAACCCAGCTGACCGAAGAGGCGGGGAGCGGGGAACTCGCCGAACTCGGATACGGACTTGGCGATGACCTAGACCTGGAAAGCGCGCTCTGCTTCGCGGTTGACGAACTCCTAGATGAACCAGACGGTGACATCCTGGTGTTCCTCCCGGGGGAGCGGGACATCCGAGAAGCAGAAAAAACACTGGCCGCTCACCTAGGTTCCCGCTACGTAAAGGATGGGTCAAGATCTCACCATCCCAGGGGAGTTGAGATCGTTCCCCTCTACGCCAGGCTTTCCGCTGCCGAGCAACACAGGATCTACGCCCCCCATTCGTTGCGCAGGGTCGTCCTGGCAACAAACATCGCTGAAACCTCCCTGACGGTCCCAGGAGTTCGCTATGTCATCGACTCCGGGCTGGCCCGGATTAGCCGGTTTTCGAACAAGACCAAAGTCCAACGCCTCCCCATAGAACGCATCTCGCAAGCCTCAGCAGCCCAGCGAGCTGGGAGAGCCGGCCGCACAAGCCCCGGTGTCGCCATTCGCCTGTACTCGAAGCAGGACCATCAGGGTAAGCCCGACTTCACCGAGCCCGAGATCCTCCGCACCTCCCTCGCCTCAGTCATTTTGCAGATGGCTGCCCTACGGCTTGGGTCGCTCGCGGACTTCCCCCTACTGGATAAACCAAACCAGCGGGCTGTCCGCGACGGGACCGCACTGCTGGTTGAGCTGGGTGCACTGGACGAAAAGGGGAGGATCACGCGTCTTGGACGAAAACTTGCCCGGCTCCCCATAGACCCCCGCCTCGCACGCATGCTCCTGGAAGCGGACAGGCTTGGATGCGCTTCCGAAGTCCTGGTCATTGTCGCCGCGCTTTCCATCCAAGACGTTCGCGAGCGCCCCCTGGAACGTCAGCAACAGGCCGATCAGGCCCACGCGCGTTTCGCGGATCGCACGTCCGATTTCCTTACCTACCTGAACATGTGGCGTTACCTCTCTGTTGCTTCCAGGGACATGTCGGGAAGCGCGTTCCGGCGCCTGTGCCGAAACGAATACTTCCACTACCTGCGTTACAGGGAGTGGCGGGACATCGTTTCCCAGCTGCGGCGCATGTGCAAGGAATTGGGTATCAAAGTTGCGCCGGTTGGCGTGCCTTCCCACAGAGAAATCGCCAGGCATGCAGGAGCAGAAAACCCTTCGATCGCAGCTGTCCTGGAGTACGGGGCAGGCCCTGCCACGGTGCGCGCGGATGAGATTCACCGTTCGATCCTGTCCGGACTCCTGTCCAACGTTGGCAACTGGGATGAACCCAAGCGGGACTACCTGGGGACGCGCGGAACTCATTTCACGATCTGGCCGGGGTCAGGGCTGGCCCGCAGGACGCCGGCCTGGGTGATGGCTGCCGAGCTTGTGGAAACCTCGCGCCTTTTCGCCCGAACCGTTGCCACCATCAAGCAGGAGTGGGTCGAGGAATACGCGGGCAAGCTCCTAAAGAGGAGCTACTCAGAGCCGCTCTGGTCCCGTGCGAAGGGGAGCGCAGCTGTTCGGGAACGGGTGACCCTGTACGGCCTGACGCTCGCGGCCGACCGTCAGGTTCCTCTTACGACTCTTGGCGACACAGTGATCGGCCGCCAGTTCTTAGGAACCCAAGTCGACCTGTCCGCGCGCGAGCTGGCACGCGAAATGTTCATCACCCATGCGTTGGTCGAGGGGGATTGGCGGGAGAACTACCACGCTTTCGTGAAGCACAACCGGCAGGTCATGGAGGACGCGGAAGCGCTGAGCCGGCGCTTGCGGGACCCCGCTCAGGTCCCGGACGAGGCCAGTCGCTACCGGTTTTTCGATGCGCGGATCCCAGCCCATGTCACGTCAGCGCAGAACTTCAATCGGTGGTGGAAAGACGAGCGCCGGAAAAACCCGGGGCTGCTGGACTACTCCCTTCCTGAACTTTTGCCGGAAGAGACGCGGGCTGACCCGCAGGGGTTTCCGGACCTGTGGAACCAGGGGGATCTTCAACTGCCGATTTCCTACAGCTTCGATCCCGGTGCGGAACAGGATGGGGTCGTCATTTCGATCTCCCTGCGACAGCTTCAAGCTGTGAAGGAAGACGGGTTTGACTGGCTGGTGCCAGGCTTGCTTCCAGAGCTTGTGGTGGCCATGGTGCGAGGCTTACCGAAGCCGAAGCGGCGGTTGCTGGCCCCGGCTGTGGAGAGTGGTCAGGCGATCCTGGCGCAGATAAGAGAGAAGCCGAAACAGGGGGAGGTGGAGCAAGACCGTCAAGAGGATCAAGAAGAGGTGGACCCCTACTCACTCACCGCCTCCCTAGCAAGGCTCAAAGAATGGGGTGCAAGCGGGACTGTTAGGGAGCCGGAGCCAGCGAAGCCTACGAAGCCCAAGCAGCTTGGAGATGCCGGGGGCTTTCTTGAAGCTTTCTCCCGCGCAACTACGAACGCCCGCGGGGTTCAACTAAGCCAAGACGACCTTAGGATCGCTTACGCTTCCCTGCCTGCTCACCTTCGTGTGGGCTTCCAAGTCGTGGATGACCGCGGCGCGATCCTGGGGTATGGGGAGAACTTGGCCGCGCTCCAACGCCGCTTCAAAGAGCAGGCTGAACGGAGCGTTTCGAGCGCTGTTCAAGGGGCTCTGGCGCAGGCTGTCCAGCGTACTCAGGAGCCGCAGGCAGAGCCGGAGCACCAGGACTTCACTGGACTTCAGGAACTCCCCGAGGCCCCGTTGCCGCCTCGACTGGACAGTCCGGGCCCTGGGGGAACCATCGTGCGTGGGTACCCTGCGTTGGCTGTAGCGCAAGCTGGGGGCCCAGTTGCAGTTCGTGTCTTCACGTCTTTGGATGAAGCACATAGGTCCCACGCGGAAGGGCTCGCGGAGCTGTTGCTTGCGGACTTACGATTGCCGACCAAAAGGGTTACGACGCGTTGGACGGGGAATGAGGCCCTGCTACTTGCGGGTTCGCCCTACCCGGGCACGGAGGCTTTGGTTGAAGACGCGCAACGCGCCGCGGCTAGAGAAGTCCTTGAACAGCTGACAGCTGAGGATGGGGCTTTCGGAATCCGGAGCAAAGAGCAGTACAGCGAGCTGCTCGCCGCCGCCAGGGGACTCTTTGAGGACCGCGTCTACCAAGTTTTGGGCACGGTGGTGCGGAGCGTTGCCGCCTTCGCAGAGTTTGAGGAGACGCTGGCGAACCACAATAGAGAGTCTTTGAAGATGACGCTTCGGGAAAGCAAGAGGCACGCGAAGGGTCTCTTTTCTGAGGGGTTCTTGAGCTCCCAGCCCGCCGCCATTCGCCAGAACCTACCCCGCTACCTGCAGGCGGATACTCAACGTATCCTTGCGGCTGCTAGGGACGCGCGTTCCGCGCAACTCGACCGCGATAGGGCGCGCGAGTTGGCCGAAGTCGAAGCGGAGCTAGAGCAGGTCCGGGCCAGGTTCGAAGCGCGGCCTTTCTCCCTAAAGGCTGATAGGGACCTTGCCGAAGCGGAGTTCCTACTCCAGGAGCTCCGGGTTTCCCTGTTTGCTCAAGTGTTAGGAACAAAGGGCAGGGTCTCGGCTCCGAGGTTGCTCAGAAAACTCTCCACCATCGACTAACCCCCCTTCCCGGTTTGGCCGCGGGTTAACCCGCGGCCAAACCGGGAACCTGTGCCTGCCTGGGTTACTTACAGGGGGTGAGGTTGTAGACGCTCTGGTTGAGCGCGCCGGTACCTCCGATCAAGTTGACCGTTGTCACCAGTGATTTCGGGTTGTTGGCCCAGTTGACGGCTTCCTTCATGACGCAGGAGCCGTTTGACAAAACCAGTCGCTGGCTTCTGTCCCCTGCGGGACCGGCTGCGGAGAGGGCGTCGGGGAAGTTCTGGCCGGTTGCGATCCAGAGTCCTTGTGGGTCGCCCCAACCCGATGACTCGAATTCCTCGTTGAGGAACTCGTTGACGGCCAGGTTTGTTCCGTACCTGCTTGCCCCGGACAGCCTGTCAACCGTGTAGGTCTTGCTCAGGGTCGACTGCAACCCCTTCCCAACAACGCCTGTTCCGCCGACAAGATGCACTTTGACTACCCCCTGCTGGTTCAGGATCTTCGTGGCCTTCGCTGGCAGGCTGCTCTGATTCTTACCGTTCACTAGAAGCACCGGGGCACCCGCGGCTCCTCCTGCGGCTGAGGCAGACAGGGCGTCTGGGAAGTCCGTGCCTGTTGCTATGAACACGTCGCGGACACTTCCCGTGGTGAAGAACTCTTCCAGGATTGCGATTGAGGTTTCGTACCGGTTAGCGCCAGAGACGCGTGTGGCTGTGAGGCCAGTTGCGGTCTTGACCTGGGCTATCACTTTGTCTGAAACAGCGCCCTTGCCCCCCACTACGTACACCTTTGATGGTTGGCGTTCTTTCAACAGCTGCAGGGTCTGGGTTGGAAGACCGTCCCTGGGGGTAAGCACCAAAACCCCGTAGTTCGTGGCAACGGCGGGGCCGATTGAGAGAGCGTCCGGGAAGGAAGCCCCCGTAGCGATGAATACTGTCATGCCCGGCCTCATGACCTCTGCGTTGAGCTTGTAGTTAGTTTCGTAGCGGTTGGATCCTGCGTAGCGTTCCTTTACGAACTTGCCGGCGCCTGCCTTCTGCATGGTGGCGTCCACGTTCTTGGTGACTTGTCCGACTGCGACTTCCACCTCGGTGGCGGACACGAAGTTGGTCTTGTTCTTGTACCACTGGGGCTTGAAAACCTCGGTCCCACCGTAGAAAGCGACTTTGTATTTGCCTGCGGGGAGTCCTAAGATTTCGTACTTTCCGTTGTCATCGGTGCAGGTCGATACCGCGAACTCGTTGTTTAGGGCGTAAACGTCAAGACAAGCCCAACCGTTTTGGGTGCCGCTTGGGAACTTCACCGTTCCGGAGATGCCGCCACCTGGTTTGAGTGTGGCGTCGATCCCGGATTTGTTCTCGCTGACCATGAGTGTGATCGGTGTCGCCGAGGTGAAGCTGTCTTTGCCTTTGTACCACTGTGTCGCCAGGCCATCGTCCACGCTTGAGGAGCCGAACTGGACTTTGTAGGTTCCTGGGTTGAGCCCATAGATCCGGTACTTGCCGTCGGGTCCGACGGTGCCGCCGGAGATCGGTTCGTGGTCCGAGCTGTAGATGTTGATCCAGACCTCTGTTAAGTCTGCACCCTGTGGGATCGTAATCTTCCCAGAAATACTGGCTCCCGGTTTGAGGGTGACGTTGATGTCGGTCTTCTTCTGGCCAGCTTCCAGCTTGATTGGTGTTGCTGACGCGTAGTCCTCTTTGCCGCTGTACCACTGGTCCGTGATGTCTTGGCTCGAGGAGGTGAATTGGACCTTATAGGTGCCGGCTGGTAGTCCCGTGACTTCATAGTTACCGTCGGGCCCGGGGGAGGTCCAAGAAGCGTAATCTCCAGCCGAGTCAAACACCTCAATGTTTATCTTGGTGAGGTCCGTCCCTGGCGGGGCTGTGACCGTACCGTAAAAGCTGGCACTCATCTTCATGTTCGCGTTGACACCAGACTTGGTGTCCTCAGCCTTAACCGTGACGGGGGTGGCCGATTCAAAGTCCGCCTTGTTGTTGTACCACTGTGTGGTCAAGTCTTCTTCCCAGGAACTGAACTCAACCTTGTAGGTCCCAGCCGCAAGCCCCGCAATCGTGTAGTTACCGTCCGGGTCCGGATACGTGGAGCGCCAGTGATCGTAGGCTTCGTCGTAAGCAGTGACCTCTACCTTGGTGACGTCAAGGCCGTCGGGCACGGTCACCTTACCGGAGATCTTGGCCCCCCGTTCAAGAGTGGCGTTTATTCCGGTCTTGTCTCCGCCGACCTTCAGTGCGATTGGTGTGGCTGAGTCGAAGTCGTTTTTGTTGTTGTACCACTGGGTGACCACGTTCTCTTCCCAGGCGCTGAACTCGACTTTGTAGGTGCCCGCGGGCAGCCCCGCTAGCGTGTAGTTCCCGTCCGAATCGGGGAAGGTCCCCCTAATGTAGTCGTAGTCCTCGTCGTAGACACTGATCCAGACCTCGGTTAGATCGACGTCGGTGGGGACGGTGACCTTACCGGAGATCGTGATTCCCTTTTTCAGGGTCGCGTTTATCCCACTCTTGTCTTGACCACTGGTGAGTGGGATTGCGTTAGCCGTGTCGAAGTCGGTCTTGTTGCTGTACCACTGGGTGATAACGTTCTCTTCCCAGGAGTCGAACTGGACTTTGTAGGTGCCTGCGGACAGGCCCACGACCGTGTAGTTCCCGTCTGTGTCCGGATAGACACCGCGAGCATAGTCGCCTTCTTCGTCGTAAACTTCGACCCTGATTCCTGCTACATCGACGTCGCCGGGGATGGTGATCTTACCGGAGATGCTCGCTCCCTTTTTCAGGGTCGCGTTTATCCCGGCCTTGTTCTGGGCCGTGCCGAGGGTGATCTGGTCGGCTGAGTCGAAGTCCGCTTTGTTGTTGTACCACTGGTCGATCACGTTCTGGTTCCAGGCACTGAACTCGACCCTGTAGGTCCCAGCGAGCAGGCCCGTGATGATGTAAGTTCCGTCTTCTTCGGGGTACGCGTAGCCAACTTGGTCTTCGTCTGCGTCGTAGGCGGTCACCCAAATCTCGGTTACATCAACGCCAGCGGGGACAGTGACTTTGCCGGAGATGGAAGCGGTGCCGGTGCCTGCAGTTTCTGCGGTGGGGCGTTCACCACTTTGTTGCTCGCTTTGTTCCGCACCTGCGGTGGTCTCTTTGTTTGGGGTTTGTCGGGCTTGCGGGTTCTTGGCGTTATTGGGTGTGGGCGGGATGGGCTTCTTCGAATCCTGTGAGGGAGGGAAGAGGAAGACTGTGTTGGTTGTTTGATCGGCGATGACAGTGACGGCTTCGGCGTCTTCGAATCCTTTGGCGTCTTTCCACCACAGCCCCTGGATGGGGGTTGTCTCCGGGTTAGTTTCTAGTTTGACGAGGTAGTCGCCGGGGGTGAGGTCTTCGAAGGTGAAGGTCTGGTTTTCATCGAGTTCGGCTCGGGCTAGCACCGGCACCACTAAGGTGGCGTCCGCGTTGTCTCCCGGTTTTGCGAGTTCCACGGAGTTGGCTGTGTCTGCGGTGACCCACTCCTCGGTTTCGCCTTCGACTTCACCAAATGGCTGTGGGGTGGCGTCGGCTGCCACCAACACCGCTTCGCCTTGAACAGCGTCTCCTGCTTCCGCGGTTTGGACGAGGCGTCCAGAAATGGAGCCGTTGGCTTCAGCCTCTTGTGGGGCGGCTGAGGCGAGGGGAGTGGCAACTAGGCCGAGCATGCCTAAAAGCCCTAAAAGTGAGAACGACCAAGATCTCTTGCCTTGTGGTCTACGCACGGGAGCTCCTAACAGTGTGACGGGATCATGTGACGTGACTCATGCTAGCCCCCCCATGATGGCTCTGTCCTTCGCATCAGGGAAGCTACTTGCGTTGTCCCGGTTTGGCCGCGGGCTACCCCCGGTTTAGCCGCGGGTTGTTCGCGTGAAAGTCAGGTTTCAGTGGCTTTTTGGCCCCTAACTCGCGGCCGAACCGGGAATGCGGCTGAGGGAGGCAGCCATAGAATGGGGGCCGTGGCAGCAACGCTTGACGATCAGGAACACCTCAAGCTTTGGGTCGGTTCTTTTGCTCGGCAGACTCTGGACGGCGCGGGCCTCTTCAAGTGGCGCGTCACGTGGGACAGAGCCAGACGCCGCGCCGGAGCCTGCGACCACGCCCGGCGCACCCTCAGTTTCTCTTCTGTTCTGCTACCTCTTTACCCGGAGCCAGTCGTGCGTGACGTGGTTCTGCACGAGGTTGCCCACGCGCTAGCTGGCGCCCGTGCCGGCCACGGCCCGAAGTGGAAAAGAGCGGCAGCGAACCTAGGTGCCAGCCCTAAGGCGCAGCTGCCGGGCTGGCTGCCCCAGCCACCTGCGCGTTGGGTAGGAACCTGCCCAGCCTGCGGGGCCGAACGCAGGTTGCACCGCCGCCCCACCAGGGTCAGCGCCTGCGCTTCTTGTTCACCCACCTTCAACTTTGACTACGCGCACCAGTGGACCCTTGACGGGCGACCAACCGTGCCGCCAGGGCGTTTTGCGGTCGAACTCGCGCGCCTGACAAGGCGCCACGACTCTGGATCCTGAAACATGGTGGGTTAGTTCACCGTCTCGACACCCCCGTGCAGTCATATCGCTGCGATACAGGCTGCTAGGGTTAGCAGGGTCTTGGCCGCTACCCGCAAAGAAAGGACCAGGGATGGGCGTTCGCTCCAGCATGCTAGAGCTAGCAATCCTTGGTGAACTCGAAGACCCCCTGCACGGCTATGAACTACGGAAACGACTCTCTCGTTCCCTAGGGTCAGTTCGCAGGTTGTCCTACGGATCCCTCTACCCAGCACTGCACCGGCTCGCTGACAGAGGCCTGATTGAGGTCGTAGATCCGCCAAATGCAGAGTCTGACAAACGTCAGGTTGTCTACCGGACGACTCTGACGGGAACAGACTTTTTGAAAAACGCGCTCGCTGACGCCGACGTCGATGACGAGTCCATGGATCTCACCATGGGCCTGATGTCAAAGGCGACGCCAGCAACTCGCCTGACGCTACTGATGCAGCGAAGGGCTCAGGTTCTGGCCCGGCACGAAGCGGGACAAGAAGCGAAACAATCGCCTGACTTCTGGGTGCGTTCGAAAGGCGAACTGGACTCAGCACAAGCGCTAAACGAACTGTCCTGGATAGATCGGTTGATCCAGTCGGACCCAGGGCAATCACCAATAACCGATACAGACACTGACACTTCTAAAGTCACAAACTGAAGGGCAACCCATGAGCAAAATTCGTACAGCCATTGTCGGGGTCGGCAACTGCGCATCCTCGCTGGTGCAGGGCGTCGAGTACTACAAAGAGACGTCGAAGGACGACGCGATTCCCGGTCTGATGCACGTCCAGTTCGGTGACTACCACGTCGGCGATGTCGAGTTTGTTGCTGCTTTTGATGTTGACTCAAACAAGGTCGGCAAGGACTTGGCGCAGGCAATCATCGCTGAACCCAACTGCACCGTCGAGTTCACTGAGGTTCCAACCACGGGTGTTACCGTAATGCGCGCTCCCACATTGGATGGCTTGGGCGAGTACTACTCGGAGACCGTTGAAGAGTCGGACCTGGCGCCGGTTGACGTGGTCCAGGTCCTGAAGGATTTGGACGTTGACGTTCTGGTCTCCTACCTGCCGGTGGGCTCCGAGGAAGCCGATCGTTTCTACGCTCAGTGCGCCATGGATGCGGGCTGTGCGTTCGTGAACTGCCTCCCGGTCTTCATTGCTTCGGATCCCGAGTGGGCGAAGAAGTTCGAGGAGGCGGGCGTGCCGATCATTGGCGATGACATCAAGAGCCAGTTTGGCGCGACCATTAGCCACCGCGACATTATCCGCCTGATGGAGGAGCGCGGCGTCAAGATTGACCGCACCTACCAGCTGAACGTTGGCGGCAACATGGACTTCAAGAACATGTTGCAGCGTAGCCGTCTTGAGTCAAAGAAGATCTCCAAGACCCAGGCAGTAACTTCGAACATGAAGAGCGACTTTGAAGACAAGGACATCCACGTCGGTCCCTCGGACTACGTGCCGTGGCTCGAAGACCGCAAATTTGCGTTCGTGCGCGTTGAGGGCACAACGTTCGGAGACGTCCCGATCCAAATGGAATACAAGTTGGAGGTCTGGGACTCACCGAACTCCGCAGGCATCGTGATTGACGCGATCCGTGCCGCCAAGATCGCGCTCGACCGCGGTATTGCGGGTCCCGTCTGGGCGCCCTCGGCCTACTTCATGAAGTCCCCGCCGGTGCAGATGATCGACAAGACGGCCAGGGACCAGGTTGAAACCTTCCTTGAAGGCGGTCCCAACGTCAAGCCGAAAGACGGCGCAGTCAACAAAAGCGCCAGCGAAAACTGAGGTCTAACCCCTGATCTCCAGTGCTCGGTAGCGGTTCACCGCTGCCGCGATGTCGACGGCTCGGGGGCGCGCCAAGAAGGCGGGGTACTTTCGTGCCCCGTACTTCACCAGCTGGTCCAGGCCTTTGTCTTCGATTAGGTGCTCCACCATCTCGGTGAGCTCGTAGAGCGTCTTCTCCCCGTCGGCCAGCTCGTGCAGGATTCCCCTCATGCACCAGGCGATGGCCTCGGCCTGGCCTGGCTCCACGATCTGCTCGACGTCTGAGATGTCGACGGCTTGGCGGTCAAGTGTGAGGGCGTTCACGCCGGACGATTTCGTCTTCGAACGCTGAGCCGGCTTGGGCAGGCGCACAGGGTACCGGGGAAGAAGTTCAGGGAAGCCCGGGATGTCCGTGCGTTCGCGAGGGTTTTCTTCTGCAATCTGGTGTGCTCGCGCCGTCACGTCCTCTGGACGGTAAGAGTTCATCTGCAGGACAAGGTCTGCGACGTCCAGGTACGCCCCGGACCCTCCCATGACCATCACTACGGAGATCCCCGCACTCTCAGCTAGTCCCGTGATCCGGTCGATCAGTGGCGTGATGGGCTCTTCCGATGCTGAAACCAGCTCTCTCATCCGCTCATCGCGGATCATAAGGTTGGTCGCCGAGGTGTCCTCGTCAATCAGGAGCACTCTTGACCGAGTTCCCATGGCCTCGATGATCGAGGCGGCCTGCGAGGTGGAACCGGACGCGTTCTGAGTAGAGAACCGGGCAGTGTCGCTTTGGCTTGGGAGGTGGTTGATGAACGGCGACACGTCCACCTTCGTGACCGGTCGTCCGTCTTCCGCGCGAACCTTGATGGCCTCTGGAAGAGTTGCCACAAGCTCGCGGCCGTCCCCGGGGACGTGGCTGTAAACGCCTCGCTGAATGGCGGACAGCACGGTGGATTTGCCGTGGTAGCCCCCACCCACAATCAGGGTGATGCCCGGCTTTAGCGCCATGCCTGACACTTTCCCAGCGAAGGGAAGCTCTACCTCAACCTCCAGACTTTCCGGGGAAGTGAACGGGAGCGCGTCTTCCATGGGCAGCTGCGAGATTCCACTTTTGCGTGCCAGGATCGCGTCGTTTGCGACGAAGGCAATCCAGTTGTTGTCCTCTAGGGCAGCAGACAGCGCGCAGTA
This sequence comes from uncultured Actinomyces sp., assembly GCA_964345565.1. GTDB lineage: Bacteria > Actinomycetota > Actinomycetes > Actinomycetales > Actinomycetaceae > Scrofimicrobium. The sequence continues at coordinate 25,892 of CAYFRO010000020.1, forward strand.
GTCCTGGTAGGTTTCCACGTGTTTTACTAATGCGTCCCGGTACCGGGTCGCCCCGGACGAGGTGAAGTCAAACGTTTCGCCCACTGCGTCCGGCAGCTCCAGGTCAAAGATCGTTGCAGCCTGGTGGCCCAGCACGGTCCTGCCCCGAGCGGGCATAGCAACCTGGATTCGCAGCTCAACCCGTTCCGGTGTCACGGTGGCGGCTGAGCGTTCCAAGATCTCCTGTCCAACCGAAGTGATCGACAGTGCCGAACGGCCTGCGCCCCGGAGTGCGTCTTTGAATGAGCGAGTAAGGAAGTCGGCGGTGGCGATGCACTGCTGCTTGGTTGCATAGGTCGATTCGGGAAGCCCAATCTCTGCCGGGCTCGAAACAATTCGCACTGCCGACGGGGGTGCGTAAGGATCGGCCTGGATTCGGTCAATGTAGACCCTGAAGAATCCGTAGTCCCACCTGCCCACAACGCGCTTGTAGGCGCCGTAGCTGGAGCCGTCGATGCTGTGTAGCATCCTCAGCAGGTCCTTGTCGGTTCCTTCTTTTGGTCGGTCATCGAAGCGCGGACGAGAGTCTCGCGAGAATTTTCTTCTGTCATCAGCCATGCACTTAGGGTACGCGGGGCTCCCGGGTTTCGCCGATCCGGGGTCCTAGTATCGAGGCATGACAATCACGGCAGCAGTTGACGGATCAGCGCTGGGCAACCCAGGCCCTGCGGGTTGGGCCTGGGTCATTGACGCGGACACTTGGGCAGCAGGTGGCTGGCCGAAAGCCACGAACAACGTTGGTGAGCTGACGGCATTGTTGCGATTGCTGAAAGACACTGCCGAGGCCGGGTTCGCTGACCAAGACCTGGTGGTGCTTGCAGACTCCCAGTACGTGATCAACTCTGTGACGAAGTGGATGCCCTCTTGGAAAGCAAAAGGGTGGAAGAAAGCTGATGGCAAGCCTGTCGCAAATCTTCACTTGATGCAGGACCTTGAGGAAGCGCTTCGAGGCAGGCAGGTACGTTTTGAGTGGGTGAAGGGGCATGCGGGACACGCGCTCAATGAGGCTGCGGACGACCACGCTCGCGCCGCGGCTGAGGCGTACCGGAAAGGTCGCGCCCCGAACCAGGGGCCGGGTTTTGGCGTCACCGTCAAGCTGAACAGTGCGCTTGGCGTCCCGCCCCCGGGGGGCAAACCGATGCCGACCCGAAGGCTCGCGGCCACCCCCGACCAGGCAAAGCAGCACTACGGGTTTCCCACCGAGTCGGAGACAAGAGCGTCCTCCATTGACGCGATCGCCGCGTCCGAGGTCCCGGCACGTTGGGAAGAAGTGGCGGCTGCGGCGCAGAGCGACCCGGTCACGATCACCCGCAAAGGTGCTCCACCCCTGGTTCTGATGGACGCTGAACTGGCCTGGGAAGCGTTGGGGGCGCTGGATCAGTTTGACGCCCAGTCACAGCAGACCCTGTTTTAGCTGGCGGGTAAGCAACCCCACGCCTCCCTCCACGGGTGCCACGGATAGGGTTGAAACGTACTTTGGAGCGGGCGAAGGAGCGATAGTGGCCGAAGAAGCGAAGCGCGAAGTCTTCGAAGCGATCAACTGGAACAAGATTGAGGACGACAAGGACCTGGAGGTCTGGGATCGCCTGACCGCGAACTTCTGGCTCCCGGAAAAGATCCCGTTGTCTAACGACCTACCTTCCTGGGCCACGCTGAACGACGCTGAGAAGACGACTTTCTCTAACGTCTTCACGAACCTGACACTGCTGGACACCCTTCAGGGCACGGTCGGGGCAGTCAGCCTGATCCCGGACGCGCTGACACAACACGAAG
>CAYFRO010000021.1:0-27639 GCA_964345565.1 uncultured Actinomyces sp.
GGTGAGCGCGTGCAGGTCACGGACACCAAGGGGCGCATGCACACGATCACCTTGGTACGCGGCGGCCAGTTCCAGACAAGCCGAGGGATTCTGCGCCACGACGACGTCCTGGGAAAACCCGATGGACTGGTCATCGACGCGGGGGAGGGACGCACGTTCCAGGTAGTCCGCCCACTCCTTGCCGACTACGTCCTTTCCATGCCCCGCGGTGCAGCCATCATCTACCCGAAGGACAGCGCCCAAATCGTTGCCTTCGGCGACATTTTCCCGGGCGCACGCGTTCTGGAATCCGGAGTTGGCTCCGGGGGCCTAGCACTGTTCCTGCTCTCTGCAATAGGGCAGAGCGGTAGCCTGCTCTCGGTTGAAAAGCGCGAAGATTTCGCCAAGATCGCGGCCGCGAACGTCGACCTGTGGTTCGGGGACAGGCTACCAACATGGGACCTGCTGGTCGAAGACCTTGCCATCGCGTTTCAGGACCTGGATGACTGCGCGTTTGACAGGGTCGTCTTGGACCTTCTAGATCCCTGGTCCTTCACCGAAGGGGTCGCGCGGGTGCTAACCCCCGGAGGGGTACTGATCTGCTACGTCACAACCGTCCCGCAGATGTCACGGACTGTTGAGGCACTGCGCGCTTGCGGCCAATTCTTCGAACCAGCCGTCTGGGACTCCACCAACCACACCTGGCACGTAGAAGGTCTCGCCGTGCGGCCCGACCACAGGATGATCGGGCACACCGGATACCTGATTACCGCCAGAAGGAAACTACCCGGAGGCCTGGAACACAAGCGGTCCAAACATCCTGCGCCCGCAGCGGAGGGTTCCAGCGGGGGCTGGGACGAAGAACAAGACTGGTCACCTAGTGCACTGGGTCTGCGCAGCACCTCGCCCAAAAAAGTGCGCCGCGTAAAGCGCGACTTGGAAACAAAAGTGAAGAGACTAGCGGATCGGGGAAAGGAACAAAGCGGTGGGTGAAGCACAGGCATGGGCCCAGTCCCAAATCGGCCTCCTAGAGCAAAAGAACGCGAACCTAACGCGTGCCTTGCTGGACGCGAAAGAACAGCTCGGCATCCTGCAAGAAAAAGTCGATAAAGTTTCCTACCCGCCGGCGCAGACAGGCACGTACGTCAGCCAAGACCGAGTCGCGAACGAGGTCGAGGTCATCCTGGGCACGCGCACCATGCGCATCGCAGCCGCACCAGACTTCGACTTCGACTCCATGTCTCCCGGCCAACTTGTACGGGTCAGCGAAGAAATGATCGCCGTGAAGGGCCTGGGCTACCCCAGGGAAGGTGCCGTGGCATCCGTCCTAGAGACCCTCAGCAGCGACCGCGTCCTGGTCGGCCTCGAGGGCGGGACCGAACGCGTCTTGACCCTGGCAGGTCCCCTGCGTCACGGCAACGTGAAACCGGGCGACACCGTCCTTGCCGACACCAGAAGCGGCTACGCCTACGAACGCATCGTCAGGGCATTCGTTGAACAACTGCTGACCCCGGAGATCCCCGACGTTTCCTACCGCGACATCGGGGGCCTGAACACCCAGATCGAACAGGTCCGGGACGCGGTCGAACTGCCCTTCAAACACCCAGACCTGTTCCGCTCGTACGGTCTGCGTCCACCGCGAGGCATCCTGCTGTACGGGCCCCCGGGATGCGGGAAAACCCTCATCGCAAAGGCCGTGGCCTCATCGCTCTCTTCCGAAAAAGAAGAGGGCAAAAAGGCCTACTTCATTTCGGTGAAGGGCCCCGAACTACTCAACAAATACGTTGGCGAGACCGAGCGCCACATTCGCGCCATATTCTCCAGGGCCAGGGCGCTCGCGGCTTCAGACGTCCCCGTCGTCGTTTTCTTTGACGAGATGGAGGCTCTGTTCCGCACGCGCGGATCCGGCGTTTCCTCGGACGTGGAAACCATGATCGTTCCCCAGCTGCTTGCTGAGATGGACGGGCTTGAATCAATGGACAACGTCGTGGTTATCGGGGCGTCTAACAGAGCCGACATGATCGATCCCGCCGTGCTACGGCCAGGCAGGCTCGACGTGAGGGTCCGAATCGACCGTCCCGGCAGGGACCAGGCACGCGACATTTTTCACAAGCACCTGCGAGCCGACCTGCCGATTGCGCAGGAACAGCTGGCACGGGCCGGCTCGCCTGAAAAGGCGATCGACGAAATGATCGAGGCGGCCCTTGACCGCCTGTACTCGAAGGACCAGGACGCGGCACTTTTCGAAGTGCACCTTGCCGATGGCACGCACCGCAAGATCTTCATCAGCGACCTGGTGTCCGGAGCGATGATCGCGGGCGCTGTGGAGCGAGCCAAGAAACTCGCTATCAAAGATTCTCTGCGCCACGGTCACGGGGGCCTTTCAACCGCGCACCTAATCGCCGGTGCAAACCAGGAGACCCGGGAATCGTCAGAGCTCGCCGCAACGACCTCTCCTGACGAATGGGCTAGGACCGTTGGCTTGCGGGGCGCCGAAGTGGTGTCCGTTGTGCCTATTGGTCGCTAGCGAGCCCAGAAAAGAAGGAAACCATGAGCGACACTCGCCCTGAAACACCCGAAGCACGCGTCCTTGGAACCGAGACGGAGTACGGGGTCTACAACCCCTTTGACCCTCTTTCCAACCCCATTGTGCTTTCCACTCAAGCCGTAGAAACCTACGGTTCCTGGTATCGGGACGGAGCACCGCCCGTCGGGTGGGATTATCGGGGCGAGGACCCGCTGAACGACATCCGGGGGATGAGGATCGAACGCGCCACGGCCGACCCCTCCATGCTTACGGACGACCCCTACCACCTGGCTCCATCCGGGGGCGTCGAGCGGTTGCCGCGGCCCAGCGAGCAGCAGCAGAAGCTCCTCAAGCCCAGCTCAATCGTGCTTCCCAACGGCGGGCGTTTCTACGTTGACCACGCGCATCCCGAGTACTCCTCGCCGGAAGTCACCGACGCCTTGCAGGGGGTCCTTTGGGACCTGGCCGGCGATGAGGTTGCGCGGCGCGTCATGAACCTGCGGCAGCAGGAACTGCCGGAAGGTTCCCCCCTTGACCTGGTCCTGGTGAAGAACAACGTTGACGGGAAGGGAGCGACGTACGGCGCGCATGAGAACTACCAGGTTAGGCGTGACACGGACCTCGATGAACTTATCCGTTATTCGATCCCCTTCCTGGTCACCCGCCAGGTCATTTGTGGGGCTGGCAGGGTCGGCTTAGGACAGGCGTCGCAGGACGCGGGGTTCCAGATCTCGCAGCGCGCCGACTACGTCGAGAACGACGTGGGGCTTGAAACCACGTTTAACCGCCCGATCTTCAACACTCGGGACGAACCCCACGCAGACCACCACCTGTGGCGCCGCATCCACGTGATTGGGGGCGACGCAAACCAGTTTGACGTGTCGCTGCTCCTGAGGCTCGGGACTACGGCACTTGTGCTTCAAGCCATCGAGGCCGGCACGGGGATGGAATGGGATTCCCTGGACCTTGCAAACCCTGTGGGTGCGGTCCAAGAAGTCTCCAGAGACCTCAGTTGCACCAGGCCTCTAGCGATGGTTTCTGGCGAATCTTGGACGGCGCTCGAACTACAGCGGCGCTACCTTGAATTGGTCAAGCAGTCCTTCGCTGACCGCGGGACGAACCCAACCCAGGTTGAACAACTGGTCATGGACATCTGGGAAAGCGTGCTTGAACGGATGGGCACCAACATCATGCTGGTCGCCAGCGAAGTGGAGTGGGTGGGTAAGCTCGCGCTGTTCCAGCGGCAAAAGGAACGGCTTGGCACAGACTGGTCCGATCCAAGGCTCGCCGCCATGGACCTGGCATGGGCGGACCTGCGTCCCGCGAAATCCCTTGTTGCTGCACTTGACCGGGCGGGCCTGGTGAAGAGACTCTTCACTCATGATGAAGTGGTCTTAGCCGCGGGGAACGCGCCCCCTGGGACAAGGGCCGCAGCGAGGGCACAGGCAGTCAAGACCCGACCGGACCTGGTCGCGGCGTCCTGGACTTCACTGGTGTTCGACAGGCCCCAGGCGGGCGAGTTGGGCGAATATCACCGGGTTCCCATAGGGGATCCGACACGCCCTGACTCTCCAGTCATCTTCGAGGGTGCAAACTAGAGAGCAAACGCAAGATTTGAAAAGAGCGAGGTAGGAGGCACAGTGTCCCAGATCCAGGTTGGTGGTGGCGCCGGTCCGGACGATCACGACGATGAGGTCGGGGCCGGTGGCGGTCAGGTGCAGGTAAGTGCACTAGACAATCTGCTTGAAGAGATCGACGTGGTCCTGGAAGCGAACGCGCAAGCGTTTGTCCAAGGTTTCGTTCAAAAGGGTGGCCAGTAGGTGAACCGTCGCATATTCGGCATCGAAACCGAATACGGCGTCACTGTCGGGGACCCGGACGGCTCTAACGCTGAAATCGATGCTGAGGAAGCCGCCAGAACGCTGTTTGCGTCAGCCCTAGAAAAGACTCGGTCAACTAACCTATTTCTTCGAAATGGGGGCCGACTGTACTTGGATGTGGGGGCTCACCCCGAATACGCGACGGCTGAATGCGACCAGCTTTGGGACCTGTTGGCGCAGGTCCGTGCCGGTGCGCAGATGCTGGCGGAAATGGCCTCCGAAGCGGACTTGGGGGGACGCAGGCAGATTCACCTGTTCGCAAACAACCTGGACTTTGAGGGTTCCTCGTACGGGTGTCATGAGAACTACCTGCTGCGCCGCAGTCGCGATTTCCGGGCAATGGTCGACTCTCTTGTGGCCTTTTTCGTTACGCGGCAGGTGGTAGCAGGGGCGGGAGACCTGCGGACGGACCAGGTGGGGGAAACCCGCTACGTTCTGTCCGCCCGCGCCGACCAGATGCAGGATGCTGTTTCAGCTGCGACCACTCGGAGCCGACCCATAGTTAACACGCGGGATGAGCCCCTGGGCGACGCATCCTCGTACCGCAGGCTCCACGTCATCGTAGGCGACACGAACGTTGCCGAGCCCACTACGGCGCTGAAGGTCGCCTCTGCGGACCTGGTCCTGTCTGCGGTGGAACAGGGCGTCGACTTTAGCGACCTGGAACTGGCCGACCCGATGGCTGCGATCAGAACGATTTCCCAGGACCTGAGTGGGAGCGCGAAGCTGCTGCTTGCCGATGGTAGGGAACTTTCCGCCGCAGAAATCCAGGACCAGTACCGGTCCCGGGTGCGGGCTCAGCTGGACCCCGAAGATGAACTGTACGGCTACCTCTTTGACCTGTGGGGACGGGCGATCCGCGCGTTCGCGAGCGGCGATTGGCAAGGGATCGACACAGAGATCGACTACGCAATAAAGAAGAAGCTGATAGATGGCTACCTGGAACGTCAGGGAAGCACCCTGAGCGACCCTCGGGTAGCTCGCCTACTTCTGGCGTACCACGACATCACTGCGGGCGGGCTGGCCCCGAAAATGGAGGATGCGGGTCTCATGGTCCGCCTGACCTCCCCCCAGCAGGTCCGCTCAGCGAAGAACGCTCCGCCGCAAACCACGCGTGCCAAGCTACGGGGGGAGGCCATCGCTGCGGCAGAGGACGCCAGGCGTGCTCTTGGGGTCGACTGGGTGAACCTCCGGGCCCAGGGGAGTCCGCTCCAGATGGCACTTCAGGACCCGTTTGCGACCGAGGACCCGCGGGTTGACGAGTTGCTTAGAGACATGCGGCAGGAGGTCTCTTGAGTTCTTCACCGTTGCCATCCAGGCGCAGTGTGCATGGGAAACAGGCCGCGTCTGAGCCGGCCCCGGTCACCACTACCATTCCGGCAACGGGTGCGCGCTCTCGTAGCGCCGTTGTTTCGCTTCCGTGGTGGGTTTCTTACTGGCAGCCCCTTGTGATTGCAGCCTTAGTTGCGGCGGTGGGCCTTGCCGCGTACTTCTTGGCGAGCGCTTACGTAAAGGATCAGGCACTGCCGGTCCTGGTGGCAGAAGGAACGCTTGATGAGGTCGCGGTGAGTGGAGCACATGGGGCTGCGGCGGTGATTGACCTGGAGGAGCCCGTCCGGTCGGACGGTGTACAGATCCGCCAGGACCTGTATGGTTCTGGCCGCACGGTTGAGTACGGAACGCCCGTTTTGTTCTCTGTGACAGCCTTCGACGGCGCGACTGGGGAGAACCTCGAGCCAAACGGCGAGCCCTCTTTGGTGGTTGGCACCGCGGGGGCGGAGTTGTTCGGTGACACCTTGAACGACGTTCTGGTTGGTTCGACTGAGGGCTCAAGATACGTCGTGGCGAGAAAGCTGGACTCAGGGCAAACCGAGATCGATGTCGTCGACGTCCTCTTCTCCATTGCAAGGGGGGAAGAGGTCGGTTCTGAAGGTCCGCTCACCGTTACTCTTGACGATCAGGGCCCCCGGGTCGCTCACGACGCGGGTGATCCCCCCACAGACTTGGTCACGCAGGTCCTAATAGAGGGAAGCGGTCGCCAGGTGCAAGAGGGGGACAGCGTCGTCGCCCAGTACGTTGTCTTCGGTTGGGAGAGCGGCACCCAGACCGCTTCAACATGGCAGGAAGGCTCACCCAAGCTGATCGACTTGGAACAGGCGATGCCAGGCCTGAAAGAGGTGCTCCTTGACCGCAGGGTTGGGAGCCGCATCGCAGCTGTGATCCCTGCAGAGAAGGCAACGGGAGAAGACGCCGTTTGCGTGGTCGTGGACATCTTGGGCACCACCGGTAGTGGTGGATCGAACGTAGAGTGAAACCTTCAGATGTGAGGAGTGAAGTTGTGAGTCGACTTATCAGGGTTATCCCCTGCATGGACGTGAAGGACGGCCGTGTCGTAAAGGGCGTCAAGTTCAAGCATCTGCGTGATGCGGGCGACCCGGCTGAGCTCGCTCGGGTTTACAGCGAGGCGGGCGCTGATGAAATCGCGTTGTTGGATCTGTCGGCTTCGACCGAGGGACGCTCGACAACCCTGGACGTTGTGAACGCTGCTGCTAGGCAGGCCAGCGTCCCTTTGACGGTCGGGGGCGGCATTTCCTCAATAGACCACGCCGCAGCGCTGTTCGACCTGGGGGTCGCAAAGGTTTCGCTCAGCACAGCCGCTTTCGAGAACCCTGAGCTGATCACGAAGATTGCGACACGCTTTGGGTCCGACAGGGTCATCTTGTCTCTAGATGCACGGCGCAGGCACGACCAGCCGGGCCGCTTTGAGGTGACCGTTCGGGGTGGCACTGTTCCGACGGGGGCGGACGCTCTTGTCTGGGTTCGCGAGGCCGTGGACCGCGGGGCAGGAGAGGTTCTGGTGAACTCGATCGACCAGGACGGGGTGAAGGGCGGTTTTGACCTCGACCTGACCAGGGCGGTCGCTGAGGTGGCCTCGCGCCCCGTCATCGCTTCGGGCGGTGCCGGGAGCGTTTCGCACTTCGTGGAAGGCGCTGAGACTGGCGCGGATGCGGTGCTGGGCGCATCGGTCTTTCACTTTGGGACAGTCCAGGTCCAGCAGGTGAAAGACGCACTGGTTGCAGCGGGCTTCAGGGTTCAGGAGAGAGCGTGACCTTACTTGATCCGGGTCTCGCCTCGCGACTAAAACGGAACAGCGACGGCCTGGTTTGCGCCGTGGTCCAAGAGGACAGTACGGATAAAGTGCTGATGGTTGCGTGGATGAATGATGAGGCACTTGCCAGGACCCTGAGCGAGGGGCGCGTGACCTACTGGTCTAGGTCCAGAGGGGAACTCTGGCGTAAAGGTGACACCTCGGGTAACGTGCAACACCTTGTTAGCGCGTCGCTTGACTGTGATGGCGATGCGATTCTGCTCCGCGTAATCCAGACCGGGCCGGCCTGCCACACGGGGACACACACATGCTTCGATGCGGGGGAACTTCCCGAAGCACGGATGGACGGGCCCGCAGACGGCAATGGCGCGTAGCGTCGAGCAAGGGAGGCGAAGATGACGGTTCTGGACGAAATCATTCTTGGAGTAAGGGAAAAGCTGGCCGAGCGGGAAGAACGGGTTCCTCTTGACCAGATTAAAAGGCTTGCTGCCGACGCGCCTCCGGCGAAAAATGTGATCTCCGCTCTGCGCGACGGGCCCGGTGCGGTTTCGATCATTGCTGAGATCAAAAGATCCTCGCCGTCCAAGGGGGCTTTAAGCACTATCCCCGATCCGGCTGCGCTTGCGCAGACGTACGAGCAAGGCGGGGCGGCAATGATATCCGTCCTGACTGAAGAACTTCGCTTCGGAGGATCTCTGGAGGATCTCCGCAATGTCCGTCAAGCAGTGGACATCCCGGTTCTTCGCAAAGATTTCATCGTCACCCCCTACCAGGTTCACGAGGCTCGCGCCTACGGTGCCGACGCGGTCTTGCTCATTGTCGCTGCGCTTGAACAGGAGGCCTTGGTCTCCCTGATAGAGCGGGTTCGTTCGCTGGGGATGACACCACTGGTGGAAGCCCATTCGCGGTTAGAGGTTTTCCAGGCCCTTGAAGCAGGGGCGGACCTGATCGGTGTCAATGCCAGGAACCTGAAGGATCTTTCTGTGGATCGCTCCACTGTCGAACAGACTCTGGATGCGATTCCGGCCGACGCCGTGGCTGTTGCTGAGTCGGGGGTGCGTTCCGGGCGGGACGTGCGCGAATACGCTCTTGCGGGGGCGGATGCCGTACTGGTTGGTGAAGCTTTGGTCACGTCTGGTAATCCGCTGGAAGCGATTTCTGACATGGTGTCTGCGGGGGCCCACCCCTCGCTGCTTACTGAACGGAAGGAGCGCGCCCGGCGCGCGTTGGGGGATAGTTGATGCCAGGAGACAAACGGTATTTCGGTTCATTTGGTGGCCGGTTTACGGCCGAGCCGCTAATGGCTGCAGTTGAGCAGCTAGATGAAGAATGGCAGGCCGCGTGGTCTGACCCCGTGTTTCGGGCAGAATACGAAACTCTGCTTGACCATTACGCGGGGCGCCCGTCAATGCTGACAGAAGCCCCCCGCTTCGCTGAAGGAACCGGGGTCCGCATGTTCTTGAAACGCGAAGACCTGAACCACACCGGCTCCCACAAGATCAACAATGTGCTTGGCCAAGCCCTCCTCACCAAACGCATTGGCAAAACCCGGGTGGTCGCAGAGACCGGAGCGGGTCAGCACGGCGTCGCAACTGCGACGGCGGCAGCTCTGCTAGGTCTTGACTGCACGGTCTATATGGGGCTCGAAGACACAAAGCGTCAGGCGCTCAACGTCGCACGCATGCAGATCCTTGGCGCCGAGGTCATCGCGGTGACACAGGGCTCGCAAACCCTGAAAGACGCTATCAACGAAGCTTTCCGGGATTGGGTCACGAACGTCTACGACACGAACTACATCTTCGGGACAGCTGCCGGCCCCGACCCGTTCCCCGCAATGGTGCGCGACCTACAGCGCGTCATTGGTGACGAATCTAAGGAACAGATCCTGAAGGCTACCGGCAGGCTTCCTGATGCGGTTTTTGCCTGCGTTGGCGGCGGTTCCAACGCGATTGGCATGTTTACTGCGTTCGTCCCTGATAAGGGCGTGGAGTTGATCGGCTGTGAGGCTGCCGGGGACGGGGTTGAAACCGGGAAGCACGCGGCGTCAATCGCTGAAGGCCAGGTAGGGATCCTTCACGGGGCCAAGACTTTCGTCCTGCAGGAACGCGACGGGCAAACCAAGCCCTCGCACTCTATTTCCGCGGGCCTCGACTACCCGGGGGTCGGACCAGAGCACGCTCACCTTGCGGAAATCGGGCGGGCAACGTACCTGCCTATCACTGACAAGCAAGCAATGGATGCCTTCGAGCGGCTGTCGAGAACTGAGGGGATCATCCCAGCGATCGAGTCTGCGCACGCCCTGGCGGGTGCACTGGTTTGGGCAAAAGCGTGCCGCGACCCGGAGGACAAGATCTTTCTGATCAACCTCTCCGGGCGGGGAGATAAAGACATGGAGACGGCCGCGAAGTGGTTTGGGTTGGGTGAGCCAACGCTGGACCGTATCGACCCCTCTGCTAAAGGGGGACGCTCAAGCGCAGAGGAGGCGCCTCATGGGAGCTAGTCGAGTTGCAATCGAAGAGGCCAACAGTCGGGGGGACGCGGCTCTGCTGGGCTACTTGCCTTTAGGCTTCCCCTCCGTTGAGCGTTCAGTAACTGCTGCGAAGATTCTGGTGGACGCTGGTTTTGATGTCATTGAACTTGGCTTCCCCTACTCGGACCCCGTCATGGACGGCCCGGTGATTCAAGCGGCCACCACCTTAGCTCTGCAGCGCGGAACTCACCTGACGGACCTGCTCCACGCGGTCGAAGAGCTTAGCGACTACGGGACCTCTGTCGTTTCGATGACCTACTGGAACCCCGTGTACTGGTATGGGACTGCCGCCTTCGCAAGAGACTTCGCTTCCGCTGGCGGCGCTGGGCTGATCACTCCCGACCTGCCACCTGAAGAGGCAGGGGAGTGGATTGCGGCGTCGGACCAGCTGGGGCTGGAGCGGGTGTTTCTTTCTGCACCGTCTTCTAGCGAGCGTCGTTTGAAGCTCATTAGCGAAGCCGCGAACGGGTGGGTCTACGCTGCCTCCACGATGGGGGTGACTGGGCCCAGGGCTACTTTGGATGCCTCGGCGAAGACCTTAGCGGAACGCACCTACGATGCTGGCGCCAAGGTTGTCTGTGTTGGCATTGGCGTGTCAAGTGGGGCGCAGGCCCGCGAGGTGGCTTCGTTCGCCAACGGGGTCATCATCGGGAGCGCTTTGGTTCGCCCTCTTCTTGACCTGCCCTGGGAGCAGGCGAAAGTAGCGCTTGCAGTGAAAGCGAGTGAGCTGGCAACCGGGGTTGCTGGGCAGTGGAGTGGTCGATGACGAACGCTTCGATCCCGTCCCCTCCAATCAGCAGTTTTCCTCTTGGGCCTTTTACGATCCACATCTACGCCCTAACCATGCTTCTGGCGCTTTTCGTTGGCGGATGGATCACTTATGTTCGCTACGTCAGGCGCGGGGGAGACGGCGACGTGGCCTTGGACGCCATGTTCTGGGCGGTCCCCATGGGTCTTGTCGGTGCCAGGATCTACCACGTTGTGACGCATCCGGGGGACTACTTCGGTGCAGGCATGGACCCGTGGGCTGTTTTCAAGGTGTGGGAAGGTGGAATGGCGGTCTTTGGGGGAATCGCCTTTGGTGCGCTCGGGGCGATCATCGGGCTGCGTTTGGCCGGTCAGCGGATCGGGCCGTTCGCGGACTCGGTTGCTCCAGCCCTGCTGGTCGCTCAAGCCATCGGACGCCTCGGCAACTACTTCAACCAGGAGCTCTTTGGGGGCCCAACCGACTATCCCTGGGGACTGGAGATCAACGACGCGTCCCTTGGTGCGTTTGGGATGGAACCCGGGACCCTGGTTCAGCCGTTGTTCCTGTACGAAATCATCTGGAACCTGGCCATGGCAGTCCTGCTGGTCTTCCTAGATTCGCGAATCCGGTTCAAGTCCGGGCAGGTCATGGGGCTGTACCTGGTCATGTACGGCGCGGGCAGAGCGATCCTGGAAACCATGCGGCTCGACACTCCGGACCGGATCCTGGGTTTGCGGGTCAACATGTTCACGGCTCTGTTGGTCATTCTTCTGGGGATTATTGTTTTCTTCGTGGCTCAGGCAATCGGTGCTTCTAGCGAAGTCAGTCCTGCTGAGGTCCAGAAGTACCTTGAGAAGCGCGACAGGAAGGACGACACGGAAGAACCCGTGACGGCCGCGGTCCCAGCGTCTTTGAGAAGGCTTGATGAAGACCAGGATGAAACCCAAAAAGCGCAGGAGTGCCAAGAAACCTAGCTCGCTCTTCACGGCGTGACCTGAAGATTCAGGACGCCCTGGTCAAAAGCGATAGGGTTTGGCACAGGAGTGTTCTAGGCCTGCTAGCAGCCACCAAAGTTGGAGTGAGTTATGCGTCGAGCAAAGATTGTCTGCACCATCGGTCCGGCGACTGAATCAACGGAAAAGATTCAAGCCCTCGTGGATGCGGGTATGGACGTCGCTCGGATAAACAGGAGTCATGGGGTTGCCGAGCAGCACGAGAAGGTTATTCGAAGAGTGCGGCGGGCCGCTGACAACTCGGGCCGAGCCATTGCTGTCCTGGTCGACCTGCAAGGTCCCAAGATCCGCCTCGAGACTTTCGAAGACGGCCCTCAGATGCTCGAAGAGGGCGACAAGTTCGTGATCACCACCCGGGACGTGCCTGGGACGAAGGAAATGGTGGGGACGACGTTCAAGGGCCTTCCCTCGGACTGTAGTCCTGGGGACCGACTGCTGATTGACGACGGGAACGTGGGCCTCCGCGTCGTTTCCGTGACCGACACGGATGTGACGACCAGGGTTGAGGTTCCGGGTGAAGTCTCGGACCACAAGGGGCTGAACTTGCCGGGCGTTGCGGTCTCAGTTCCCGCGCTCTCTGAGAAAGACAGGGAAGATTTGCGCTGGGCGCTACGCCAAGGGGCTGACTTTGTTGCACTCTCCTTTGTGCGTGACGCCAGCGACGTGAACGACGTGCGGGGCATCATGATCGAAGAGGGACGTTTTGTTCCCGTGATCGCAAAGATCGAAAAGCCCCAGGCGGTTCAGAACCTTGCTGAGATCGTGAAGGCGTTTGACGGAATCATGGTCGCTCGTGGTGACCTTGGCGTTGAGATGCCCCTGGAGCAGGTGCCTTTGGTTCAAAAGGAAGCGATCGAAATGGCTAGGCGCGCTGCCAAGCCGGTGATCGTTGCAACGCAGGTCATGGACTCGATGATCAAGAATCCGCGCCCGACCCGGGCCGAGGCCTCCGACTGCGCGAACGCGATCCTGGATGGAGCCGACGCCGTGATGCTGTCGGGGGAGACCTCGGTCGGTTCCTTCCCCATTCAGGCGGTGCGAACCATGGCACGCATCATCGAAAACACCGAAGAAAACGGTCTGGACAGGATCGCGCCGCTCGGTGAGTTCCGCTCTGACCAGTCTGGCGTTATCTGCCAGGCTGCAGCCTCTTTGGCTGAGGTCTTGGACGCTCGCTACTTGGTGACCTTCACGCTGTCTGGCGCGACCGCTCGCCAAATGTCCCGGATGCGCAGCCCCATTCCCCAGATCTCGTTTACACCGCTTGAGGAAACCAGAAGGCAACTCGCTTTGTCCTGGGGAGTTGAGTCCTACAAGCTCCCAACTGTTCAGCACACGGACGACATGGTGAACCAGGTGGACCAGGTGGCCAGGGCAGCGCGGATCGTTGAGGGCGGCGAGAAGCTGGTGATTGTTGCCGGCATGCCCCCGGGTGTCCAGAAGAGCTCAAACTCAATCCGCGTTCACACCCTGAGCGGTGGTCCGGAGGACCTGGTTACGGTCTCTAACTTCAAGCTCTAGTTGAGACTTTCCGGCCGTTATGTGCCTTATTCTGCGCCAAAGTGAGGTCTATGGCGCATTACCGGAAAACGCATCCCGTTTTGGCTTCTTTCTGGGCTAGCCTCGATCGCAGATGCGAAAGGAAACGATGGCAGACACCAAGATGAAGAGAGGCCGGGGCGGAGCACTGTTCGGCAGCACGCTCGCGTTGGCCTTGGCAGTCCCCGCACTGGTTGCGGTCGCGGCACCGGCTTCGACCACAGACCTTTTTGCGGGTAGCGACTTGAAGCTAGCCTCCGTTGTGGAGATCCCTTACCACACCCAGATCGTTGAGGACTCTGATCTCCCTGCTGATGTTGAGGTCGAGAAAGAGTCCGGGTCAAACGGCATCAAGTACGTCTACACCTCCTCTTACTCTGAGACCGAGGGACCGCAGGTTGTCTCCAAGGTCGTGAAGGAAGCTTCCGACAGGGTCATCCACCGCGGAACGAAGGTTGAGCTACCTTCTGCAACTGAGCCTGAACCGGAGCCCGAACCTGAGCCCATCGACACGTCTTCTGACCCTGTGGGTGCGAGCCGCGCAAGTGTAAACAGTAACCTCACGACGACTGGGCAGTACAGTCTTCGGGACCTGCAGTTCCAGGGCGTTATCATGTGGGGTGGCTACAAGTTCACGTACTACTCACAGCAGGTGCTGCCCGGTGGCGGACTGAGGATCCCCGGTCGTCACGTGAACGGTAGCGGCTTTGTGTCGGACGGTGACGGCTACATTGTGCTGGCGGGCTCTGCGCCCATGGGCACGGTGTACGCAACGCCGTTTGGTGCGCCTGGCAAGATCTATGACCGCGGGACCTCTGGTAACCACTTGGACGTCTACACCCAGTAGCAATCGCGGTTTGGCCGCGGGTTACGCAATCGCAAAGCCCCGTCCGTGCTCGTTTCGCAGCTGTAACTCGCAGCCGAACGAGGGAGTGGCGGCGACGACCCGTGCACTCGCTCCCAAACTTCAGTAGAACACGGTCCTCGAAGAGTTACGCAGAAAAAAGTGGGGCAACCTAATGGCCGCCCCACTTCTTTCGTTAAGACTCAGTCAACGTCATCTGCCTGCGTCTGGTGAACAGTCCCGAAGGCGTGGTGGGGGGGACCGTAGATCGAGTAGACCTTCATCGGTTCGTCACCAACGTTGGTGATGTTGTGCCAGACACCCACGGGCACCAGCACTGCCCAGTCGTCCCCAACTTCAGCTTCGAAAGTGACTTCGTCTTCGGTTGGGCCCATCTGGACCAGCCCGCGTCCCTGTTCGATTCGCAGGAACTGGTCCTCTTTATGGTGGACCTCCTTACCGATGTCGCCACCGACGGGAATCGACATGACGGTCATCTGCAGGTGCGTACCCGTCCAGACCGCTGTGCGGAACGTGTCGTTCTCGAGGGTGAGTTCCTCGATGTCCACAACGTAGGGACCGGGACCGTTATCTTTCAGTTCTGCCATAGGACTGAAGCTCCTTGGTTTGTTTGCTGTGCGCGGACGATCCGCGCCTTCCACCTTGAGCCTACGCAAAGCCATCGGGCCTCACAAACGTGCCACGCACCCGAGTCGGCACGACCAGTTCGGCACGCCGACCAAACCGCCGGGCGAACGTCGCATATCCTAGGCTCGTTCATGACACACAAGCCGAGAAATGAAAGTACGGTGCAAATTGAGTAGCAAGACGTCAGGTGTAAAGGACAAAATCAAGAAGACAACTGGGATGTTCGCGGGCTTCCGCGAGTTTATTGCCCGCGGAAACGCGGTTGATCTTGCAGTTGGCGTGGTCATAGGTGCGGCCTTCGGAGAAGTCGTCAACGCCCTGGTGGACAAGTTCCTGAGCCCGCTGATCGGCGCTCTCTTCGGGCAGCCGTCGTTCGATAACGTGCTGCAGTTTGAGGTGGGGCTGTTTGGGGATCCTGCGATCGTGCAACCCGGTGCGATCCTAACGGCGCTGTTCAACTTCCTGATCGTTGCGCTGGCGCTCTACTTCGCGGTCGTTCTCCCGCTGAACAAGCTCTCCGCGCAGAAAGACAAGGTCCTTGACATCAAGGAAGAGGAAGAGGAAGAGCCCGTTTCCCCCGAGGTCGCTCTGCTGACCGAGATCCGCGATTCCCTCCGCGCGGAACAGGCTAAGTAGTTTCAGTACCGGAGCTACTAACCCGCGGCCGAACCGAAGCTGGGGGCGTGGGCTGACGGACGGATTCCAGCCCTTGGTAGACAAAGTTGTGGCGGTCAGGCATGCCTGACCGCCACAATGCATCTCTGCCTTTTGCTGCCTACCTCATGCTGCGCTTGCGAGAAACCGTGAGCAACGCAGACCCCAGGCCTAGGACTACGAGCGCTGAAGCAAGCACAGGGCCTGGGTTCGAGCCAGTCTTGCTGAGCTCGCCACCTGGCGTTCCCGGCTTTGCTCCCGTTTCAGGCACCTGCGTCCCGCCACCGTTTTCGCCTCCGCCTTCTTCTGGGCCTTCTCCGCCTTCTTCTGGGCCTTCGCCTCCGCCTTCTTCGCCGCCTTCTTCGCCGCCTTCTTCGCCGCCTTCTTCGCCGCCACCGGGCAGCTTCTCGAGGCCTGCCAGGGCAGACGCGATAGCGTTTGCCGCGTCGTCGATCAGCGCCTGTGGGGGAGCGTCAGCACCAAGAACCACGCGTGCCTTAGCGAGCGCCAAGTCGAGTGCGGCCAGGCTCTCTGCAGTGTAGAGATCACGGTCGATCTCCTCGGCCTTAGCGATCTGTTCTTCAAGGTATTCGGTGTTTCCGGCCTCGCGCACAATGGTCAGCTGGAAGTTGTCGACCGTTCCCCACGACCCGTCAGCATCCAGGTATCCGCGGATGCCAGCAATCAAGGAACCATCGGGTCCCACGAGCAGTTCCGGCGAACTCTTCGTCGACCATACTCGCCAGCCGTTGAACTCGAGGAGTGTCCCTTCAGGGTCCTCATCGCCCGGCTTCGCAACGTAGACCTCGAGGTAGGGTTGCTTTTCACCCTCTGCAGCTTCCGTCAACTCCCCTTGCGAAGTCACAGACACCGAGTAGGTCCCCGCGGGAAGACCGTCGATCTTCTGCCAGACAGAAACGGTGCGGTCGCTGTCAGCCCAGAGCTTCAGGGCGTGAGTGCCGTCCGGGGCGTCCTCTTCGGCAACCTCTACGCCCTCAATATTCCAGGCGTTAAGGTCGGGATCTTCGAAGCTGTGGTTCAGGATCCACTGGCGCTCGACTACCTTGATCACTGCGCCCGCAGCCAGGCCACTTTCCGTTGTCCCGCCGACCTCATACGTTCCTGGACCGCTGATGAAACCGAGGACGTCCTCCCAAGTTACGGCCTCCTGACTGGTGGTGCCGTCGAACGCCTTCAACGTGACAGTGTCAGGCAGGGCGATTGTCTCTCCATCAACGAAGGTCAGTTCGACTGGCACGACCGTTGGGGGAGCGGCCTCACCTGAGGCCTCCAGTGCATCGATCGCATCGCGAAGCTGCTGGCTGGCACCGTCAACCGCGCTTTGCGTGGGGTTCTTGGCGGACTGCACGACGGCAGCACGGCGGAGCGCGGCGTCAAGCGTTGCCAAGGAATCCTCCGTAAAGACGCTCCGGTCTATGCCCTCCGCCTGCGCAACAAGCGCAAGGAGTTCGCTTAGGTCAGCAGGCTCGCCCGTCACCAGAGACAAGGAGAAATCATCGAGCGTTCCCCACGCGCCAGCAGGCATGTCCAGCTTAACCTTCACCGTGACCTGGCTCCCTGCACTAACGTGCAGGGGTCCTGCAGTCGGGTTAGACCAGTTCATCCACCCGGTCGGGGTGAAGTCTGCAGAGGACTCCTGGCCCTCCGAAGAGATTGTCAGCTTTGCAACGTAGTTGCCATCAGCTGCGCCTTGCATGAAAGCCGAGGCAGCGTAGTCTCCGTCCTGGTCCACAGTCACGGTCTGCCACAGCGTCATCTGTGCGGCGCCCGCGTTCCAGAAGTGGAATGAGTAGGTCCCAGACTTGGGGTCGTTTGTTGACCGGATGGTTGCGCCGGGGCCGGTCACGTGCCACATGCTTGTGTCAGCTTCTTCGAAGCCTGGGTTCAGCAGGAAGTTCGCGGCGACAACGTTGACCTCAGCAAGCGCAAGGTCCCCATCTTCGGTGATTCCGCTGAGTTTGTAGTCCCCTACGCCCTCGATCCACGTAGCTCCGTCCTCCCAGGTAACAGCACGCTGGGCCGAGGAGCCGTCGTTGTAGTTGACCTTGACTTTGTCTGGTAGCACGATGGTTTCGCCCTGGTTGAAGGTGAGGCGGACAGTGTCCACAGACGTCACCTGCAAGGGCGCTGTCGCGCCGGTTCGGACGTAGTTGAAGATGTTCACCGACTCCAAGGCTTCGCCTTGGAAGTCGAACAATGCCTGGTTGTCCCAAGACGAACCCCCGTACCAAGCGGCGGCATCTGCGCTGTAGCCACCCGCGTAGCTCGACGCCCAACCTGAACCGTCGCGTTCCCACAGGATCTTGTTGTTCTCAATGTCCTCGGGCGGACCCACTGGCACCCAGGCCGGTTCCCAGTAGAAGACGCCGACCCCCTTTGAGTTCGGAACATCAACAACGGCCTGGATAACGTCGCGCACCGCGGTCGCCTGACCTTGGACCGACGAGGCGTACTTGTTTTCAGCTTCGGACCCGCCGGAAGAGGGGATGGTATTTTCGTGTCCGTCGCCGTCCTCGTCCGTGAAGTTCCACGACGTCTCTGCGACCATGACCTTCTTGTCAAAGCCACTCGCGACGTCATTCAAAACGGAGGTGAGGTTCTCCAGCGAACCGTGCCAGAAGGGGTAGTAGGAACTGGCGAAGATGTCGTAGTCGACACCTGCGTTGGCCAGCTGCTGGGCGGCGTTGTAGAGGAGACCGGGTTTCTGCGGGTCGGTGAAGTGAACAGCGATTTCGATGTCGCGTCCCTTGTCCGCCGAAACTGCCCTCACGGCTCGCGATCCTGCGTCGAAGATTTTCGTGCCGTTCGCCCAGCCCGTTACGCCTGCGACGTTGCCGCCGTTGGTTTCGTTACCTACCTGGACCATCTGAACGTCGACGCCCGCATCGATCATCGCGACCAGAGAGTCATAGGTGAAGTCGTAGGTCGCCTGGGTGCGCTGGGTCAGGTCGTAAGACGCCCAGGCCTTAGGGGACTTCTGCTTGGAGGGGTCGGCCCAGAAATCGGAGTAGTGGAAGTCGACCAAGACTTTCATGCCGGCGGCAGTGGCGCGCTTGCCGATCTCAGTGGCCCTGGCGACGTCGACTGTTCCGCCCCCGTACCCGTTGCCTGAAGCATCGTAGGGATCGTTCCAGACCCTGATGCGGGCGTAGTTCGCGCCACCTGCCTTCAAGATTTCGAATAGGTCGCCTGCGTTGCCGGACTCGTCATAGAAGGTGACCCCCGACTCTTCAAGCGAAAGCATCGATGAGGCATCTACACCGAAGAAAAAGTCATCGCTCAACCCTTCGACCTTGTCGACAACGATCCCTGCTTGGACGGGTTCGTCTGACGGGGCGGCTGACGCGCTCGTGGTTCCGAAGGAAGCAAGGAGCAAAGCACCTGCGCTTACCGAGGCTAGGCGCTTCCACGCACTGGTTCGTTCTCTTGTCATAGCTCTCTTCTTTGAAGGCCAGCACGCTGGCTCTGTGACCGTTTACAGGTACAAGATAACAGCGCGGTTGGGGCCGCGCAACGGTTTGGGAGAATCGCCCTGAGCCTTAGGCCCTAGAGTTCACATTTAGCGCCAGAGCGCGCCCCGCTGGGACCCGTGCGCTGAATGAGCCATCTTTTCCGACGCTCACCACTTCGGCGCAATCTGGGACCATCACGTTGCAGTACTTTCCGGCGGGTAGGGAAGAGGCGAACTTGGGTCCGAACAGGGATCCGGGCTCAGCTTGTTCGCCGGGTTTCGCCGAGGCGTACGGATTGTCGTCCCCATAGCGTCCGTCCAAGTCTTGGCCTGCGCCTGCAACAAAGTCCCGGTCTTCGTTGTTGATGACCAGGAATGCAACGCCGGTTCCAGCCTCACCTGATGCTGCGATGTCTCGATCGTCAACCTCGTAGGGATAGGTTGTCCCAACACCGTCTTCCCCGCTGATCGAGGTCGTGGGGCGGGCGTCCGAGGCTACTCCGCCGCGGCCAAACGCGATCAGGTTCGCGTCGTTGCTCCACCAGTTAGTGACAGGGGTCCCGGCAGAGGTGTTGTGGAAGCGAACCATGGCTGCGATTTCAGGCCAGTTCTGCAGGCAAGTCCATGAGTCAGACTGGCAGTCGACGTCCGGCACGGAAAACTCGGTCGCTCCAGGGGCTCCGGCGTCCCGTTCGTCAAACCGGTAGCCGGTGTAAACGGCGGGCTGGCCGTAGTCCCAGCCGAGCATAAAGATGTTGGCAAGCAGGTAGTCGTTTTCGTCCTTGTAGCTCAGGGTTGACCCGTCGCGTTCGGTGTCGTGGTTGTCGACGAAAACGACCGCGTCCGCGGAGGGCAACAAACCCATCCCTGCGTACTTGAGGGTCTTAACCTGGTTGTTGAAGTCATCGACCAGCTCCCGTCCGTAACCGAACTCATTAACCTTCCCGCTTCCGACGTACTCTTCAGGTTTGATGGGCTCCTCTTGCCCGCGGATGACCTCGTGGATCCAAAGGATGTCCGGGTCACTGAGTTTCGCTTTGAGGGCCGCGAGGTCCTGGGCTGGAATGTGCTTCGAAGCGTCGATTCGGAAGCCTTCGACCCCCATTGCGATCAGCTCATTCAGGTAGGCAGCTTCGGTGTCCTGGACATGTTCGCTGGCCGTCGCTAGGTCCTGCAGGCCCAGCAGCCGGCAACCTTGGACTTGATCCCGGTTACGGTACGTGGAGATATTGTCTCGGCATTCATTGAAGTCGTTGCTTCCATAGATGCCGGGGAAGTCGTCCTCGGCGTACTGCGACCCGGCAACGCCGGTGCCGGGGGACTGGTCCACCGCGGCCATGTGGTTCAAAACGGCGTCCGCGATGATGCCCACGCCCACTTCTTTGCAGGCGTCAACCATCTCTTGGAACTCCTCTTCGGTCCCCAGCTTGGAGTCGAGTTTGTAAGACACAGGTTGGTACGAGGTCCACCAAGCTTCCCCCCGAATGGTTTCGTTTGGCGGGGAGATCTGGACGTACCGGAATCCTGCGGGTGCGATGGTTGCGGGGCATTCGCGGGCTACTGACTTCCAGTTCCATTGGAAGGTCGTCAGGATCACGTCACTTGCCGGTGCCTGCTCGTTGGCGGTGGTCCGCCCGCGGAAGTGCGCCCACAAGAGCGTTCCCGCGCCTGTAACCAAGAGCGCGACAACGATGGCGACCAGCGCCCGACCCCATCTGGGTTTTCGCGCAGTGGCGCCCGACTCGCTTTGTTTTCTCATTCGCTCTCCTGGCACAGGCGGGAAAAGTGAGACCAGTCCCACGTGAAGGTGATGCTTGCCTTCGCTTTGCCCCGATGTTACGGTCATCGTAACTGGGAAACCAGCAACGGATTGTTACCCCACCTGGGGGCAAGACCTGAACGCAACTATGGCGTTCAGGTCTTTTTTGTTTAACGCGGTCGAGGAGGACTTAGGAATGGCGAAAGTGGACTACCAGCAGCTCGCTGGGCAGATTCTCAAAGAAGTTGGCGGTGAATCAAACGTCAACACCCTGACTCACTGCGCAACCCGATTGCGGCTGAAGATCAAGGACATGGACAAAGTCCGTACCTCGGCGATCCAGGATCTCCCCGGTGTCGTCACGACGGTTGAGGCGGGAGGCCAATACCAGATCGTGATTGGGAACGACGTTCCCCTGGTGTACGAGCAGATCGGGAAGATGTCGAAGCTGGTTTCCGACTCGCCCAGTGACGACGGCGACGGGGGCGAAAAAGGCAACATTTTCGACCGTTTCATTCAGCTGATTTCAAGCCTCTTCTCACCGCTCCTTTGGCCGATGGCTGGCCTGGGCCTGTTCAAGGCGATCCTGGTCCTGGTTGTGCAGTTCGGCTGGCTGAGTGATGAGACCACGACCTACACGATCCTGAACGCTTCATCCGACGCTTTCTTCTACTTCCTGCCGATTTTCCTAGCGATCACGGCGGCCCGCAGGTTCAAGGCCAACCAGTTCACTGCGATGGCGATCGCCGCGGCGCTGGTGTACCCCAGCATCGTCGCGCTCACTGAAGCCACGCAGGCCGTTACCTTCATGGGCATCCCGGTCGTCATCATGAGCTACACCTCTTCCGTCATCCCTATCATCGTTGCCGTTTGGGCTCAGGGGTACTTGGAGCGTTTCCTCAACAAGATCCTGCCGCACTGGCTCCGCAACTTCACCACGCCGCTACTCACGGTCTTTATCATGGTCCCGCTTGTGCTAATGACTGTTGGTCCGGTGACCACGATCATCGCGCAGTGGCTTTCCGACGGCATCGCGTTCCTAATGACCTCCCTGCCGTGGCTGGGCGGCGCGATCATGGGTGGACTGTGGCAGGTCTTCGTAATGTTCGGAATGCACTGGGCGTTCATCCCCGTCATGCTCAACGACCTTGCCACTACCGGCATCACGTTGCTTGCTCCGCCGCTAATGGCTGCCGTTTTGGCGCAAGCCGCTGCTACCCTTGCGGTCTTCATCCGCTCTCGCTCAGCAAAGCGTCGCGAGGTTGCCGGCCCTGCCGCGGTTTCAGGTTTCCTGGCAGGGATCACCGAGCCCGCAATCTACGGCGTCAACCTGCCTCTGAAGCTCCCGTTCTACTTTGGGATCGTCGGTGGGGCTGTCGGCGGCGCGATCATCGGAATCGGTGAGTTGGCCAGCAACGCGTTCGTGTTCCCCTCGCTGCTTGCCTATCCCGCTTTCCTGAGCCACGGCAACTTCACGTTCATGATTATCGGCACCGTTGTCGCCATGGTCACCGCTTTCCTGCTTACCTTCTTCTTCATGGATCGTGAGAAAGAGGATGAAGCTTCTGCCGTTCCAGACTCTGACTCCGAGCAGGACACCATCAAGGCCCTA
Source organism: uncultured Actinomyces sp. (assembly GCA_964345565.1). GTDB lineage: Bacteria > Actinomycetota > Actinomycetes > Actinomycetales > Actinomycetaceae > Scrofimicrobium. The sequence continues at coordinate 22,315 of CAYFRO010000021.1, forward strand.
GATGCCGAAGGTGGAGCGATCGAAGAGGTTGGCGCGCCTGCCCCAGGCAAGACCGTTCCTCTTTCCGAGGTCAACGACAAGGTGTTTGCGTCCGGAGCTATGGGCCCCGGATATGGACTCATCCCCAGCAGCGGCACGTTTGTAGCGCCGGTCAGCGGCAAAGTCGTTGTTGCAACGAAGTCGGGCCACGCCTTCGGAATCAAGTCCGGCGACGGCGTTGAAGTCCTGGTCCACATCGGCCTCGACACCGTCCAACTTGACGGTAAGCACTTCGAACCCAAGGTTGAGAAAGGTCAGATGGTGAAGAAGGGCGACACCTTAGCGGTTGTCGACTTGGACGCGGTCGCAAAGGACGGGTTCGACACCACAACGGTCGTCATCATTACTAACGCAAAGAAGTTGTCGGACGTGGTCACAGCCGACCCTGCCCAGGTCACGCAGGGTTCGTCCACCATGGTCGCAACGGTTTAGGGGAGGGAAAAGCATGAAAGACACGTTCAAAGAAGGATTCCTCTGGGGCGGGGCGACGGCCGCCAACCAGCTGGAAGGCGCGTACAACGAGGGCGGCAAAGGCCTGTCCATCCAAGACGTAATGCCCCATGGCGTCATGTCTCCTCCGACCGAGGAGCCGACAGAAGACAACCTGAAGCTGGTCGGCATCGACCACTACCACCGGTACAAGGAAGACGTTGCCCTGTTCGCCGAGATGGGTTTTAAGGTCTACCGCTTCTCGATCGCTTGGAGCCGGATCTTCCCGACAGGAGAAGAGGAAGAGCCGAACGAAGAGGGCTTGCAGTTCTACGACAACCTCATCAACGAGCTCCTCGTACACGGTATTGAGCCCCTGGTGACAATCAGCCACTACGAGACCCCACTGCACTTGGCCAAGAAGTACGATGGCTGGGCCTCACGGGAGATGATCGGCTTCTACGAACGCTACGCGAAGGTCCTCTTCGAACGCTTCGGGGACAGGGTGAAGTACTGGCTGACGTTCAACGAGATCAACGCGATGCTCCACCACCCACTGCTTTCGGGTGGGATTTGGACTCCGAAGGAAGAGCTCTCGGCTCAGGACCTGTACCAGGCAATGCACCACGAACTGGTTGCATCCGCCAGGGTCACGCGTCTGGCGCATCAGATCAACCCGGACCTGATGGTCGGTTGCATGATCATTGCTGCTCCGATTTACCAACTGACACCATCTCCGGACGATGCTGTTGCTGCCATGGAAGCGCAGTGGAGCAACCTTGCCTTCGGTGACGTTCACACTCGCGGGGAGTACCCGGGGTACTTCAAGCGGAAACTGAGCGAGCTCGGTGTGGAACTGGAAATCACGGATCAGGACATGGAAGACCTGCTGAACACGGTCGACTTCGTGTCTTTCAGCTACTACATGAGCCTGTGCGAGACCGCTGATCCCTCCGTGGAGCCGGGAGCGGGCAACATCATGGGTGGGGTCCCCAACCCGACGCTGCCCCAGTCAGAGTGGGGCTGGCAGATCGACCCGCAGGGTCTCCGCATCATCCTGAATACCTACTGGGAACGTTGGGGCAAACCGCTCTTTATCGTGGAGAACGGACTCGGTGCGGTCGACGAGTTGGTCGAGGTCGAGGGCGTGCCCACCGTCATCGACGACTACCGGATCAAGTACATGAACGATCACTTGGTGCAGGCGAGGGAAGCGGTGAAGGACGGTGTGGACCTGCTGGGTTACACGTCCTGGGGACCCATTGACTTGGTGTCAGCCTCGACCGCACAACTGAGTAAGCGCTACGGGTTTATCTACGTCGACCGGAATGACGATGGTGAAGGCACTTTGGACCGGTACAAGAAGAAGTCGTTTGACTGGTACAAGAACATCATCGCCTCAAACGGCGCCGCGCTGGACGACGGCAAGTAAGGCCTGGGCACGAGGCTAGGTTGGCATTGAGAGTAAGGGTGAACCGATGAAGATCTTCAAGGTCCTCAACAACAACGTTGTTCTTGCTCTCGATGGCCAAGGACGGGAGGTCGTGCTGACTGGTCGAGGCCTGGGGTACCAGGCTAAGGCCGGCCAGCCGGTCAACCGCGAAAAGGTCGTTCGCGCGTTTGTTCCGACCGAGGGACAGAGCCCCTTCGAACTCGCCGAGCTGATCGGTGAGATTCCCCCTGAGCACATTGCTTTGGCTGTGGACGCGCTGGAGATCGCCAGAAGAGAGCTGGATATTGAGCTTCGTTCCGGGTTGATAGTCCCACTCGCAGATCACCTCAGCTTTGCGATAGTCCGCATCAGGCGAGGCCTGGCAATGGAGTATCCGCTTCGAACAGACATCGCCCACCTCTACCCAAAGGAGCTGGAGGTGGCCCGGAAGATCGTTGCAATGGTCAATAGTCGGATTGATGTGGAGCTCCCTGAGGACGAGGCCGTGTCGGTCACTCTGCACTTGGTTAATGCGGCGTTTGCGACCGAGGGCATGACCGCGGCCTACCAGATGACCGACGTCATCGGCGAGGTTTTGCAGATTGTCGCTTCCTCTTTCGACGGCATCGACACAACTGGAGTTGCCGCCGCGCGGTTCATCACCCACCTGCGTTATTTCTTTGTCCGCGTGAAAGAGAGCGGGTTACACGATGAGCTCGGCCCCTCTTACTCCAGCGCTATTTTTGACGCTCACCCTGAAGAACACCAGTGTGCGGCGCGCGTTGCGATGTTACTTGAGTTGCGTTTAGGTCATCCGGTCAGCATTGAAGAAACCCTCTATCTGACTATGCACATCGCCAGATTAACAAGCCAAAGGAACGAAAAATGAGCAGTAAGAAGACCGAGGTTGCAAGTGAGAAAGTCGGCGACGAAGCCGCAGCGATCACGGCGAAACAACACCACCTTCAAGGAACGGGCGTAGTACCCGGAATCGCCTATGCGCCCGCAGCGTGGCTACGCGCGTTTGAGCTACCAACCCTCGACGAACAAGAAGTGCCGGAACAGGATCGGCAGGCAGAGAAAGACAAGTTCTTGGCAGCAGTCGCCACTGTCGCCTCCCGCTACGTGGCGCGAGCCAACGCGAGCAAGGGCGAAGCTGCAGAGGTCCTGAACGCGACGGCGGACCTGGCGCAAGACCGCGGGTGGATCAGGGCGGCTAACAAACTGATTGCCGCTGGCGCCACCGCTCCGAAGGCAACAGCTGAAACCATGGCGACGTTTGTTGCGCGCTTCGAGAAGCTGGGCGGCCTGATGGCGGATCGGACGGCCGACCTGAAGGACATCCGTGACCGGGTCAGCGCTGAACTCCTCGGTGTGCCGGAGCCCGGGATCCCCGAGCTTGATCACCCTGTAGCATTGTTGGCCCAGGACCTTGCACCCGCAGACACGGCGCTCCTGAACCCGGAGAAGGTCGTTGCATTAGTGACCGAGAAGGGCGGCCCGACCAGTCACACGGCCATCATTGCTCGCCAGCTTGGGATCCCATGCGTTGTCGCCGTGCCGGGTCTTGACGCAGCGGTCCCCGAGGGCCTCTCCGTGCTGGTTGATGGAACGACGGGCAAGGTTACCACCGGGGTCAAGCCGAAGAAGGCGCGGAAGCTGGTCAAGAAGGATGCGAAACGACGTGAGGCCATTCGCAACTGGACGGGACCGGCGAAGCTGGCCTCCGGCGAACCTGTCCAGCTACTAGCGAATGTTCAGGATGGGGCCGACTCACGTCAGGCAGCGGAAAGTCCCGTGGAGGGCGTCGGCCTGTTCCGCACAGAGCTTGGATTCCTCTCTTCGCAAGTAGAACCCACGGTAGAGGAGCAGGGGGAACTCTACGCAGAGGTCCTAAATGCATTCCCTGGCGAGAAGGTCGTCATCCGTACGCTTGACGCTGGCACCGACAAGCCGGTTCCCTTCGTGAAGCACGAGCACGAGGAAAACCCGGCGCTCGGCGTTCGCGGCGTGCGGCTGTCCTTCGACCGTGAGGGCCTCTTGGAACGTCAGCTGGACGGCATCGCGGCGGCCAAGGAAATCCAAAAGAAGGAGTTCCCTGACGAAGAGCCGTCGGACGTCTGGGTAATGGCGCCGATGATCGCAACGATCGACGAGGCCAAGCGTTTCGCCAAGCAAGCAGAAGAGCGGGGATTGAAGACTGGAATCATGGTTGAGGTCCCCTCGGTCGCGGTTCTTGCCGATGCCTTTCTAGATGAGGTCGAGTTCATGTCCATCGGGACCAACGACCTCACCCAGTACACGATGGCCGCGGACCGAATGGCGCCGGGCTTAGCTCACCTCACTGACCCGTGGCAGCCAGCGGTATTGAATCTGGTGGCAAACGCCGCTGCTGCAGGGAAGAAGGCGGGTAAGCCGGTTGGGGTCTGTGGTGAGGCAGCAGCCGATCCGGTGCTTGCGTGCGTCCTGACTGGGCTCGGGATAACGTCCCTTTCGATGGCCCCAGCGGCCGTAGCAGCTGTTGGGGTTCAGCTTGGCCAGGTCACGCAGGACCAGTGCGTCAGGGCTGCGGAGGCGGCCTTGAAGGCGCTGTCCCCGGCAGATGCGAAGCAAAGGGCTCTGGAAGTTCTGACGGAGGACGCGTCGAAAGAAGATGACGCGTAAACGTCCCCGCGAACCAGACACTATTTCCAAGGCAGAACACTAACGTGAGAACAAAACCGTTAAGAAGGAGAACAAGATGGCAAGCAAAAAGGCAGTGGTCGGTTCGGCAGTCGGTCTGCACGCGCGGCCCGCAACAGTCGTTGCAAACGCAGCAGCCGATTACGATGACGAAATCACTTTGCGTCTGGTAGAGGATGATGAGGACGACGCGGTAGATGCCGCCTCGTCGATGATGATCATGACGCTAGGTGCCGAGAAGGGTGCGGAGCTCATCGTTGAGTCTGACAACCCTGAGGCAGTCGACGCAATCGCGGCCCTGATTGAGCAGGACCTAGACGCCTAACGCTCGCGTACAGCAAAGGAGCCGGATCGACATTGTGTTGGTTCGGTTCTTTTGCTGTGGGTTAGGTCTGGTTTTTGCTGTGGGTTAGACGGCGTCCTCTAGGGTGACGCGAGCCTGACCTGGTTTGGACCTCTTGAAGGATTTTTGGCGCTCCAGGTTTTGTTTGCGCTGGCCGCGCGATGTTTAAGGTCCACGCTAGTGGCGCTAAGTCAGGCCACTAATCGGTCGGGCAGTCGTCATCTGTGCAAGCCTGAGGCTAAAATCCAGCAGATAGCCCTCGCACGCGGGTAGCTATCACGCGCGGACAGCCTGCACGTGGGCGCCCCTCATCCGTGGTCAGCTTTCACCCGCGGCAAGTCTTCACCCGCGGCAAGTCTTCATCCACGGACAGCCTTGACACACAGGTAGCCAACTCCAC
>CAYFRO010000022.1:0-26387 GCA_964345565.1 uncultured Actinomyces sp.
CAACCGAACGCAGTAGCCGCCCAGGCAACCCCAACCGAACGCAGTAGCCGCCCAGGCAACCCCAACCGAACGCAGTAGCCGCCCAGTCGACCCCAGCCGAACGCAGTAGGGCCAAAACTAATAGATTACAGCGTTATTCTCGTACTCCGTTCGGTCGGGGTCAAACAACCACGTGCTCCGTTCGGCCGGGGTGCAACGATCCCTTACTCCGTTCAGTCCGGGGCCAAAACGAAAGACTCGACCAACCCTAACCGAACGGACTAGACCCAACCCGACCCCAGCATCGCGATCGCGGCGGAAGTACTCACCACGGGCGATCGGAATAAAAGAACTGGGCGCCGAAGGTCTTACCCGACACCGAAGGGCTTGCCCAACACCGAAGGCCTTGCCCAACACCAAAGGTCTTACCCGACACCGAAGGTCTTACCCGCTACCGGTAGTCCTAGACAGCGATGACCCCCGACGAAGCTCAATACCGGCGATCCCGATGGAACAGCTCCGGCGTCTGCCGTTACCACAGGACACCACGCGGCTCACCGATTGGCACGCCCCGAGGCTGCAACCGCTGGTAAAGAGTTCTGGCAAGACTAAGCAGGTCAAAGACCTCTTCAGCCCTGATGTTGATGCTCAGCCACCCAGCGTCGAGCAAGTCCTGCTGCCTCACAAGGAACCGAGTCACGCGATCCCTGCCCTCCCCCGTTTCATCAAACTTACCGACGCCACTTATTTCCAAAGCGATCTTGTAGTCGGGTAGCGCCACGTCGATGAATGCTGGGCCCGAAGGCGTCGACACCGGAAACTGAGAGACCACCTGCGCTTCGTGAGACAACATTGCAAGGACCAACCAAGCCACCACAGCTTCGGCGGGTGAATCAAAACCAACCGGGACACACTCGACCAAGGCTCTTGCTCTCGGCACCGCCCTCAATCCCCTGTACTCGAGGAGCTCCTCAGCCAACCTTCGCCGCACCCCGGAAAGGCGCGCTTGCGACTCGTCAAACTTGAAACGGTCAAATCCGGCGAGCCGGTCAAGCAGCACGGAAGCCCCATAGAACGCCTGGGCTGCGTGGCTCTCCCTGCACAGGTCGACCAGAGTCAGCGCCGCAGGAGCCACGTAGAGTTCGTTCACCCTCTCTGGTGTCACCTCTTCGTACGAGGGTGCCGCCGCCACCTGCCGCACCCTCACCCCAGACACGCAAACCTCTCCCTGGCAAACAGGTTTCAGCGCCACCGGCTGAGAGGATCGCCTAGGCCTCCGCACCGTCACGTCCGGGTTATCCCACCAGGTCGGTAGACCTCGAGCCACAAGGCCCGACTCTCCCGTGAAGAGTGGTTCGCCATGCCTCGACATCTGCCGGTGCACCGCCCGAATGCGAGCCTCGGCAACGGCACGTCGCGTCTCCCAAGGCACTGACTCGTGACCTAACACAGCTCCGCTGACATGACACCCATGGGCAACCTCAGCCCAGCCCACTCCCTTTTCCGACCGCCCCGGCACACGGTTCGCCCTGGATGTGAAAGCAAGGTCGCACTCTTGAACACGCATACCCAAGGTTCACCCACTTGAGCAATCGCAAGGCGTCCAAGACTCTCAGCTTGGGGAAAACCCCCACATGCCGCACCTCTGGAGAACAGGGCCACACGTATGGAAAACCCCCACAGGCCACACCTCTGGAAAACGAGCGACGCCTACCAATCACTCTTTCCCGACGAGGACAAAGATAGACAGCACGAAGGACGCGACCGAAGCGACCCACAGCAACCACCAACCTATGCCCCAGAAGGCAAAGAAACCCGTACCCAAGGAAACAGCTGCGAGGCTCACAAGTGCCAGCGAGCCGAACAGGGCAAGGCTCACCAGGATCCCGACAGTCCCAGCGAGGGTTGTCGCCCAGCGCGCCCGGTAGAAGATGGCGGGCACGGAAGTCAACAGCATGACAGCGGCGAAAATCGGCAACAGCCCAAGACCATTGGCCGCTAGGACTTCGCCCACGCGACCGTGGTCGTGGAGGAACGCGGGAAGCATGAAGATGAGTAAAGAGATGAGTGCCGAACCGCTCAGGGCTATTGGGTAGCGACGCCACCGAGCTCCCGTGTCCGGCGCTTTGTCAAGGCCGTCTTCTCCGGGCCAAGCCGGCCTGCTCGTGGCCCACGCTGAGTCACTGGGCAACATAGGCGATCGGGGTTGCTCTGGTTCATTGTCGCCAAGACCGCTGTCGCTCGATGGGTTAGACATAGCCCCTCACCTTCTCAATCTCCAAGGACTCTTGACTGCGGAGAAGCCGACAAGTGCCCCAACGCGCGCCAGCACCGGCTTCCACGCGATGCGCGCGGCCGACCGTGGCTTCTACGCTAGCGGAAGCTGCCACCTGGGTGCCCTAGAAGCTGCCAGAGGACGCATTAGCCGAGCAAGTTGGAACGCACGAGGATCCCGGGGTCCTAGAACCGGTCGGGCAAACCACCGTTGCAGTCAAAGAAACAGAAGTCGCCCTAATCATGACTGAGGCTGACTAAGCACAGCATCTGTAGCTGCTCGCGCCACGGAACCTGTGACGTTTCGAAGCACCTCGAACTAGTTACCTTGTCCGTGGTGAGCTCACAAGACTCTCTGAACGTGGGGCAACAGGGCCGCACAGGGGGTTTGCCTGACCTCGACCCATCAACTCGGGGTCAGAAGGAGCTCTGTCTGCCCACTCCGATGGGCCTCTGTCCACAGCCCAGACATAACAGGAAGCACGATTCTAGGTCATCGCGTACCTTGAGCGAAGCGTGTGAAGGCGTTGACGGCGGGGGCGGTTTAGGATTGACTAAAGCTGAGAGAAGAAAGGTCAACGAGGGGCGCTACGCAACCATTGAGTGCGCGATCCGAAAGGATGGGAGTTCGCCTGCTTCGGACCTTTTGGATGAATTAGAAGGACACATATGGTGCGACCCGCTGGCTGATGAGCTACCCGATGCCTACCAAGCAAAGCTCTATGCAAGGCTCCTCGCCGAAATCGAGAACCTTGCCGATGGCTACGACCCGAGTCCCCAACACCTGAACTATCTTGACAACGGCATATGGGAACTCAAGATCACTAACCTCAGGCTCACGTTCTACGACACGGACGGGCGGGGCTCGCCATGTACGCAACACTCAGACGTCGAGTTCGAGCTCGGAAGAAAAGTACACTGCCTCCCCGAACAGTTCGGCCGGGCGGGGATCATCCGGCTTGGACACCATTTCCCGAAACAATCACAGAAGACAACAGAGAGAGACCTTCAACTCTCTAGCACAGTAAGGCGAGAGGATTTGTCCCTTGACCGATCAGATGATTGAAGACGTCACCGTAGGCGACGTCGTTCGCGACCCGATGCGCGGCCCGATTGAGATGTCAGCTGCGCGTGCCGCAAATCGCGCTGGCGCCCTCCTTCATGAAGCTCTCCGCGCCTCCGCACTCTCCCAGCAGGAACTGGCCAAGCGTCTAGATGTGTCAGCCGGCCGCGTGTCGCAAGTGCTTTCCGGAGAGCAGAACCTCTACCTGAGCACCCTCGCTAGGTATCTCCGAGCCATGGGCTATGGCCTTGAGCTTGGAGCGCAACCTGAAGAACCGGGTCTGCGTGAGATCGGCCGCCGCCGACGTCGATCCCCCTCTCGCGACCACAAGATCACGGCGTTTGTGAACAAGACTGCTGGGTCGCCAGGAGGCACTCGCGTCTTGGCGCTCGTGGCACACGAGGGGGACGCTCCCGACAACATCATCCTGGATGGCACATACGTGAACGCAGGGCAGGTCGATGCCATGCGCACTCGAATCAGACTTCAGGACGCGACACCGACTGCGGTTAGCGCCACAAGGCCGGAACGGAAGAGGATCGAGGGCTGAGATGAGGCTAGCCATGGCCGCACTATGCGATGCTGCAAACGTGCGTGAGGGAACGCTGGGGGTCTTGGGCGCAGGTCTCAACGTACTCTGGCATGACGAGTACCCAGCACCCATGCGCATGTGGCTTGCGGTGCTAGTGGAGGTCTCCAGTAGCGATTCCGGCCGGTCAGTCGCCGTCGAAATCACCGTGCAGGCGGCTAAGGACCAAGACCAGCCCGCGCCACTAGCTCTCATCGAGGGGGAGTTCGTTGTAGAAAGCGCCGACGGCACGTCGACGTACCTTCCGATGCCCATAGACTTCACGGGTGTGGAGCTCCCAGAGGCCGGTGAGTACCACGTTGCCCTGCGGCTGGATGGCGTTGAGCGCGCCAGAATCCCCTTCTACGCTCGCTCGGGCGCTCAAAACCCCAGTGCCGCTACCTAAGCCCCCACGACCTCAACCAACGCACCAAGCAGGCTCGTCGGCAGGTCGAGCGCAACCCAGCCGGGGATAGCGGACGAGGTGTCCCCCCTCCCCACCGCCTCCTCGTACTCCCGCCACGCGCCTTCCTTGTCCATAAAGGCGATCTGTGCATCCCGGAGCAGCCCGAACACCAGGTCCCGCTGCAAGCCCGGGTCGAACTCCACGCCTTCCAACCGCACTTCTAGGCCCCGCGCGAACTCCAGCTTCCCCAGTTCCACAACCCATGACCCATCCGCGGCCCGGACCCCAGCAGGGACAGCCCGGCCGTTCACGCTCACCGACGCCACACCCGCGCACGCAGGGATCCGCAATGTCACCGTTTTCTCCGAGGGCACCCCCGGGTCGAAAGAGCCCTTGAAGTTGATCAAGACCGAGGAGCCCTCGCCCAAACCGATAACCGCATCACCGCTTGCGCCTGCTACCGCCTCGCCTGAACCTGCAACAGACCCCATTGAGGACCCCATTGAGACCGAATCTGGAACCGCCCCCATTGAAATCAAAGGAAGCGCAGCGTCCCGGGAGCCGGCATCCTCCCACCTCACCCACCAAGTCACCTCACCCTTGGCAGGGTCCAGTGCCCCGTTGTCTTCAACCAGATGCCCGGAAGACTCGGATACCCAGCATTCCGACGACCCCGACGAGCCCACAGAACCCGACGAGCCCGCAGCCCCGAAAGACCCAGGGAACACCACGAACTCCAGCGCCTCCTCAAAAGGCTCGATCGGCGCCATCGGATCCACCGCCAAAGGCACCAAAGCTCCGGAGCGCACCAGCACCGGGATGCTTTCCAGAGGCCTAAACATCCGCACCCTGCGCCCGCCCCGGTAACGGACCGCGGTGAAGAAGTCGATCCATTCCCCTGGCGGCAACCACACGTCCACAGAGCCCAGCCCCGTCACCGGGTCTCCCGGCTCCACGATCGGCGCTACCAAGATGTCCGGCCCGAACATGTACTGCCCCCGGGCCGCGTAAGCCTCCAACGGCTGCGGCCACTCGTAATGCATCGGCCGCACCGGCGCAGTCCCCGAAGTAAACGAGTCCCACATCGCCGTGTACAAGTACGGCACCAACCGGTGCCTGAGCCGTAAGAACTCCTCTTGCACCGAAGCTGCCGCAGCCCCGTACATCCAGGGCTCCTTCGACCCGAACAACGAGTTCGACGAGTGCAGTCTCATCACCGGGCTGAACACCCCGAACTGCACCCACCTGGTCGCCAGCTCGTTATTCTTCACCCCGAGCATGTGACCGCCGATGTCGTGGCTCCACCAGAAGTACCCGATGTTCGCCGCCGCAGCCGTGAAGTAGGGCTGGAACGCCAGAGATTCCCAGGAAATGATCGTGTCTCCGGAGAACCCAATCGGGTACCTGTGCGACCCCGGCCCGGCGTACCTGGAGAACGTGACGGGTCGCTTCCCTTCACGAGCGTTATCCGTGTAGTGCAGGAAGTTCAGCATCCACAGCGGGTCCAGCCCAGCCACACCCGACTCGGCCCCCGACTGCCAGTCCACCCACCAAAAATCGACACCGGCCTCTTCGTGTGGATGGTGCAGATACTCAAAGTAGGCCTTTGCGAGCCGTCTGTCCGCAATGTTGAAAGCGATCTCCTCACCCACCTGGGGGTCCAGCCCCAAAGCGGCCGCCATCTGCTCATAGGCGTCCTCGTGCCGACGCACCCCGTCCGCCGGGTGAACGTTCAGGGTCGTCAGCATGCCGCGTTCGTGTAGCCCATCCAGGAAAGCCTCCGGGTCCGGGAACAGCTCGGGGTTCCACGTGTACCCCGTCCACCCCGTCCCCAGGGCCGGGTCGATGTCAACCAGGTGCCAGTCCGTATCCACCACCGCCACAGCCATCGGCACCCGAGCCGCAGCGAAGCTGTCCATCAGCCCCAGGTATTCTTCAGCGCTGTAAGCATGGAAACGACTCCACCAGTTGCCAAGTGTCTTCTTGGGCAGCAACGGCGATGGACCCGTCAGGTGAAAGAACGCCCGCAACGTCGCGGCATGATCAAGCCCGTACCCGAAGAAGTACAGGTCTTCTTCTTCGAACTCCGGCGCGGCCACCCATCCGTCTCGGGTCAAGAACAGCGAGTCCGAGTCATCCAGAGTCGAGTATCCGAACGAGGAAATCAGCCCCGGCTCCAGCGCAATCTCCCCATCGACCTCATCCAGGGTCCTCGCGGTTCCACCCTGGTTCCCAAACATTGGGTATGTCGCGAACTCGGGGTCCCCGTAGTGCCACGTCGTGTTGTGCGAGTTCTGCGCGGCGGCCAGCATTGCGACAGAGAGGGACGAGGGACCAAACGGCCCTCCCCGATACGTCACCCTCAGTTTTTCGGTGCGGATCTCTACCCGGCCGTCATGCTGGCTGACGGAGAACTCAGGCACCGGAAAGTCCCGGTTGATGACGACCTGCGTCGCTTCATCGCGGAAGCGCCGAGTGGGTGAATACTCCATCCGGATCAGGGAGGGTGTCAGCACGCTAAAACGCGCGTCCCCCACCTCCACAACAGAACCCGGCCGCGCCGGAGCCATCACCGGCAAAGACCCCCAGACCCATCGAAACCACCGGAGCCATCAAAGCCACCGAAGCCATCAAAGCCATCAAAGCCATCAAAGCCATCAAAGCCACCGAAGCCATCAAAGCCACCGAAGCCATCAAAGCCACCGGAATCTTTAGAATCCACATCGATATCCATACGCCTACCTTTTCACACACCAGGCTCCGCTCCGGCCGCGGGTTATCTCCGCTTCGGCCGCGGGTTGTTACCAACCACAGCCTCAAGAACCCTGTTTCCCCGCCACAACCCGCAGCCCAACCACCACCACACCCGTCCGGCCGCGGGTTGTCCCCCGCCAGAAGCCTCACACACCAGCCAGGCCATCTGGAAGCCACCGCCCTACACCAGAGTGCATCGAAAGCAGATCGACAGCCCCTTGTGGCGGGAGTGGGGCCTTGTGACGCCGCCAGAGCGCCACGACCGTACACCGGAACACAACGGATGCAGACCGGTAGACCCTTGTGGCCGGAAAAGCTCGCTATCAAACCATCTGAGAGCCACGACCCCACACCAGAGTGCATGACACGCAGATCGTTGGCGTTCTGTGCCAAACAAGATGCCGATTAACAGTTGCTGAAGGCATTCGCTGATGGACGGGTGGCCGTGGGAGCGTGGGTCCCCCGCGTAGTTGCCCAGAGGGTTGCGCGTCCCACCCCCAACGGCAACCGCCGCCAGCGAGGTCGTACGCCAAAGGCGATTAAAGCTGTGTCCAGCAGAGCAACACCACAACCCGCGGCCCAACCACCACCACACCGCTCAGGCCGCGGGTTGTCCCCACCTAAAGCCCTCAAAAGCCTTGTTTCCCAGCCACAGCCCGCAGCCAGACGGATCCTTACCTCAAGCCAAGCAGCGACAACCCGCAACCCGACCATCACCACACCGCTCAGGCCGCGGGTTGTCCCCACCAGAAGCCTCAAATGCCGTGTTTTCCGGCGACAACCCGCAACCAAACGAATCGTTACCTCAAACCCGAGCGGGGACAACCCGCGGCCGAAGCGGTCTGGCGGCGTGATTCGCTGTTGGCGCCGTCGATTGCTGCGAGAATCAAAGGGAAGCCAACTAAATCAAAGGGAAGTCAACTAGAGGAGCGGGACATGGACGACAAGTTGCTCACCGAAAAAGCAATCCGCCTAGCCGTAGAGAACGTGGGGGACGGCGGTGGGCCCTTCGGCGCAGTGCTGGTAACCGCAAGCGGCAACGAGTACGACGGCACCAACCGAGTAACGGCCCTAAACGACCCAACCGCCCACGCGGAGGTCCAGGCTATTCGCGCCGCGGCAGCGAACGAAGGGTTCGACCTTTCCGGCTCGACCCTGTATGCCTCCTGCCAACCCTGCCCCATGTGCCTCACAGCTGCACTCTGGGCGCGAGTCGACCGAATCGTTTACGCTGCCACCCAGGACGACGCGGCCGCGGCCGGCTTCGATGATTCCGCCTTTTACACTCAGCTTTGCAGCGGACTCAAGTCAGTGACAGACGCTGAGATCGAGCACCTGAAGCTTGACGATCGCCATGCTCCGTTTGAAGCCTGGGAGACCAACCCCGGCCACACTGAATACTAAGCGCACTCGAAGAGGCGCCGCTACGCGCCCGCTCCGAGGCTCCTAACCATGTGCTTCTGCACCTGCGGCGTCAAGCGGCTACGCCCGAACGTCTGCAGAACCTCCCGGTGCAGGTTTTCACCAGCCAACCAGGGCTTCCGTTCCAAGATGAAGTTGGCCGCGTTCCTGATCTCCACCGGGCTCACGTCGACAAAATCGCGAACCACCTCGGAGCCCGACGGCCTAAACTCCTTCCAACTCTCCGGGTCCAACTGCGATGGCCAGACAAACCCGTCCCTGTCGACCTGGACCTGGGCCCTCCGAATCTGCCTCTCGATGTCATAGCGTCTGGAGCCCCTGACACGCAGAAACCCGAACTCCGCGCCCACTAGGCTGATCAGCCGCTCAAGCGAGATCGGGCCCTCAAAATCCACGATTTCTTCCACGACACTCTGAACCAGCTCCCGGTGTTTCGGCACCGAAAGCTCATCCAAGGTCTCCCTAGACCTGCCCTCAGTCACCTGCCACGGCACGTACCGCAACCTTGCCGCCCCGACCAGAGGTGTTTCCTCCCCACCAGCGCGCACCATCACCACTTCACTCGGCTCGACCGCGTCGTCAACCGCAGGAGTCGCAGGCCCACCCTTCAGGGCGGAATCCGGAGCCACAACAGGTGTTCCCAAAGACTGCAAGTCTCCAAGCGCGTACCCCAACTGCACCTGATTCATCTTTTCTTGGGCCTGCAGCGCCCCGTCCGTATCTTCAAGCACCGAGAGCAACTGGTAGACGGACCCGTAAGCCCGCACGACATCCCAGGGCTCAAACGAGTCGTAGTGCGCCCACCTGTTCCGTAGCGCCCGGAGCTGCTGCGCAGTGGTCGAAACCGTGCGAAGGTTGTCCACCTCGAAGTAGTACCCGAGGTTTCCAAGAGGCTCGGTCAACATTCTCAGCTGCGCCGCCGGATCCGTGGCCTGATAGAAGCCGGGTTCCCGCCCCTTTGCAACATCCAGTTGCCGCAGCACCGCCGTCCAGTCCAGGCCCTTCAGGTAGCCTGCCAGACTCTGCTGCAAGATCGGATCCAGATGCTGAGAGAGCAAGTCCAGAGCCTCCCCCACCTCGTCCCGTGGCTCACCCAGACTCTGTGCTGCCTGCGCCAGCTTCCGCTGCAAGTCCGCAACTCCCGGGGATGGAGTACCGTTCTGCTCCGGCACCTCAACCGCTACCTGCAACTCTTCAAGTTGGCCCCGCATCCCCTCCGCAACCTTCGTAAGTGCCGCTACCTCGGCTTGGCTGGCCTCAAGCTGCGCAGCCAGTGAGTCACTCTCCTCTTTAAGCCCCGCCACCTGCACCAGCAAGTCGTCACGCTCGCGCTCCACTGTGCTCAAGTGGACCTCAGTGACGACAGCCGCTTCCCTCTCCCTAGTGATCCGAACGTCCAGCTCTCTGATGTCCGACTCAACCGATGCCTCCGAGATTTCTCCCAGGTCCTTCCCCAGCCACTTCGCAACCAATGCGCTGAAACTGGGCCAGAAATCGCCACCCGTGCCCGAAGCGTGAAGCTCCGAACGCCGTGGGAACCGCGCCCGCAACCGACTCCCAACCCCAGAAACCACAGCACCCTTGGAAACCTCAGGAACCACGGGAGCTACAGAAGCCTCGGGAACCTGGGCGGACGCAGAAGTCTCAGGCACCTCAGGCGTCTCAGGCCCCTCCACACCGACCGGTCCCGCCAGCGCGTCCGCCACACGCTCCTCTACCTTCTCTTCAACATCCTTTCGGCGCTCCTCCTTATCCAACAGCTGCGCTATCCGTCGCAAGTCAGCAGGCAACACCGCCCCGAGCAGACTCATGCGGGGGCTAAGCGCCATCTGCTCCACTGCCTGCGGCAATGGCTCTCCCTTGTCATCCAGCGCAAGCGCCAGGTCGGCCGCCGTCCAAAGCGGATGCCGCCTCATCACGGGGTTCGCCATATTCACCTTCGGCGCGATCGTCCGAACCTGCCCCGCGCCAACCCTGAGCGGCTCAGGCAACCTCTGGTTCAGTTCATCGACCGCACTGGCCGCAACCGCGTACACCGCCGCCGTCCCCACCGCGGTCTGCGTCAACTGCTTAACCACCTCACGCCAACGATCATCCGCCGGCGACTCTGGCGACGCAGCCACTATCAGCGGAGCCACCCGCTCACCGTCCTCGACAGCGGTCAGCAGTTCGTCAACGTCACCAAGTTGAATAGCACGAGGAACCCCCTGCAACCTGGTTTCCCCATCCATCGCGCGTCGGTCATTCAGAACCGTGGGAACGATACGAGGAGGATGCGTCGCCGCCACCGCCTGCTCCTGCGTCCCAACGTCCCGTGCGACCTCCACTAAGAACGCAACGTCGGGGCCGCGCTTGCGACTGGCAAAAGCAGTGACGCTAACCCGATAGCGTCCCCGGTCCGCATCATCCGTTGCCCGATACCGCACGGCCGACCTGCCGCTGCGTTCGTCCTGGTAACTAACCGACTCAACCTTTGTGCCGCTCGGCAGGGTTACATCACTGACCCCATCCCACCCATCCAGAGCCTCAGCATCCACCCCGCGCCTACGGGTCCCAAGCCAGTCACACACGTATGCCTCAGCCACACTGCTCTCAGTCTCACCACGCCTAAGAGGAAACCGAAAAACGCTCCGGTATCCGTTCTGAAACCCTGAAACCACGTCGTCTTGCGCCACAGCACTTCGCCCCATTGCCTACTGATCAGATCCGCACTAAACAACCCTATAGCGCACCACCGACAAGAACGCGCCCCTGAAGGACAGCACCACCGCCACCGCTGCCACCGCCCGATTCAGGTCTCCCGCAGCAGACGTGCAACCAAGAGGCCCACGTGCGACCCAGGCGACGGCGGAAGCAGATCGCCATCGGGTTCCTCCACCCCTGCCAACCAGACCTCGAAACAGGAACGCGAGACCACCGCTCTCCAAGAAGGCGCACCCTTTACCTTGGGCCCCGCGTCCGCGATCTTGCCAGCAAAATCCTCGCGGTCGACTCCATCCTCGTCGACGACCACCCAGACCTCGTCTGCGCTTCGGTGGCAACGGCCGGCGTGTTCAGCTTGCTCAAGACTGCCTGTTGGTCGCCCGGGACCGCCCGGATCGTTGTTGCTGATGGCCGGAAGCGAGCCAACCTTTTGATGGCTTTCAGGTATGCCGTCTGTGTACGAACGCTATTTGTAACGATCAGAACGGCAGTTCGCTCCTGCCTTAGAAAGTCTCGCCGCCGGGCCACACTTCACCCCACGGGCGATTGCGCTGTCAGATAGTTGTAGAGCAGTCCATCATAGATGTCAGGGACCGCGCCGAACTTCCCCGCCCTACCTGCGCTCGTTATTGTTGCCGCCCACTCCGTAAGCTTCTGCCAGATAAACCCCTGCCCAACAGGTAACGCGCAGACAACCTCGCCCGTAACAGGGTTGCCAATGTGCGTTCGCGGCCCTACTCGGACGTTCACCTCTGTCCCCCCGATCTTTGAGCAGACCTCAACCGCGGTAGTAGCTCCGAGCGGCCTCCCCTTCGCCATCTTGGTGCCCGCGTAGAGCGACTGCCGATAAAGGAACACCTGGGCAGTACCGGAAGGACGTGTAAACATTACGACGTTTTGTTTAAACGTCACGAGGATGTGCGAAGAAGCTTTACATGTTCCCGCCCGAGCATCCGCCCACTCGGAGACCTTCTTCCACTTGGGACCGACCCAAGAAACCGGAATCGGGAACGTGTCTTCCTTAGCCCAGAACCGCACAGGTTCCCGGCACCCAGCAACTTTGCTCCCAGTCTCAGTGCGACTCGCCGAATCACTGTCCACATACCCACTCCGCTACGGGAACGGTGAAACCGCGGGAACCGTTGAGCCAGGCAAGCAGCTACCGGAGTTTTCAGCTACCGGTCTCTCCGACGCCGCTCCCGATCCTGGGCGGCGCAACCGGGCGATAGAAAACACCGCCCTTTTTTAAGAGTTCCTCGACGCCACTTGCACTAACCATCATGTTGAAGTGGCCTTGCTGATCCTGGTAGTAGAAGAAGTCCTGGAAAAGAGTTAGGAACCGGCGGACCTGGCCTAAGTCCGTGTACCTGTCAATGTCGTCTGCCAGCTTGTGTGAGCCGGCGTTCGCCCACGCATCAAGAACGCTCAGCGTCCTCCGGCTGGCGGCAGGGAGTTGCTGCGGCCATTGTTTCCGCTCGACATTTCCCAGCCACCGGAAGTACGTCTCGATGATCCTGCGGACGATGTTGTACAGGCCAGCTTGCAACACTGATGTGTCTTCATCACTCTTCGCGACGGCAACAACGTAGTCCCAAAGCAATGCGTAGTTGTTCCGGATCCGGGATGTGTGGTCGTCGTTCTTCACGATCGAGTCGCCGTTTGGGCCGCGTTGCAACCGGTAAAATCTTCGTTCGGTCTTCTTCGTCCATTTGCCAGCGTAGGACGCTTCCTGGTGGAACTGGGTGTTGTGCGTCAGCACCAGTAGTTGCCGGATGTTTGAAGAACCCTCCAGGATCTCCTGGGCGCCCCTGCGGATCGTGTCAGCAACAATGAACAACGAGTCGCTGTCCAGGCTGGATATCGGGTCATCGACGATGACTGCGAGGTGGTCAGCCGTCTCGTCGGGCCCGAGCGTTCCCTTAAGAGATTCCCAGAAGTAGGTGAAGGTCAGGAACGTTTTCTCACCTTCAGAGAGAGTTTCGAACGCGAGGCTCCCGTCGTTCCGAACGATTCGGTACCCACCCGCGACTGTGTCCTCTATCTGGAGCTTGAACCTCCTAAATCCCATTTCGAGAAGCAGGTCGTTGATCCTCTCAGCGACACTCTGAGTATTCGAGATGGACTCACGGAGCCGCGCAATTTCAGTCCTATCTTCACGATTCGATTTCTCGATTGCCTGCAATGCTTGCTTGCGTTCGTCAAGTTTTTTCTGTTTGCTCTTTTCTTTGCCCAGGTACCCCCTTATCTCGGCCTGAACCTGGGAGTTACGAAGGAAAAGTACCCAACCCTGTTCCTTGATTTTCGCGCGGGCTTTCTTAGTGTTGGAAACCACAAGGTTGTGTTCCTCGATCTGTTTGTTTCCCGCGGTGATTCTCGCGTCGAGCTGCCGCAGTTTGGCACCCACCGACTGGGGCCGCACCACCTCAGCTGGGTGCGCCACTTTCTTCTCAACTTCGGCAAGCAGCAACGCGGAATCTTTCTTGATGCCTTCTACCAGATCCGCGAGTTGAGTCGCGTCGACAACGCTCTGCGCTTCCAAGCTCTGTTCCAAGAGGTCCAGGTAGCTCGATAATGCGGCCGATCGCGACTCGACCTCAGCGAGAAGTTGTTTTAGTGAGCGTTGGGAACCGAGGTAGGTTGAAGAAAAGTACTCCTCCAGCTGGCGCTCAAGATCCGGGGGGCCAGCCTGCTGGCAAAACGGACATTTGTTCTCCCTGTTCGGGTAGTAGTCCCTACCCTTGCCGACCCACTCCGAGTTCCGAAGCTCACTGATCAACTCTGCAAGCGGACCGTCCCCTTTCGGCAGGATCGGCTCAGCGAGCAGGTCCATGTCTGATCCCTGCAATAGTTCGTGTCTCGGCACGGTCGGGAGCAGGGCAGCCTCTTCCATCGACCCGCTAAGACTCGCGACGCTAACCGCGACTTGCTCCCATGTCACCCCCGGGTCGGCAGGCTCAGATCCCGGCCACCTCTTCAATGCCTCTCTAAAGAAGTCGGCCTTCGCACCTCGGAAGCCGCTAAACACCGTCTCTCGGATGTCTTTTGGGACAGCCTTCTGATCCTCCCAGACGGCCTCTTCCGCCTCCCTACGGGCCTGAGCAAGCTCGCCCTTGAGTCCGGTAGGTTCTTCTCCCGCCGCAGAACCTATCTCTGCCTGAATCCGTGCACTCTTAGCGGCACGCTCCGAAATGCCGTTTTCCAGCAGAGCGATTTTCTCGTTTATAGCCTTCGATTCTTTACCCAGAGTGAAGATCCCCGCGACGTGCTCGGTTAGGACCTTGGCCCGGTAGTCTTCGTTGAACACACGGATACGGAGCTGCGTAGGCGCCGTCGGCCAGTAACGCCTCTCATCCTCTGCTTCTGGTTGGCGCGCCAGCGCCGCGGAGATCGTGGTCTTTCCTGTTCCGTTGGGAGCAAAGAGAAAGTTCACCTTTTCGAGCTCGTCCAGTTTCAGCGGCTCCGGGCCGAAGCAATAGTCGGCTTCCACGGTTATGGCTCTGATACGCATTCTCACTCCAGAAGTCGCGGCCCGCGTGTCTAAGGCGTCTTTGCCGTGGCCCGATGAGCCTCCGCATGTCCAACCACGCTATCTGACGAGCCTCGAACTCACCGCAGAACGCATGCCCTCACTAAGCACCACGACGATTCCTTATCAGCCGCGCTTCCAAGAAACCCTTTTCACGCAAGGTTCTTGAGAGAATCGGCTTGGTCGGGCCCCCGCCAGACCAAGGTGCCCGAGCGAAAGGAGCGTCAGCGATGATCGACAACGGGGCGTGGAACGTCCAAAACGACCGGCAGGGTGCTACGGCTCCCCAGCTTCTTGGAACCCCGCAACGAGTCGTCCTTGGAATCGCAGCGCTGCTCCTCCTTGTGGCTGCTTTTGGGTTCCCCTTGCTGAAAGGCGACTACGAGTGGCTGAGCGTCGCATCTCTGGGTGCTGCGTCTCTGCTGGGGTACCTTGCCCTAACAGGACAGTCGCTCGCTGAGGTTGGTACGAAAGGGTTAAGGCTCACAGCAGCCGAACGACGAATAAAACTGACTGCCGCCGACGCCGAGCACGACATCGAGCGGGCCAAGCAACAAGCTCTTAAGGAGATCCGAGAACGGGGAGAATCGGCCAGGGCCGCCCGCAGGTACGCTGGAGACGGGCAGGCCGCAGTCAAGAAACTGGCCGCGCAAGGGGACTTCCTGGTTGATCGGCCCGGCGTGTTTGCCAACCCCGCGACGGGAAACATCAACACCCTCAACACACTCCGAACCCCCAGTGGAGACAAAATAGGCATTGAGTTCCTGCACCAGATAGGACCAGAAGAAGCGCCTCGACTCGGCGAGCTACTTGAGTTTTACAGGTCGGAGAACCTGCCGCTTCTGGTGGTGACGGCCGAGGAGCCCGACGGTTGGCTACTCACAGAGGTTAGCCAGCACGGGAAAGTCGTAACTGTCCATGACGTGTCAGCCGAAGCAGGGGAGAGGGTCCTACTCGAAGCAGTGCTCGAGCTCGCTGAGAAAGCCTCCCAAGCCCGCGACCTCGTGGCCGAGTCGAACCAGGAAGGCAACACAGACGGATCGTTGTAAGGGCAGGAGTCTGCAGCTGCCCCACGGGACGGCCGGGGTCGAGAAGCACCTTCGGCGTAAGCGCGGCCAGAAAATCGGCAGAACGCGAAGTCCTCCCTAACTTCGGGAGAGGCTAGGGGCGCCCAGGGTGACTCGTGAACATTACGCTGCTCGGCTTGAATGTGACGAGGACATGCAAAGAAGCTCTACACGTTGCCCGTCCGGACGTCTTCTGGATCGACGGCTCAGGAAGCCCGTTCTTCAAACCAGATCCGAAATCCTCCCGGCCCGAAGGGAAGCCGACACTCAACCTCAATCAAGTGATCCTCGGTACCCTCCGCTAGTTCCGCTGTCACCCGACGACCTGCCAGATCTCAGATTCCTCACGGACCGGCAACTCAGGGAGGTCCTCGAGATCCCAGCAATCAAGTAGAAGGTCCAGCGCACGTTGCTCCCCCACAAGCTCCCCCCGGAAGAGTCGCAAGACAGCGTTGGCGTAAGAGTTTGGTAGGTAGCCGACCGGAGGCTCATCCGCGACCACCAGGTTGTGCTCAACTATGTCCGCACGCGTGGTTGCGAGCCGCCGGACAGACTCGGCTTGCGCCGCATCCACCAAGCCCGGCTCACCCAACCTGCGCGCAAGAGCCGACGCGTCAACACGGAAATAGCTCGCGAGCCGGACAGCAGCTTCCCTACGGGTTCCCTCCTGGTTTCCACCCCACTCGACCCAAAGCTGTTCCAGTGCGCTCTTGGCAGGAGAAGGAGCCGCGCGAACCGGTCGGTCGCAGCTTCACGCGACGCCGCCGTCGAGTCCACCCACCAGTCAGTCGTGCAGTCGCCCTGCAGGAGGACCTGAGCGAACTCGTGCGCTAACGCCAGCCTCCTTCGACCCGTCTTCGGGTTACCGTTCACGACCGCTAGGGCACCCTCAGAGAGCAAGAAACTGCCGGCGTCCGCAGACTCTGGGCCTAGGTCTATGACCAACGTGAGCAAGCCCAGCTCAGCCAGCTTCGACCCCAGGTCCAGCACGGGCTCACCAGCGCGCGCCACCCTGCGAGATCAAGACACAGACCGACAAGTAGTGCCAAGCCCACAAGTTTCAGTCGCGTCAGTTCCGGGAGCATTAGTTCGAGGAGAACGAGGGCGACTCAAGCCGCCACGCCCAGCATGCGCCACGTGAGTCGCGCGCGAGACCGGTCAGCGCCCCTGCAATTCGCACCCCAGCCCGCCACAGCTCCGGCACCTGAGTGTCCCCACCTAGCACTCAGCGCAGGATCTCTCTGAAGCGCTCGGGTCTCGTGCCGTTCTTACGAGAGCGGGACGACCGGATCACGGTGCAGAGGCATCAAAGGAAGTCTTGTGAGCGGGCGAAGCGGACGGCGTTGAAGCCGTCTCCAAAACCAGGCGTGACCCCACCGCGCGCGCACACCTTTGCAGCCTCTCCACCGACGGGTTCGCACTGGCTCGCTCAATGTCAGAGACAGCCGACTGCTTCGTGTTCATCGCTTCCGCAACCTGTTTTTGCGTTAGCCCAGCCTGCTTCCGTTTCTTCACCAGGGCCGCTATCACGTCCGCCAATGCGTGAAAATCCTGCTTTGCTCCGGCAACCTCCCGGTCGTTCTCATCGATTCCCAGAGCTTCCAGAACCAAGCCCACGTTCTCTCCTTACGGTCCGAACGACCCAACACAGCATCATCTAAACCCGATATCTAGAGCCTACACTTCACCCTGCTTCTGACGTTGAGAGCCCCAGCGTCCTGATTTCTTTCCAATGAGACTCTTCATAGGATCGGGCGCATCGAAGGGCGCCCACTCAGCTTTACGTTCCAAAGCAACCCCTGGCCTAGTGTTTCTTGTTTGCCGACAGCAAGGATCGTCACCATCCAGGCGGACCGTCACTCGCTCCTTCCGAATTTCACCGGGCTCTGACTCAGCTTCGCCGCACGCGGCGCCACCTAGGTCGTCTGCCGGCGTAGCCTCACGTAGCATCTGAGCCATGCACACCGACGGGGTTCTCTACCACTACACCAACGCTGAAGGCTTCCTTGGCATCTTCTCCAGCGGAACCCTTTGGGCATCCGACGCCGCTTACCTAAACGACCCCAGTGAGCTGAAGTACGCACGAGAAGCCCTTCCGAAGGTCGTCAAGGAGCTTGCTGATCCCCTGGTAGATCGCTGGTGGTCTTCCTCACCACTCGACCCGGAGCGGCGACGTGACACAGCCTCGGCTGGTCAGGAAGAGATTCAGGCGGGAGACGCCTATGTGCTCAGCTTTGGCTATTCGGACAAGGCTCTAGGCATGTGGAGGAGTTACGCAGGAAGACACGGATTTTGTATCGGCTTTGATCGCGAAACACTCATGCAAGCCCTCGGCGGTTCGCCAAGCGAGTTCTCGCCTGCCTCTTGGTGCGAATGCACAGATGACGAGCACCAGTACCAGTCGGACTTCCCCTTGAGCTGGGATCTGGTGCGCGTAGGGTACGGCAAGGACGCCGTACGCAATCTGGCTGTTGGACTCGCCAAAGAAAACGCTGAACAAGGAGAAATACGACGAGGGGGATCCTGGGCGGACCTGCTTGCCCTTGCAAGCGTTAAGCATCCCGCGTTCAGGGAGGAAGGCGAAGTTCGGATCGTGATGACGGCCAAAGGTTGCATCGCCCCCAATCCGAAGGTGCGCGTGTCTCCGTCATTCGGGCTGATTCCTTACCAGGTCGCGCACTTTCCGCCATGCGCCATCAAGTCAGTCACCTACGCACCGGGAGCGGACGCAGTCCTAGCAAGGCAAGCGCTCTCTTCGCTTTTTGCCCAGGGCAACCGGGGATCGCGCCCAATAGAGATTCGGGGAACTGGGATCCCTTACGTCTGGTAACGCGCCGGAAGCCCCGGTTAAGACTTGAGCGGCCCGTCGAGCAATGCGCCGAGCCGCGATCGTCTCCCCTCACAAAAGACCCCAATCGACGGCCTACGGCTAGCCAGACGTTTCGTCGAACTCAGGTGGCGCCGGAATGGTCAACTGCTCGTCAGCGAGGAGACCTTCCATGCTGTCGGACCCGATTCTCTCGGGCAGCCTGCTCCCAGCGAACACGTCATCTCCTAGGGCTCTCGGCGAAGGCAGCACCCCCGGAGGAAAGCCAGCGGCCACAAGCAGCGGGTCAAGCAACGACTGCGCCTGAATCCACAGCGCCGGAAGAGCCACAAGGTTCGCAAACTCCAGAAACACTTCCTTCGGAAACTCGTAGCCCGAACTCACACCGTAGGTGCAGGAAACATCGATCCACAGGTCTCGGAACAGGTCGGTCCCTACAGCGAACCGGGCACGGAATGACACACTGTCGCCCAAGAGCCCAAACATGCCGGTCGCCTCCGCGTTGATCTCCGCGCTCTCTCCGAACTCTGCGGGAGAGGCCGCAGGGACCACACCGATCCCATGGAGCTGAGAATGAGTCAGCTCCAGCGCCTCAGTCGCACCTTGGAGCGTCTCAATCGCACCCATCAGGCTGCCAACACGTATCCAGTAGAGCTACGGCGAGCAACTCCCGGCGCCGCGCCAGCGACTCGCCCGGCTTTAGTCGTGTAGGTGAGCCCTGAAGAACGCGAGTACCTCACCCGAGTCTGGCTGGCGACAGGCGCAAAGAACACGCCCGCCGACTGACTCTTCCCGCGTGCCGCTAGCGCCCGGTTGATCTCCGCACGCGCTTCCGAGGAGACCGTGCGATCGTCCATGTCTATGCCGCGCTGGTCAAGCAGCCAGCTGACAATGTCCGCCCACGCCCACCTTTTGCTTTCCCTATCAGTCTGGCTAACCGGGAGTGGAAAACCCTGCTTTTCCGTCCACTTATGCACGGCCTGGCGTGAAAGACCCACCCGACGCGCGATCTCAGGTGCGCCAACCAGGTCAGGGTCCACGTCAACTACGCGAACACCATCCAGTCTCTCTTCCAGCATCTCAGCAAGGTCTGCAACCCATTTAGGAAGCGACGCCTCGTCACCCTCCGGGTACACCGACAACACAGCGTCGACCTCATCCCCCGACACCACGAAACCTTCTAGCTCATCATCGAGAAACTGCAACACGTCGGGGTCCAGCGTCGCCAGCCCTGTCAGACGCAACGGGACTTCATGCATCTTTACTCCTTCGCACAACATCGAGTCTGCCACACATTGACAAACGTCAACCGCACTCCAGGTCACAATCAGGCCTCAGCTTCGCTCGGAGCAGACAAGCTCCGCAGCTCACGCAGAAGTCGTCTAGCCCTAGCGATCCGCGTCCGACACGACTTAAGTCGCTCCTTTGCACGCAGGTGCTGCTCCGTGAGGTCGGGAGTGGTTCGGAGCGCCTTCTGAATAGCGCCAGCCTCTTTGTGGGCCGCGCCAACGTTGTCCTCTACCGAGCTACCTTGTTGCGCTTCGCTCAGCGATGCTTCGCCTTCGCTGCGTAGCCGGTTCGCGGCGCCCTCAGATTCGACGGCCTCTTGCAAACGAGCCTCCAATTCTTCGGCTTCGAGTTCCGCTGCCCCGAGTTCCTCAAGAGCGACCTCGACACGGGCTAACGCCAGATCGCCAGACAGCACTTTCTCAGTGCCTTCTATGAGCCGTTGGAGCCCGTCTAGTCTGCGCGCGATCTCAGCGAACGCCTGCTCAGTTCCGTGGGGGCAGCTCCTGACCTTTCGCTTGAAAGTCCTGGCCGCGCTGCTGGCACCTTTGCCAGAAGACATGACAGGGAAGCCACAGCTTGGGACATCTCCCGGACATTTCACGATCTTGTACGGATGGTTCGTCGTCTGAATGGGCTCCGGCCACCCGTAGTCACGGGCCAGCTCAAGGACCTCACGCAGTTCTTTATCCTTGTGCCAAAAGGGGTCGTTGGCCACAACTCCCCCTTTCCCGACTACTTCAAGGCTAACGCGAGCCTCCGACAATCGGGCTCCTCTAGCTGCGCGGCATCCTCCAACAGCAAACGTCTGGACCGCACTGGGAGAAGTGAACAGCACGAAAGCTTCACTCGAACACCGCACCACCTTCTTGGAACGTCACGCGGAGATGCAAAGAAACGCCAGACGCTACCGTCCGCAACTCACCAGCCCGCCGCCGAACAAGCAGCCTCTCCAGGAGCGCCTTAAACCCCCGGAAACCACGTCCTATGCGTAGCCTTCACGGATTCGAGCGACTCCTCACCCACCAAAACTGCGTCGATCCGTTCAAAGCCTCCGCTAACCTCGCGTTCTACAGCGTCGTAAGCGCAGATCGCTTCCTCACCATCTTCAAACTCGCGCGCTTCTAGAGTCTCGTCACGGCCCCGGTCATAGCCAAGCAGGATTGGAAACAGAGCCCGTTGCCCGCCCCACAGGAGTCCACGAGAGAA
Source organism: uncultured Actinomyces sp. (assembly GCA_964345565.1). Lineage (GTDB taxonomy): Bacteria > Actinomycetota > Actinomycetes > Actinomycetales > Actinomycetaceae > Scrofimicrobium. The sequence goes on from CAYFRO010000022.1 coordinate 21,086, forward strand.
GGACGAAGAAAGCCCTCAAACCATGAACGCCCCTACCGACCTGCTCGCCTCCCACGCGACCCAGTCACGACAGCCGCGCCCCCAGCCAGGAACGCCAACCCCACAGCCGCCATCTCCGCAGCTTGCGAGCCAGTCACCGGCAACTTCCCATTCGACCCAAGCACCCGCACACCACCCCTGGAACGCAGCCTGGCCCTCCACCGGCCATGACGTCCCCGGTAACGTCACGGAGTATTCGTAGTCGATCGCGAGGCCGGAAAACCCAGCCGGATCCAGCCCTCCCACGCCGTCCAGAGGAGCGAACTGCGAAACCCCACCAACCGAGGGGAACACGTACAGGGTCTCCGCGCCCGCCCCACCGTTCGCCTCAAAACTGGCGGTGCGAGCCCCATGCAACTCATACGACCCCGTGGTCCCCCAGCCCGCAGGGTCCCCATCCCGAGCATCAGACGTGAGCGCGCCATCACCGCCAAGCCACACCCACCGTGACACGACCCTAGTCACCCTCGTCCCCAAGCTCACCACCGACGGAGCCTCCACAAACGGGAAGAACAAAACCACATCCGATCTTGTTGGTTGTGCGAGGAACGCTCCTTTACCGATAGACAGCGAGTCCAGATTCGCAGGGAACACCACGCTCGCCAAAGAAGTTCCATGCCAGGCCAGCTGATAAAACGCATACTCCCCAACAGCCAACTATTCCAAGTCAGCCGGGAACACAACACTCTCAAGCGCAGTATTGCCCGTCCCAGGCTCCTGACGGAATGCCTCGTTCCCGATATCTAAAGACACCAGGCCCGCTGGGAATTCGACGGTCGCAAGCGCACTGTTCCCAGACGAGGAAAACTGGTGGAAAGCGCCATCCCCGACATCCAAAGACACCAGGCCCGCTGGGAATTCCACGCTCGCAAGCGCACTGCCCCCAGACAAGGAAAACTGGTAGAAAGCATCATCCCCGATCGCCAGATTAGTGAACCCCTCGCCCGCCACGCTGTACTCGAAAGTGACCGAGGTGATCGTCTTCGCGCACGCGTCCTTCCCTGAGGAGTTATTGGAGTTCTCGACCGACAGAACGTCACTGGTCCCCTTCTCACCCCAATGCGACAAGTCGATGACCACCGCACCCGTCGAAGCATCGTAGGTCACGCCCTCAGGGACCGTGCCCGCGTCACAGAAGTCCGCTACGTCAACACTTTCGTCCCCAAGGGAATGTACGAGGGCAGCCGACAAAAGCTACTTCGAACGCCCGTGCTTCCCCTGACCTCGCATGGCGAGTCTCCCTTGATCGTTTCTCGCGCCTTGCGCCTCAGGAAACCAGCCTCAGCAGAAGCGGCCGTAGCCGCTCGATCACCTCAATCCGCCAAAGAACATGCTCTCCGTCACAAGCCTATGTCCGCTTCGCCAGGGCTTACGCAAGCTTGGAGTCTGAGCAGCGCCAGCCGCTGTTACGCTTGCCACATGTCCAAAGCGAGCCTAGAAAGCTTTTCCTTCCGCGGTTTGTCGTCGCTGAAAGACGTGGACTTGCACCTATCCCCCGGCGTAACTCTGCTGATCGGCGCAAATGGTGCAGGAAAATCCAACTTGGTGAACTCTATTGAGCTGCTGAGCCGCATAATGACGGGTGGCCTACAGGATGAAGTGCTCCGCAGGGGAGGCGCAAACAGTCTCCTCTACGTAGCCCCAAGAGGGGAGCCCAGCCCAACGAGCGCTGTGCTGGAAGTGTGGGGAACCCCAGACGATCAAGGCACCAAGAACGGATACCAACCTGCAATAACTCCAGGCGTCGACGACAGAGCGCTTCTCCGCGAGAAGCTCTACGTCCACGACACTGAGAAATACTCAGAACCATACGACCAAGTGCTCCCACTCGGGCTTGAATCAGCCGTTGCAACCCAGGCCCCCAACACGAAGCTCGGCCGGTTTGCAGCGCACGTTCGACCACTCCTTCAAGGGATCCGCGTCTACCATTTCGACGATGTGAGTGACAACTCCCCACCAAAGCTCCTGGCGGAAGTTGGCGACAACGTTTCTTTGCGAGCCGACGCGGGGAACGTGGCGCCCTACCTGATGCGTCTGCGTGAATCAAACCCGGACGCCTACGCTCGGATAGTGCGTTCGGTGCAAAACGTTGCCCCTTTCTTTGACGATTTCCTACTTCAGCCAGAGGCCGGACGCGTACGTCTACGGTGGAAGCAAAAGGGCACTGATCGTGTTTTCATGCCGAGCGAGCTCAGCGACGGCACCCTGCGTTTCATCTGCCTGGCGACATTGCTCTTGTCTCCCGACCGGCCCCACATGATTGTCCTTGACGAACCCGAACTTGGGCTACACCCCTACGCGATCGCACAACTCGGCGCCCTCCTCAGGCAGACTGTTGCGGGACCAGATGGGAGGCAAGCGGTCGTCGCGACTCAGTCAACGCAACTCCTTGAAGAGTTTCCCCTGGAAAGCGTGGTGCTAGTCGACAGGCACGAAGGCGCAACCACACTGTCGCGACCAAACCCTGAAACCCTCGAGACCTTCTTGGGCACCTACTCACTCGGCGACATGTGGAACATGAACCTCCTTGGAGGAGGACGCCCCGTTCCCGAGGTGCTCCGGTGAAGACCTGCGCCATCATCGTCGAAGGACCGACGGAAGAAGCCTTCGTGAACTCGATACTCGCTCCGCGCACACAGGCAAGAGGCCTCTCTCTCACCCCCATCGTCGTGCCGACAAAGCACACGCCCACAAAAGTCTTCAGAGGCGGAGGAGGCAAGTGGTCGGCCTACCGCGATCTAGCCGCCAGCCTTCTCAGCCAACCGCACTGGGCGGCAGTGGCAATCATGTTCGACGTCTACGGCCGACCGTCGGACACGCCCGGCGGCAACCCCACGCTGACCGGTAAGGCGTTGCAGCGTTCTGTCCGCGACGCGATAGAAGAGGACCTAAGCAAGGTCAAGGGTGGGCGAGGACGAATCGTCGCGGGACCCGTTTTGCACGAGTTCGAGACCTTGGTTCTGGCCGCCGCGGCGACAGGTTCTACAAGCGCACCGCGCGGCGTCGTAGAAGGCGCGAAGCGCGCAATACAGCAGGCCGGATCCGTTGAGGGCGTCAACGACGGCCAGAACACGAGCCCTTCGAAGCGCTTGGCGAGGTGGTGGCCTCAGTACCAAAAGGTTATCGACGGCCCCGCCCTAATCCAAGAGATCCCCTTTGAAACGATTCTGGAAGCGTGCCCCACATTCGACGAATGGCTACAGCGACTGCTCCACGTTGCCAAGGAAAACGAGCACTAGCAACACGGTCGACAGTGCACGCACCCTGTTTGTTAAGCCAGGATCGAAGTCGCTTTGCTCGGAACCGGAGTCGCTACTTGGTCTCTGGTAAGTGGCTTACCATACCCTCACCTAACCTCACCCCTGGGCACCCGGCGGAGGCTTCACCTGAGGCTTCTCAGCTTCCCTGCAGCTGGACTTCTCCCTGTCGGAGCAGCGGCAGCGTGACCGCCGGGACCCCTAGAGTGTTGCTCAGCTGCTGCAACTCCGCTCTGACGTATGGCCAAATGGCAAAGACCGCGACCTTCTGCAGAAACTCTTCGGCGGAAGCCGATGACATCGTGAAAGGTTCAAGCTTCGCGAACGCAGCCACAGAGCTGAGTCGGAACACCGCTCCCTCGCTTCTTCCCTCAAGCTCGACACGAGCTTGCACTTCCTTGTCGTTCTCGCGGGCCATAAGCTTCACGGCTGGATCCTCAGCGGCATCGAAGGTGGACTCCAATCTCACGCCACTGACTTCAGAGAAAGACACGTCCTCCAGTCGAACCCGGTCTACGATCTCTGACGCATTTTTGGTTTCGCGAACCCCTTCAACGCGGTCGCTCATGCGCTGACCATCCTCCCGTGCCAGCGCTCGGCAGTCTGAAGCTCCTCCCTGAGGCGGGGTTCTCGTTCCCCGCCCGAGGCCACAACTTCCAGACCCTGGAGCCCTCCTTCTATGACGTGCCATCCTCCGCTCGCAAGCGGCGTCGAAGCCGTCTCCAAAATCAGTCGCGACCCCACCGCGCGCGCGTACCTTTGCAACCTCTCAACCGACGGGTTAGCGCTGGATCGCTCAATGTCAGAAACAGCCGACTGCTTCGTGTTCATCGCTTCCGCAACCTGCTTTTGCGTTAGGCCAGCCCGCTTCCGCTTCTTCACCAGAGCCGCTATCACGTCCGCCAGTGCGTGAAAATCCTGCTTTGCTGCAACAACCTCCGGGTCGTTCTCATCGATCCCCAAAGCTTCCAGAACCAAGCCCATGTTCTCTCCTCACAACCTGAGCAGCCTGAAGAATATCATCCAAACCCTATACTGGCAGCTTATACCTAGTGTTGCTCCTGGCGCCAGCGATCAAGCCTTTGCCTAGCCGTCACAAAAGTCACCTTGGAAAGCTTTCGCGACTTCTTTTTCACTACCGTGAGGGAAACGAGGACCAGCTTCTCAGGTCCTCCTCGCGGATGCTGAGGCGAGTACAAGATGCGAACCTCGGATTTGGCCGCAGCAAACCGGACCTCCCAAAGGCCCTCTGCTTTTAGATGTTTGAAGTCCTTATTCGGCGTGGCCCGTCCGTCGGCGATTCTCTCCAAGAGAACCTCCAGCCGAGTCCCTTCTGACGATGAGAGCCCCAGCCTTCTGATTTCTTTGCCGATGCGGCTCTTCCCAAGATCGGGCGTGTCGAAGGGTACCCACTCAGCTCTGCGCTCCAAAGCAACCCCTAGCCGAGAGCTTCCTGCTTGCCGACAGCAAGGATCATCACCGTCTGGACAGGCTCCGAGCAGCCATGCATGCGAGCTGACTGAAGAACCTCGCACAGTTCTTTCCCGTCAAACCCCAAGGTGTCAATCGCCACGCCTGCCCCCTTTCTCTGCACGCTAAGGCTAGCGCGGGCCTCCGACACTAAGTCCCTCCCCGTTCCGCGAAGCCAGGCAACAACAGGCCCAGCCGGGCGGCCCGGCGGGTCGCCTGAGCAAACGCTAGGAAGCGGATCTCGAGCCCACACCCACGACGTCGGGCTCCCACGCATCCGCGCAGTCGTCGAAAACCTCGGTCGCAAGCCGCGCCTCAACAGCGACCGCGTAGCGGAGCACCGTCGACAGCGTCGGGTTCGCGTCGTACCGCTCCAACCCAGCGACCGTAGGTTGGGAGACCCCCATCCGCTCGGCAACCGTCGCCTGGCTCAACCTGTGCTTCTTACGAAGCTCGATGAGGGATCGCATCATCCGACCCTGGTCCCGTGCGATGTGCGCAGCCCGGTCCTCGATCCTCTGAACCTGCACCGTCTC
>CAYFRO010000023.1:0-23886 GCA_964345565.1 uncultured Actinomyces sp.
GGGTAGGCCCCGGTTGCAGGGCGTCCTCGCGCTGCTGTTTCTGGTGACGATCGTGGTTCTGGTCGGTCCCGCGCCCAGCGTGATTAGGGCGTCTTTGATGAGTTCGCTCGCGGTTTGGGCGACGATGCGGCGAAGACCTTTCCAGTCGCTCGCTTTGCTTTCGGCAGTGTTTCTCGGTGTCCTCTTAGTCAGTCCGTGGTTGGCGAGGTCCCTGGGGTTCGCACTTTCCTCAGCCGCAACCGCCGGCATTGTTTTGTTCGCGCGTCCCCTTACGACCTGGCTGACGGACTTACTTCCGAAAGAGGGGAGGACGAGGATGCTTCTGGCTCCCGCGATGGCAGCCGTGACTGTTGCTCTCACCGCTCAGATCGCGACCCTGTTCATCCTTCCGTTCGCGAACCCTTGGCTTCCCACGTGGGGAGTGGTCGCAAACCTGCTGGTGGCGCCAATCGTCCCGCTCCTAACGCTACTGAGCGTTGCGGTTGCGGCGACTTGTTGGTGGGCGCCGCCGCTCGCCGCCGTCCTGGTGAAGCTGGCAACGCCTCTTGCGAATTGGGTTGCGGGCGTTGCCCTCTGGGTTTCCGACTTGCCTTCGCACGCCTGCCCTGGCCCGAGGGGACCGCAGGGGTGACGCTCAGCCTCTGCTCGGTCTTTGCCAGTCTCCTGTTCGCACGCTGGTTGGTGAGGGCAGGAGTGAGGGGGACAACGTGAGCAGCTCGTGTACGCGAAACCATTCCAACCAGCCGGCTGGCTGGCTCGATCAAGGAGTTTCACGCGCACGTGTCGCCCGCGGGACGCAGGCTTGGTCCTGTTGCTGACCGCTGTTCAGCGCGGCTCCGGGTCGCGTCAGTCAGCCCTGACCATAACTGGGGCCGGTATCGCGTCTTGCCCGATCCACCAGCGGTCGATGTCTTGGGAGTCGTTCAGGAACAGGTCGGTCCAGTCAGCTGGTGTTGGCGCCCCGGCGGGGCAGAACCGGATCTCGGCGCCGCCGATCTCAAAGTCACCGTGCGACATGTCCCAGCATCCCCCGTGCGGTTCAGGGAACCGGATGTCTCCGCCCGCGACACCGTTCCAGAACGAGAAAGTCGTCCCTTCCTCAAACACGTAGGGAAGCGGCAGGCCATCAGGAACGTCGCTCAATTTTCCTTCGGCGAACTCAACGACGTAAGTCAGGCTTGGATCACTTGAGACCCATTTCCCGTGGATCGGCACGAACGTCCCGGCTTCGCTCTGCTCCTTGAACGGGAGGGACGTGTAATCGCTCCACGAACTCACGGGCACGCGAAGGTCCAGCAGGTACAAATCATGCGTCAGCCCGCCGCCGTCAGAGCGGTAGGTCTGCACCATCCGGGGATAAGAGATGTCGTGTTTTTCCTTCTCTTCATCGGTTACACCTTCGCACTGCGGCAACTCGCTTTCCGCGACGCACTCCCACTTTGCGCCGGGCGGGTAGTAGGCGAGGGCATACTCGATCCCGCCGGTCTCGCATCCGTCGGGGCAAACCAGGAAGGTCGAGCTAGGCGTTGACCGCCCGGTCTGGTCCGTCGGGGCCAGTGAGGCCTGCTCATCGTTCAGGAAGAACTCCGCAAGGTTGAAGCACTCCTGCGGTTTGGCGTCTCCCGCCAGGTTCTCAGGCGGACACCAAACGCCTAGCAGCTGGGCGGAAATCTCGCGGCCGCCCCCGACGGGGTAGCCGCCTTGTTCAAGCGACCGCAAGATCTCTTCGAACTCATCCAGCGTTTGATCCTTACTGAGTAGCGCCACCTGGACTGCCGCCGCCCCGTTGACTGAGGGGGCTGAGTCATCAAGTTCACCGGCGGCCGAGTCCCCGGTTTCGTTCCAGTAGAGGAGAGGACTGTAGCCAGCGGTGGCGCTCATGATTCCTTGGACCTGTTCCGCGGTGAGGCCGGGGTTGATACCGAACAAGAGGGCAGCTAAACCTGTCACGTGGGGCGTTGCGACCGGTGCGCCACTCACGAGTCTGTAGGCGCCAGCAGCGCCGACCCACGCTTCGTCGCCGGCGCCCATGACAATGAGGGCCCCTTCGGGTAGCAGCGTTGAGATTGCGTCGCTGCTTGGGGCTTCCTCATCGTGGTCGAAGAGCGATATGTTCACCGCTCTTGGGTTCTTGGCGCCTACGAATCTCAGCGCTTCTTTCACCGAAAAGTCGGTCACATACTCTGTGACCTCTCCGCCCGCCACGTACCGCAGGGTGTGGGGACTAGCCAAGACCAGCTCGACGTTAGGGGCCACTCCGCGTAGCCCAGGATCGTCCAGTTCTGAGTCACTCGGGGAGCCAGCGGCGATGATGTTAGTAGCGTGTTCGCCACGGCTTGGCGTAGAGGACTCGCCCTCACGCGTTTCTTGAGTTTCCGACGTGGAGCCTTCCAAGGACTCAGCTGCGGGCGCCGGAGAGACGAAACGGTTTTTCTTGGCCACAGGTGGCAGGTCCGGGTCCAGAGTGTCTCCGTCGAAACTTTCTTCGTAAAACAAGTCCAGCACGGCAACGACTACGGGTTCCAGAGCAAGGCTGGGGTCCTCAAGCGCACCCCAGATAGCTGGCGCACCGAGGGCTTGTGTTCCCCAGTTGCCAACGTCCGGGTCGTTGGGTTCACCCCACTGCTCTGCCTCTTGAGTGTCCACTTCATGATCTATCAGGCTTGCGTCAGAGGGAGGCACAACTGAGCTTAAAAAGTTCTGCTCGACAGATGAGACACCCTCAGTTCCCCTAGCCAGCTCAGCCAAGTCCTCAAGCTCCTTTGGGGACGCGGGCTCGGGGAGTAGCAGCTGGTACGAGCTCAAACCTGTGTTGACCCCGACTACGCGAGCATCTAGGTCCTTTGCGATTTGTTCCGTGACTTTCAAATGCGCGGCGCTGTCAGAGTCGCCGCCATCACCCTGGGTCAGGTTGACAATCAACTCGTTGTTGACGAATGGCACCCCATTTTCGCCTTCGCTCAGGGCCTCCTCAGGGGTCGCATAGTAGAACAGTCCCGGGCTCGCGACCGCCTGGAGTTCAATAACTGCCTCATCCTCACCGGAGAGGCGTTTCGCTAGTTTCTTCCCGGAAGCGACGGCTTCTTCCGAACCGACTTCGGCATCGGAGTCGCCCGCGTCGCGGCTGAGCCACCACACTCCTGCGCCCGCCAATAACGCAACCACCGCGGCACTCGCGATCGCCGGTATCACCCAGTGCCGACGTCTACTCGCGCCGCCGGCAGAAGCGGAGGGGAGCGGTGGGGGAAGAGCCGGCGGTGTTGGAACCTCCTCGGAGAAAGGGGGCTCTGGGGGAGGGGGTGGCGGGGCGTCAGTAGGGGGAGCGGGAGTCGAATCACGCGCGGCAAGGGCAGCGTCAACTGTGGGGTCGTGCATTTGTTCCAGCCAGCCACGTAACTCCGGGTATAAGGAAGGGTGAGCTGCGACCTGGGCAGCCAGCTGTGGGAACTCCACAGCTACTTGATGCAGTGACCCTGGGGGCGTTGAAGGATCATCTAGAAACGACTGTGCTTCTTCAATGCGCATGTCAATCCAAACTGTTGTGGCAGCGCCGAAAGCGGGCTTATCGAATGAGTCTAGTGGTCCAACAGGTGCTGGAGAGTCCGGCTGCGAGTTGCAGCCGTAAAATCGAGTCTGGGGCCTCTTTCTGGGCTGCAACTCGCAGCCGAACCGAGATTGGGGTGGGCCGAGCAGACAGGAGCAACGTGACCACAAAAGGGGCAGAAGCGCCAGCGCCGATCGCGCTTGTGTACGGCAAAGAGAAAACGCTGTCGGAGCGGGCTGTGAAAGGTTGGCTCTCAAAGCTGCGCCAGTTCGCGCCTGATGCTGACGAAAACCGAGCGGACGCCGAGCAGTACCGAAAAGGTGACCTGGCGACCCTGGTTTCCTCGTCCCTGTTTTCAGACGCCCAAATCCTGGTCGTCACTGGGGCAGAAAAAGCCTCGGACGACTTTATTGAGGACTTCGCGGAGTACGTGAAAAACCCGCTCCCCGACGTTTGGGTGGTCCTGCAGCACTACGGCGGAAACCGTGCGGGGAGGGTCCTGCGCGCCATCCGCGCTAAGGGGTACCCGGAGACGAAATGTGAGGAGCTGAAGGGCGCCAAAGGCCAGCAGCGGAAACTGGACCTGGTGTCAGCAGAAGTCAAAGATGCGGGCGGGACCATCGACCCCAGGGCCCTACAGGGGCTGGTCGCTGCCGCTGGAGAACATCTTGGGGAGCTTCTGGCTCTTGCCAGGCAGCTGGTAGAAGACAGTGAAGGGCACATCACCGAAGAAATCGTCCGGAGCTTCTTCCAAGGCCGCACCGAAACCACGCCTTTCGAGGCGGCCGATGCACTGGTCGAAGGGGACGGGAGTCGGGCAATCCTAAAAACCCGGCAGGCTTTGCTGTCCGGGGTTGAGCCCGTGGTTATGGTGTCAGTGCTTGCTCGAAAGTTTCGGGAGCTTGCGAAAGTTCGAATCCCGGGGATCACTGCAGCAGAGCTTTCAATGGCCCCCTGGGCAGCAACCAAAGCTAGGGAAAGCGGGCGCACATGGACTGATGAGTCCCTGTCGTTTGCGATCAGGCGTCTTGCCGATGCTGACATCGCTGTGAAAGGGGCTTCAAGGGACGCCCCCGGCGCTGTCGAACTCGCGGTTGCACAGATCTACCGGCACTACCGCGGCGTGTGAAAAGGCTTCCTGCCGGGCGGAGCTCTAGAACCCTGCCCGGCGGAAGGGTGCTACATCTGGTTGACGCGGGCTGCCAGCTTTGACTTGCGCTTGGCTGCCTGGTTCCTGTGGATAACGCCCTTAGAAACCGCAACGTCTAGCTTACGTGAGGCAATCCGCAGGTTTTCTTCGGCAAGTTCCTTGTCCCCGGCCTCGACCGCTTCACGGGTTTTGCGGACCAAAGTTTTCAGTTCTGACTTCACTGCCTGGTTGCGCACGCGACGCTTTTCGTTCGTCTTGTTGCGCTTGATCTGTGACTTGATATTCGCCACTCAGACTCTCCTCTTATCCTTGTACGTGCAGTAAGCGGCCGACGAGGGGTGAGGTTTCACCGGGACTGGCGTGGGGCGCCTGCAAACGGTTTACACCTGACACCACGCTCGACCGGGCGTGGAGTCCAATCGGCAAGCTTAGCAGTGGGCTCAAGGCGCCAAGGCCGCGATTGTCGGAAAGGCCTGTGGCTTTTGCCTCACCAGGATCGGTGTGATCGGCGTCTACACCTTTTCGGATGCGCCCAAAGTCGTGGCAAGCTTGAAAGGTTAGAGAAGGTTGGAGGCCACTTGTCGAATTCCCAGCAGAGGGCAGGCGATCACCCGTTCCGCCCCGGTGACACCCCGGAAGCAAACCTGCGCAACTTCTCTATCATCGCGCACATCGACCACGGCAAGTCGACGCTAGCCGACCGGATGCTGCAGCTGACCGGGGTCGTTGAGTCCCGCGAGATGCGCTCTCAGTACCTAGACCGCATGGACATTGAGCGCGAACGCGGAATCACCATCAAGAGCCAGGCTGTCCGCATGCCCTGGCAGGTGGATGGCGAAGAATTCGTCCTGAACATGATCGACACCCCAGGGCACGTTGACTTCACGTACGAGGTGTCACGGTCCCTAGCCGCCTGCGAAGGCGCAGTCCTGCTGGTGGATGCCGCACAGGGGATCGAAGCACAGACCCTGGCGAACCTGTTCCTGGCAATGGAATACGACCTGACGGTCATCCCAGTGCTGAACAAAATCGACTTACCTGGCGCACAGCCGGACCGGTTCGCAGAAGAGATCGCGTCCCTCCTTGGAGTGGACCCCGACTCGATTCTTCGCGTTTCGGGGAAGACGGGGGAGGGCGTACCCGAACTCCTAGACCGACTGGTCCGCGAAGTGCCGGCCCCAGCCGGAAAACCAGACGGGGCTCCCAGAGCCGAAATCTTTGACTCCGTCTACGACGCTTACCGCGGGGTCATCACGTACATCCGCGTGGTTGACGGGCACTTCAGCGTCCGCGAGCGCGTCAAAATGATGTCAACAGGTGCCACGTACGAACTCCTGGAAATCGGGGTGATGTCGCCCGAACCAACTCCGACCGAGGGGCTGGGAGCCGGCGAGGTCGGTTACATGATCACGGGCGTGAAAGACGTCCGTAAGTCGCGTGTTGGTGACACGGTGACAACCGCGATCCACCCTGCGAGCGAGCCCCTTCCGGGATACCGCGATCCCCAGCCCATGGTTTTTTCTGGCATTTACCCTGTGGATGGTTCTGACTTCCCCGACTTGCGTGAGGCACTCACTAAGCTGCAGCTGAACGACGCGGCTCTCAGCTTCGAACCAGAAACCTCTGTGGCTCTTGGGTTTGGCTTCCGTTGCGGCTTCCTGGGCCTGCTTCACTTAGAGATTGTCCGGGAACGCCTGGAGCGTGAGTTCAACCTGGATCTGATTGCGACCGCCCCGAACGTTGTCTACCAAGTGGAGTCCGAGGACGGGAGCATCACCCGCGTCGACAATCCCTCGGACTTCCCCGAAGGGAAGGTCGCGGAAGTTCGCGAACCCATCGTGAATGCGACGATCCTGACCCCCTCCGAATACATTGGGTCCGTCATGGAGCTTTGCCAGGACCGGCGCGGCACTTTGCTTGGCATGGACTACCTTTCACCGGAGCGGGTTGAGCTTCGCTACAAGCTCCCTCTTGCCGAGATTGTTTTTGATTTCTTTGACAACCTGAAGTCCAGGACCCGTGGCTACGCTTCACTGGATTACCAGGATGCCGGGGACCAGGCAGCGGACCTTGTGAAGGTTGACGTGTTGCTGAATCAGGAGCAGGTGGATGCCTTCAGCGCCATTGTCCACAAGGACGCCGCCTACCCGTACGGGGTGCGGATGACAGAGCGATTGCGGAAACTGATCCCCAGGCAGCAGTTTGAGATCCCCGTGCAGGCCGCTATCGGTTCTCGGGTCATTGCCCGCGAAACCATCAAGGCTCTTCGCAAGGACATGCTCGCAAAATGCTACGGCGGCGACATTTCCCGGAAGCGAAAGTTGCTCGAAAAGCAGAAGGAAGGTAAGAAACGGATGAAGTCGATTGGCCGTGTCGACGTCCCGCAGGAAGCCTTCATTGCCGCGCTGACGGCGGACGCCCCAACGGGTAAGAAGTGACTGAGGCACCCCAACCCCGATTCCTGGCGCGAACCAAGTCGTTCACTCCGCGTTTCAGGGAACTGCGTCCCACACTGGCACGGCGTTTTGAGGAGTGCCGCGACGCTTTCGTGGTCGATGTGCCAAGGGATGCCAGCCACACGGGGATCGACCCCGACTACCGTTTCGACGCGGAAGAGGTTTTTGGTCGCCGCGCCGACCTGGTGGTCGAGGTGGGGTCGGGCAGGGGCGAACAGATCTTAGCCGCCGCCCAGGATCACCCCGAGAAGGATTTTCTGGCGTTCGAGGTCTGGTTGCCGGGCGTCGCGCGCCTGGTCGCAGGAGCTGGCGAGCTTGGCCTCACGAACGTGCGGGTTATAGAAGCTGACGCCGCCTTAGCCCTGAAGACCGCGTTTGCGCCCGGCTCCGTCAGCGAGGTTTGGACTTTCTTCCCCGACCCGTGGCGGAAAACCCGCCACCACAAGCGCAGGTTGGTGAACCCTGAGTTCGCGCGCTCTGTCACCCGTGTCCTGCAAGAGGGCGGGGTGTGGCGGATGGCGACAGACTGGGAAGACTACTCAAAGGGAATGCTCCAGGTTGTTTCGGGTGCCGCGGACCTGGTGAACCCTCATGAAGAAAAAGGTGGGTTCGCGCCGCGGTTTGCCGGCCGGGTGGAAACACACTTCGAGCAGCGGGCCAAACAAGAAGGTAGGCCCGCCTGGGACCTAGAGGTCCGCAAGGCCCGCGCCGACCTGGAGAGCTGAGCGTGGGCGCGCAACCTCAGGGCGTGTCTTGGCCGAAAGACGGGGCGGTCAGCCCCGACCTGGTTGGTGATGGCTCAGTGCCCCTAGTCGCATACGTGCACGTCCCGTTTTGTACGGTTCGTTGCGGCTACTGCGACTTCAACACTTACACAAAAGACTTCGGGCCCGGTGCGAGCCTTGCTACCTATGCGGATTCGGTCGTGCAAGAGATCTCTCTTTCCAAGAAGGTTCTGGAAGATGCGGGGCTCCCTCTAAGGACCCTCAATAGCGTGTTCTTCGGAGGTGGCACGCCCTCGCTAATGGCCCCGGAAGCCATCGCCAAGATCCTGGATGCGCTTCGGGGAGCCTACGGCCTGGCCGATGGGGCAGAGGTCACCTTAGAAATGAACCCCGAGACCGCTACCGCGACGAAGATTCAAGGCTTCGAGCAAGCGGGCGTGAACCGTCTTTCAATCGGAATGCAGTCCGCCAGCCAGCGCGTCCTTAACGTGTTGGACCGCGCTCACGACCCCGCGAAGGTCCACGGCACCTTAGACATGGCGCGCTCCGCCGGCCTTTCCACCTCGCTGGACCTGATTTACGGCGCTCCAACGGAAACCATTGAAGAGTGGCAGCAGACCCTGCAACAGGCTGTGAAGCTTGCTCCAGACCACCTGTCGGTCTACTCCCTGATCGTCGAGCCCGGCACAAAGATGGCCGCACAGATTCGGCGCGGCCAACTCCCAGAAACCGACCCGGACTTGGACGCAGACAAGTACCGCCTGGCGGACCGAATACTTGGCCAGGCTGGCTACGACTGGTACGAACTGTCCAACTTTGCAACCACCCCACAGGATCGTTCCGTTCACAACCTTGCCTACTGGAAGAACTGGGACTGGTGGGGCTTTGGTCCCGGTGCGCACTCACACCTGGGGGACCTGCGGTGGTGGAACGTGAAACACCCGTTGGCGTATGCGGGAAGGCTCCAAGCGGGGGACTCTCCAGGTTTCCAGGGGGAGACTCTGTCAGCCGAAGACAGGCACGTCGAAACGGCCATGCTGGGCATCCGCACTCGTCAGGGGCTGCCGGTCCAGATCGGTAGCCCGGAAGCCCACGACAGGCTGCTTGGGGACGGCCTGGTTGACCCCTTGTGCTACCAGCAGGGGAAGCTGGTCCTAACGCTGAACGGCCGGTTGCTTGCCGACCACGTGACCAGAGTCTTGCTGGACTGGGAGTAAAAGGCGCGAAAGAGCGGTCCTGGACTCGAAGATCTTGCACTCGCGCTAGTAGAGTGCCAATAGCACATGGGGAGGGGAAATGTCGGCGACTACCAGGCGGATCCACGTGTTGAACGCGATTGTGGTGGAGCACGTGCAAACCAGGGAACCCGTCAGCTCAAAGGCGGTCGCGCAGGGGCACGTCACCGGCGTTTCGTCCGCAACGATTCGCAGTGACATGGGCGCACTTGAACGGCAGGGGCTGATCCGCCAACCCCACACTTCGGCAGGTCGGGTCCCGACTGATGCCGGCTACCGCAGTCACGTTGACCACCTCCAGTCACCCCTGGACCTTGGGGGGCGCAGGCAAACTCTGATCTTGGAAGCTCTTCGGGAGGCCGACGACACCGAAGAAGTCATTGCCAGGGCCGCGTCGATGCTCAGTTCCTTGACCGGTCAGGCGGCGGTAGCCCAGTACCCGAACCTGTCCCTGGCCGGCATCAAACGGATCGAGCTGGTCAGCCTGGGACCCAGGCGACTTTTGGTACTGGTCGTTTCGACTTCGGGGCGGGTCGCTGAACGGATCCTGGACTTCACTAGCGAAGAAGAGACGGACGAGGCCGCGTTGCGTGACTTGTCGGCGCGTCTTACCGAGGCCGCTCAGGACAAGGACCTCAACGAGGCTAAAACCGCACTGGCTGGCGTCATTGAGGAAATCTCGCCACGCGTTCGGCGCGTAGCCCGAAGTGTTCAGGAAGCCCTCCTCGACATTCTGCGCCCTTTGGAAGCACCCAGGACACTCACGGCAGGAGCCGCAAACTTGGCGCGCCCCACAGCAGGGTTTTCTGACCCGTCAGCGGTGCTGGAAACACTGGAAGAACGACAGGAACTGGCCAGAATTTTGTCTCAGGTCCACTCGCGACCAGTGGATGTTTCCATCGGTCAAGAGAACCTGACCGAATCTCTCTCGGAAGCCGCCGTTGTTTCTGCAACCTACTCGGGAGCAGGCGCGGGCTCGGTCCACGTCGGGATCGTGGGACCAACTAGGATGGATTACTCACTTTCGCTGGCGGCGGTACAAGCTGTGTCGAAGTGCTTGACGGAACTACTGTTGGGGGAGTCGGAGTCGCCTAAGACTTCAGACGTTGAAACCTGGCCTGCGAAAGAGGGAACCGAGTGAGGGACTACTACGAGGTCCTGGGCGTCAGCCGCGACGCCACCACGGAAGAGATCCGCCGCGCCTACCGTAAGAAGGCCAGGCAACTTCACCCGGACTACGCGGGCCCGGAGTCCGAGGAAGCATTCAAAGAACTTTCTGTTGCATACGAGGTCTTGTCGGACCCCCAGAAGCGCGAACGCTACAACCTGGGCGGCTACGACTCACCGCTCGGTGGGTCGCCCGGTGCGGGGGCATTCGGGTTCGCGGACCTCTTCGATGCAATGTTTGGCGGCGGGGGTTTCAGTCCTTTCCAGGCACCTGAACGGGGCCGACCCGGACGTGACTCCAAAGTACGCGCAGACATTAGCCTTCAGGACGCGGTCTTTGGGACGAAGGAACAGATCATCCTCGACACGGCCGTAGCCTGCGGGACCTGCAAGGGAACGTGTGCTGCGCCGGGCACTTCCGCGGAAACCTGCACCACTTGTCAGGGACGGGGACAGGTCACCAAGATCCAGTCCTCGCTGCTCGGTCAGATCCGTGTCGCGGTCCCCTGCACCACCTGCAGCGGGTCCGGACGAACTATTCGTTACCCCTGCGAAGAGTGCCGGGGCGAGGGCAGAGTACGCGTTTCAAGGACTATCTCCGTCGACATCCCAGCCGGCGTTCAAGACGGTTCCCGGATCAAGTTGCGGGGGCAGGGCGAGGCGGGGGCGCGTGGAGGCGCAGACGGCGACCTGTACGTTGAAGTTCACGTCAAACCCGACCCGCTCTTCACACGCCGAGGCTACGACCTTCACACGTCAATCACGGTCCCGATGACGACGGCCGCGCTCGGGGTTGTCTTTCCTCTTACGACTTTCGATGGTGAAAAAGAGATCGTAGTCGAACCTGGAACTCAGCCGGGGGAAGAGATCGTCTTACGCGGACTTGGGGTCACCCGAATGGGTACAAACAGCCGTGGGGACCTGTTTGTCCACGTTGACGTCGAGGTTCCCACGAAACTCGACAGCCGCTCCCGCGAGTTGATAGAAGAGCTCGCGAAGCACCGCGGTGAGGATGGTGGCGACAGGCCACCTTTGAAGCCAGGGGTGTTCGGCAGGCTGCGCGACGCTCTCGGAGCCTAAGGAAAACGTGAGCGCGCCCGTCTTTGTCGCCAGGTCTGCAAGTAGGGCAGACCAGCAGGTTCCTCTTTGTCAGTTCGGTGTCGACGACCTGGCTTTAGTGGGTGGTTCGGAAGGCGCTCACGGCGCGCGTGCAATGCGGCTGGCACCCGGGGAGCCTGCGGACCTGGTTGATGGGGAAGGGTTTCGGCTTTCCTGCCAGGTTGAGAACGTCGAGCGGGAACGTGGAGAAGTAACGTTCCGGGTTCGAAAGGCCCGGCAGGAACCACGAAGGACCCCGAGCCTAACCTTGGTCCAAGCCCTTGCAAAAGGGGGGCGCGACGAAATGGCCATCGAGAGTGCGACCGAGCTGGGTGTCGACCGTGTCATCCCCTGGCAGGCGGATCGCAGCATTGTGCGTTGGACCCCGGCGAAGACACCCAGGGCACTGTCTAAGTGGGAAAGCACCCTTCTTTCTGCCGCGAAACAGTCCAGGCGGGCAACCGTTCCGAAGCTGTTGGACCCAGTGAACTCCGTAGCGCTTGCAAATCAGGTCCGTCAGTGGGTTTCGGATGGCCAGCTGGTCCTTGTCTGTCACGAGGCGGCGCAGGAGCCGCTCCGACAAGCCGTCCAGGACCAGGGGGAACCGCGAAGCGGTATCACCGTGATCGTCGGACCCGAAGGCGGGATCAGTGAAGATGAACTTGAGGCCCTCAAAGCTGCGGGCGCCACACCGGTTCTGCTAGGCCCAGAGGTTCTTAGGAGCTCTAGCGCCGGGCCCGCGGCCCTGGTCGCACTGAACCTGCTGCTAGGCAGGTGGTGAGCCTGCGGGACGCTTCAACGAAGCGAGCACCGTAGACTTGGGGGAAACGGCACGCCAGTTAGAGCGGAGAACATGAGGCAAGGCAGTGAGCAGACGCTAACCCGTTCCTTCGTGATCCCAGAGAACGTCGAACTGATTTCGATCCTGGGACCGTCCGACAAGATCGTGCGCGTGCTAGAGAAAGGGTTCCCAGGGGTTTCAATCCTGGTTCACGGCCGCACCCTCTCAATCGCCGGTAGCGCGTCTCAAGTGACGACCGTGAAGTCAATCCTGCGTGAGCTAGTGCGCCTGGCAAGCGCAGGCTCCCCACTCGAGCCGGACGGAGTTCGGCACGCCGTCGACCTGCTGACCAACCAGCCGACCCAGGCCGCACTGCCCGGGGTTTCGTCCCACGTCAGCGTGATCGGTGGGGGTGCTGGCCGGGGGGTCAGGGCGAAGACCCCCGGGCAACAGGACTACATGGATTCCCTGGTTCGTGCTCAGATCACTTTCGCGATTGGCCCTGCCGGCACTGGGAAAACATATCTGGCGATGGCTCAAGCTGTTGCGGACCTACTGGACGGGAAGGTTCGGCGCCTGATCCTGACGCGCCCCGCGGTTGAGGCGGGCGAGAACCTCGGCTTTTTGCCAGGCTCACTCAGCGACAAGATCGACCCCTACCTGCGGCCCCTCTACGACGCGCTCCAAGACCTTCTTGAGGAAGGGTCGTTGCCCGGCTTGATGGAATCAGGGGCGGTGGAGGTTGCCCCCCTTGCCTACATGCGGGGACGCACCCTGAACAACTCTTACGTGATTGTTGACGAGGCCCAAAACACGACCGCGGCACAAATGAAAATGCTCCTCACTCGCCTTGGTAAAGGCTCCCGGATGGCCGTTACAGGCGACATCACTCAGGTTGACCTTGGCCCCGGCCAACGTTCCGGGCTTATCCAGGCAGAACAGATCCTGCAGGGGATCGACGGGATCTCTTTCCAGTACCTGACCAGCGCTGACGTGGTTCGAACCCGCCTGGTCGCCGACATCGTTGACGCTTACAGTGACTGGGAACTACGCCACCCCAAGACGGAAGGACGCCGACACTCATGACCGTCGAAGTGATTAACGAAACGACCCACCAGGTCGATGCAGAAGAGTTTGCCCTCCTTGCCGAGTTCGTCATGCACCAGATGCACGTGAGCCCTGCCGCGGAACTTAGCATCCTGTTCGTTGATACCGAGGCCATGACCCGGCTTCACCAGCAGTGGATGGACCTGCCCGGCCCGACCGATGTCCTGAGCTTTCCCATGGACGAGCTTCGGCCCGGGACCCCGGGGGCGCCAAGCGCGCCCGGGATGCTGGGGGATGTCGTCATTTGCCCTCAGGTCGCAGAGCAACAGGCACTGGAAGCGGGGCACTCTTCTGAAGAGGAAATGCTACTACTAGCAACCCACGGGATCTTGCACCTGCTTGGGTACGATCACGCGGTAGCTGAAGAGGAGCAGGTGATGTTCGCCCTGCAAAGGAGACTGCTCCTCACGTTCCTTGCAGGTCGGTAATGTCTTTTTCTGCCGAGATCCCGTCCCTTATGGCCGCACTGTTGGCTGTCCTTGGGGTGCTGTTGATTGGCGTGAGCGTCTGGCTGAGCGCCGTGGACATTTCCCTATCCAGGATGACTTTGGCTTTCGTGGAGGACTTGGAAGAGGCCGGGCGTCGCGGGGCCCGCACGCTCGCTGAGGCGCTTAGCCTTCGCCGCGGAACAGCTTTGAAACTCCTGGTACCCCGGGCAATAACGTTGTCCCTTGGCGGCGTCCTTGTGGCCGTTCCGACCAACGCCTTGTTCATGGGATTTGAGTGGACATGGTGGGTTTCCCTGCTCTTGGCGCTCCTGGTCGTGGCCGCTTTGGAGGGAGTCGCTCTGCTGGCCCTGGCCTGGCTGGTGGGCGGTGACCGCTACGTGTGGGTCGGTCTGGCGGGTGCCCCTTTGGCTCGCAGCCTTCTGAGCCGGGGAGCAGGTCACCAAGCCACGTGGCTTTCAGAAGAGTCTCTGGGAACTCCACCGCGACTCGCGATGATTCAAGAACTCCACGAACTGGTCGATGAAGTGTCAGAGGGTGAGCTCCCCTCGCTCGACAAGGAAGACCGGGAGATTCTGCGCTCCGTCTTTGAACTGGGGCAAACCCGGGTGGGTGAGGTCATGGTGCCGCGGGCCCTGATGGTGGTTGTGAAGGGCGAGTCGACTCCCGAGGAAGCCGTTGAGCTATTTCTCCAGTCCGGGTTTTCCAGGTTGCCCGTTGTCGGGAAGAACACGGATGACGTCCTGGGGGTCCTTTACCTGAAGGACGTGGTTCGCAGGCTTTACGACCCACACCTGCAGAGCGACGTCTCGGTAACCGACGTGATGAGGCCCGCTTTTTTCGTCCCCGAAATGAAGCTGGCTGACGATGAACTGCGGGTCATGCAGCAGAAGAACTCTCACCTGGCACTGGTTGTTGACGAGTACGGCGGTATTGCGGGTCTTGTGACCGCCGAGGACATTCTTGAGGAACTGGTTGGGGAGTTGACTGACGAACACGACCGGGCGGGTCTGGTCCCAGAAAAGGTTGGGAAGCAAACGTGGGATGTCCCCTCGTCCTACTCAACGGCTGACCTTGAGGACCTTTTGGGGAAGAAGATAGACGAGGACGAGGTGTATTCCGTGGGCGGCCTGCTTGGCAAGGCCCTAGGGCGAGTGCCTGTTCCTGGAGACAGCGCGGAAGTGGGCGGGCTGGAGCTTTGCGCCGGGCAGGATGTGGGCCGAAGGCGCCAGGTCCGAACCATCCGGGTGAAGGTCCTCCCGGAACCAAGTGCGGGAACCCCCGGTGGGGAAGAGAGCAGGAAAAAGGAAGAACAATGAGTGAACTTGCAGACCAGACCTCAAACCTGGATGAAATGCTGGCTGCTGCCGGGATTCAGGAGGACGCGGATTTCCCCACCCGCCCAAGCGACTATCGTGCAGGGTTCGTTGCGGTTGTCGGCAGGCCAAACGTTGGAAAGTCCACGCTCACTAACGCGATGGTGGGAAGCAAGGTCGCCATCACCTCGAACAGGCCAGAAACCACCAGGCATAACATCCGCGGGATCGTGACAAGGCCGTCGGGCCAGATTGTCCTGGTCGACACCCCGGGGTACCACCGGCCCCGAACCCTACTGGGTAAGCGCTTGAACGAAATGGTGCAGGAAGCGTTCGCGGAAGTTGACCTGATTGCGGTGTGCTTCCCCGCAGACCAAAAGATTGGCCCCGGGGACCGCTACATTTGGGAACAGATGAAGGACCTGCGGGCGAAGAAGATCGCGGTGGCGACCAAGCTGGACCTGGTGGACCCGGGGCGTCTTGCTGAGCACCTGAGCGACATTGAAAAGCTTGGGTCTTTTGACGCGATCGTCCCCGTCAGTGCTGTCACTGACCGGAACCTGGAGACCCTGGAAGACGTCATGATCTCTTTCCTGCCGAAAAGTCCGCAACTCTATCCTTCCGGGGACATCACCGACGAATCTGAAGAAACCCTGATTGGCGAGTACGTCCGCGAGGCGGCTCTAGAGGGAGTCCGTGACGAACTTCCGCACTCTGTCGCCGTGCGGGTGGATGAAATCGTGGAACGTGAAGGGGCCAAAGGCAAGGGACTCCTAGATATTTACGTGACCATTTTCGTTGAGCGCGACTCACAAAAGGCGATCATCATTGGCAAGGGTGGGGCCAGGCTGAAACAGGTTGGCACCCAGGCCAGGCTTGAGATTGAGCGGCTCCTAGATCGCAGGGTCTACCTGCACTTGCACGTTACCTCTCTGAAGAACTGGCAGAGCGACCCCAAGGCTCTTCGGCGCCTCGGGTTCTAGCCCCTCGTCCGTAAGGGAAGTGTCCGGAGGGTGTTGGCATGGGAGAAACCGCTGACAAGGCACAGGCTCGCGCTGACCGAGTTGAGAGCGCGAGTAGGCGCAGAAACGCCATCTTCGCGTTCATTGACGGCGCGTTCTTCCTGCTGGCGGGACTCGCAGCGCTGTGGTTGCTGTGGTTGGTCTTCAGGATGGAAGGTCCCCGGCAGTGGGCTCTTGCTGCCTACTTAGTTATGCTTTGGGGAATCTTGGCCTACTGGGTCCTTCCCCGGGTTCACAGGCTCCTGACTTCCCTGTACGTCCCGAACTACTTTATCGGGCGTTCCCGCACCGACTACGGGTTGCTCGGTGACCCCATCAACCTGGCCTTCGATGGTTCTGCCGACAACATCCACGCGGTCATGCAGACCGCGGGGTGGACGCTAGCGGAACCGGTGAACTTTCGTTCCTCACTGAAGATCATCGCTGCGACGCTCACCGGTAAGTCGTACAAGACCGCTCCGGTTTCAACCCTCACCGTCTTTGATCGGATGCAGGACTTCGCCTACCAGCAAGAGGCGTCAGGGAGCCCGGGCAAACGCCATCACATCCGGTTTTGGAAGTGCCCTCCAAACTGGCCGCTACCCGGTGGGAAGCGTGTCGGCTGGCTGGCCGCCGCCACCTATGACCGCAAGGTCGGGCTCTCCCTATTCACCTTTCAGGTAACCCACAAGATCGATGCTGACATCGATGGGGAACGCGACTACGTCATCGACACGATCAGGCAGGTCGACCCTGCACTCAAGGTCGAAGTGATCCAGGACTTCTCAACCGCCTACCACGACCGCAACGGCGGCGGCGACCTGATCCAGACCGATGGTGACCTTCCGGTTGTCGACCTGGACCGCGTTCCGGCAGACCTTGCAGAGCCTGACCTGGCGGCGATCTCCGCGAGCGCGGGGGAGCCTGATCCGACCGGCGACCCGAAAGAACAGCTCTTGAAGATCCCAAGGCCCATGGGGGTCTACGGCGCGACCGCGATAATGCTGCTGCTGGTCCTGGTTCAGGCTTACACCATCTTCCACCTGGCCACCGCTGGAAGCGGGTTCGAGACCCAAAACGAGCCCCTGACGCAGTCTGTTCTTATTGGTAGCGCCATTTTGGAGATCTTCTTACTGATCGTGTTTGGCCTGGGAATTTGGAACGGGCGCCCAGGGGCACGCCAATTCCTGATCCTGGTGGTGGGCATAGAGATCCTTTATGCCTTCTTGAAGTGGGTGGCACGCGATCAAACCATCGACACTCACACCGGCGTCATAAACGTCGCGATAGGCGTTTTGCTGCTGGTGGCACTGACTTCCACCTCCGTCGCACAGTTCGCAAAGGCACGGGCAACGTGGCGCAAAGAACGCAAGGCCTTCTTGAAGACGCAGGCCGCTTCGTGAAACTGTTTTGCGCGGCTCAGTTGGGATAGCTAAGTTTGCAGTGTGAAAGCTCTACTACTCCTTCAAAGCCGCGGCGAGTCCTGACCCCGATCGGAGTCTTGCCGCGGAGTGAGTAGCCTTCCGATTCGGCCACACTTACAGCCTAGAAAAGAGCTTTGAACAGTGAAAACCTCAGGACCAGAGAACCGGCAGCAACCTTCTGGCATGCCGGTAGCCAAGTACCGTCCCTTCAGCGAAACCAACCCTTTCAGCTACCCGCAACGCACGTGGCCAGACAAAGAGATCACTACGGCGCCCCGGTGGCTTTCCACCGACCTTAGGGACGGCAACCAGGCTCTTGTAGAGCCCATGGACCCCGCCCGCAAACGGCTAATGTTCGACCTGCTGGTGAAGCTCGGCTTCAAGGAGATCGAGATCGGTTTCCCCGCCGCCTCACAAACCGACTTTGACTTTGTTCGCAGCCTGGTCGATGACGGGGCAGTCCCGGATGACGTGACCGTCTCTGTACTGACCCAATCCCGGCCTGACATTATTCGGCGCACAGTCGAGTCCCTTGTCGGTTTTCCCCGTGCGACCATCCACCTGTACAACGCGACTTCGCCTCTTTTCCGCGAAGTGGTGTTCCGAAACGACAAAATCTCGACCGTGAAATTGGCAACCTCGGGGGTTGCCCAGATCATGAGTGACGCCGAAGAGTTGCTGGGCGGTGACACGATAGTGGGTCTTGAGTACTCACCGGAAATCTTCATTGACACCGAACCTGAGTTTGCGCTTGAGGTTTGCGAAGCCGTCATGGACACGTGGGGTCCTGAAGAAGGTCGCGAGCTGATCCTGAACCTTCCCGCAACAATCGAACGCTCCACCCCGAACGTTTACGCGGACCAGATCCAATACATGTCGGATAACCTGACGCGCCGGCGCCACGTTACCGTCTCCGTTCACCCTCACAACGACCGGGGGAGTGCCGTCGCAGCCGCTGAGCTTGCGATGCTGGCCGGTGCCGACCGGGATGAGGGCTGCCTGTTCGGGCAGGGGGAGCGTACCGGCAACGTGGACCTGGTGACCCTTGCCCTGAACCTCTACACGCAGGGGGTCGACCCTGGCCTGGACCTGTCACACATTGATGAAGTCCGCCGCACTGTTGAGTACTGCACGGGCATGGAAGTGCCACCCCGCACCCCCTACGTAGGGGACCTCGTCTACACCTCGTTCTCCGGTTCTCACCAGGACGCGATCAACAAAGGGTTCGCGGTCAGAGCACAAAAGGTAGAGAAGGTGGGATCAGACACCGAGGTTGTCTGGGAGATCCCATACTTGCCCATTGACCCGCACGACGTCGGCCGGACGTACGAAGCCGTGGTCAGGGTGAACTCTCAGTCCGGCAAGGGCGGGGTCGCATTCCTGATGTCCTCGGTGCACAACCTCGAACTGCCACGCAAGCTACAGATCGACTTCGCAAAACTGGTTCAAGCACACACCGAAACCAAGGGTGGGGAGATCGAAGCGGACGCGCTCTGGAAGGTCTTTGCCGATGCTTACCTGCCGACCGACGCGGCCGAGGGACTGGAGCCGTGGGGTCGCTTCGTTCTTGGGAAAACCTCGGTTGAGGCGGACGAGGGCGGCGCCCTCCTGAAGGCGACACTTCTGGATCGCGGCGAGCCAGTAGAGATTGCGGCCCGGGGGTCGGGCCCGGTTGACGCGTTCGTCAACGCGCTACGCGACCAGGGTTTCGACCTGAACATTCTGGACTACTCCGAGCACGCGATGGGGGCGGGGCGTGAAGCCGAAGCGGCCTCGTACGTCGAAGCAGAAGTAGCGGGACAGGTCGTCTGGGGAGTCGGCATCGATTCTTCGATTGCCCGCTCGGCATACAAGGCCGTCATCTCTGCACTGAACCGCGCACTTCGCTAGGTTAGGGGCGGCTCGTGGGACAATGGAGCCGTGCTCCGCAGTTACCGTGACCAGGCGATAGTGCTTCGCAGCTACAAGCTGGGTGAAGCCGATCGCATCGTCATCCTGCTTGGAAGGAAGTCCGGACAGATCCGCGCCGTTGCGAAAGGTGTACGCCGAACCACCTCAAAGTTTGGCTCGCGCCTTTCTTCGTTCAACCTGGTGGACCTACAACTACATCGCGGGCGCAACCTGGAAACCATCACGCAGGCTGAAACGCTACAGGCATACTCGGATGGGATGAGCAAGGACTATGCGACCTTCACCAACGCGAAACTGATGGTTGAGACAGTCCAAAAGCTGACGGACGGTCACGATGATGCTGATCCCGGGCAGTTCAACCTGCTCCAC
Source organism: uncultured Actinomyces sp. (assembly GCA_964345565.1). GTDB lineage: Bacteria > Actinomycetota > Actinomycetes > Actinomycetales > Actinomycetaceae > Scrofimicrobium. The sequence continues at coordinate 19,731 of CAYFRO010000023.1, forward strand.
GGCGCGTTGCACGCTCTGGCGACCAAGACCCGACCCCCTGCGTTGACGGGAGGCGCTCACCTGCTGCGCTCCATGGCACTGGAAGGGTGGCAGCCCGCACTGGACCACTGCGTGTCCTGCTCGGAGGAAACAGGCCTTGCCTTTTTCAGTGCGGAGGGCGGCGGAACTTTCTGCGCCAGCTGCGCTCCTGCGGACGCCGTGAAGTTGCAACCGGGGGTGGCGGGCCTGATGGCAGACTTGTTGGTGGGGGACTGGGAAGGGGCCCTGGCCTGGCCGGAAGCTCTGTGGGACCAGGCCCACCACCTGGCTGGAGCGTGGGCTCAGTGGCACTTGGAGCAAAGGCTCCGCTCCCTTCCTTTCGCTGCTGTAGGAGGCCGAAATGGATAAGACGGACCCAAGGCCACCCTCGTACAACCCCCTGGCCGCCCCGGGTGAAGGCGCCGTTCGTTTTGACCCCACGTCGGTGGACAAGGTGCCTCAACACGTCGCGGTGATCATGGACGGGAATGGGAGGTGGGCGAACGCTCGCGGGCTCCCCAGGACCGAGGGCCATAAGGCGGGCGAGCTTGCCCTGATGGACACGGTAGCCGGCGCCGCTGAGGCGGGCGTGAAGTACCTGTCCATGTACGCGTTTTCGACGGAGAACTGGAAGCGCTCGCCGAAAGAAGTGAACTTCCTGATGGGGTATTCGCGTGAGGTGATCCGAAAGCACACGGACCGGTTGGACTCGTGGGGCGTGAGGGTGCGTTGGGTGGGGAGGGAACCCAGGCTTTGGAAGTCTGTTATCAAAGAGCTACGGCGCGCTGAGGAAATCACGAAGCACAACAGGGGGACGCAGCTGTTGCTCTGTGTGAACTATGGGGGGCGCGCTGAGATCGCTGACGCCGCACGCGAGCTGGCTTTGGAAGTTGAGGCGGGGACAAGGTCGGCGTCTTCGATTGGACCCAAGGCCCTTGCAAGTAAGTTGTATGCGCCCTACGCCCCTGATGTTGACCTGCTGATTCGTACCTCGGGGGAGGCGCGGATTAGCAACTTTCTGCTGTGGCAGCTGGCCTACGCGGAGCTCGACTTCTTGGACTTGGCCTGGCCTGACTTCGGTCGCGCGGAGCTTTGGAAGTGCCTGGCCGACTATGGGACGCGTGACCGCCGTTTCGGCGGTGCAAAAGACCAGGTCACCTGAGCTCCCCATCCCTTGTCGGCCAAACCGAGAAGGGGGCGGGGCTTAGCCCTGGCAGGACTTACAGACGCCGAACAACTCCAGCTCGTGGGTCTTCAGCTTGAAGCCCTTCGCGGCGGCGGCAGCGGCAAGGGCAGTCTCAACGTCCCCCAGGTCAACTTCTTCAACCCTTGAGCAGATCTCGCAGACCACGTGATGGTGGTGGTCGGTGCTTTCGCAGAGCCGGTAAAGACTCTCCCCGCTACTTGAGTGAACCGAGTCGAGCCTTTCCATCTGGGCCAGGGTTTGCAGGTTCCGGTAAACGGTTGCAAGGCTCACGCGTTCCCCAGCGGCCTGCAAGGCCTTGTGGACCTGCTGGGCGGAACTGAAGTTTGGCAGGGTCTGCAACACATCCAGGACGGCTTGCCGCTGGCGCGTCATCCTTTGCATCCTTGCCACTAATGGCTCACCGACCTACGGGGGCGCAACCTGTCGGCCAAGACCTTGAAGCTGAAAACAGCGGCGTACACCGTGACGGCTAGGACCACGATGGTGGCGCCAGGGGAGACGTCGACGAAGAACGTTATCCAAAGGCCGATAACCGACAGCGCGCCTCCAAGCAGCATGCCGGAGACCATAGTGCCGCGGAAGGACTTCGAGATCAGTCCCGTGGTTGCCACGGGTACAATCATCAGCGCTGAGACCAAAAGGGCTCCCACAACCCGCATGGCGACTGCAACCGTGACTGCTGCCAGCACCGCGATCAGCATGGACAGCTTCTGGACGGGTAGTCCGGTTGCTTTAGCGAAGTCCTCGTCCGAGGTTGCTGAGAACAGGGCGGGCCGCAAACCAACTCCGAAAAGCAGGATGATGACCGCCATTGCCCCAATGATTGCCAGGTCGCTCCAGGAAACGGTGGCAAGGGAGCCAAAAAGGTAAGAGTTGAGTTGGGTCGAAGTTCCACCCGCCAGCCCGATCAGGACGACACCGGCCGCGATACCGCCATAGAACAAGACGGCTAGAACAACATCCGCGCTGGTCCTCCCGGACTGCCGCACCAGCTCAATCGCCACGGCGGCAGCGACCGAGGTGAGTAACGCGCCGGGGACCGCCAGCTGGTCTACCGGAACAAGGTTCGCAAGAGACCCAACAACCCAGCCAAGCGCCACACCTGTCAGGGCGACGTGGCCTATGCCGTCTCCCAGCATCGCGAGCCTGCGGTGCACCAGGTATGTGCCGACTACGGGCGCCGCAAACCCCACCAGCAGAGCGGCAATCAGGGAGCGCAGGAACAGCGGTGAAGTCAGAATCGCAATCACAGGTAGGCCCCCTGCCTGACGTCCGAACAGTCGGTGTCGATCCAAACCGAGTCCTCTTCGCGGTGGTGCCTGTGGGTACAGGGCCCGTCGTGCGAAATGTGACCGGCTGAAAGTCGAAGCTCTCGGGTGATAAGCGGTCCCAGCTCCCCCAGCTCATGAAGGACGATCAGAGCCGTGGTCCCCTGGCCGATCAGGGTGGCCAGCAGGTCGGCTAGGCGCTCGCGGTTGTGCGCGTCAAGACCGGTAAGGGGCTCATCCAGGATGAGTAGTTCCGGGTCCCGCACTATTGCCCTTGCGATCAACGCGCGCTGGGCCTGCCCGCCAGAAAGGATCCCGAAAGGTTCCTTCTGCCGATGCGCTAGACCGACCTGGTCCAACGCCGCCAGAACTCGCTTCCTCCAGTCTCGCGGCGACCACAGCTGCTTGTAACCAAGCAGGCCTGACCTGACGACCTCTAGGACCGAGGAATCGACGCCTCCGACAGCTGTGAGGCGTTGCGGGACGTAGCCGACCCTCATCCAGGGTGGGGTACCAGTGGTCTCACCGTCTGCGTCTCGCACGTACCCAAGCACGTCGATGGTGCCCCTCTGGAAGGGGTCGATACCCATGATCGCCTTGACCAGAGTGGATTTGCCGGAGCCGTTGTTGCCCGTGAGGGCGACACATTCCCCACGGGTGATCTCTGCACTGATGTCGTGTAGGACCACGTTGCGGCCGTAACCGACCTCAAGGTCAGCAAACGCTACGACCGGAGAAGCTTTGTTCATCCCACGATCCTGTCCTTATTGCAAACCAGTGTCAAGAAGGCGGTCCTTGTGGGTCGACCTCGCCACTTAGCAGGGGTCCACCCCGCGCGCGATCGCCCGAGGTGGCTAAGCTTGTGCTTTGGCTGCCGGCAGGGTTGGCAATCCAGCCAACCTGGAACCGCTGCCACTAGCACCTAGGGAGCTTTCGTGAGTTCGGATGTTCGTAAGTTAGATGCCGTCATCAACCTGGCCAAGCGCCGAGGCTTTGTGTACCCGTCGGGTGAAATCTATGGGGGAACCCGTAGCGCCTGGGACTACGGGCCGCTGGGTGTCGAACTCAAAGAGAACATCAAGCGCCAGTGGTGGAAGCACATGGTCCGCACTCGGGACGACGTGGTCGGGATCGACTCCTCCGTCATCCTGCCGACCAAAGTCTGGGAAACTTCCGGACATATCACCGCTTTCACCGACCCCTTGATCGAATGTCTGAAGTGTCACAACCGGTTCCGTGAAGACCAGCTGATCGAGCAGTACGCGGAGAAGCATGGCGTCGAAGAGTCCGAGGTCACCATGGACCTGATCGCGTGCCCGAACTGCGGGACGCGCGACGAGTGGACCGAACCCAAAGCCTTCTCTGGCCTTATGAAGACCTACCTCGGTGCCGTCGATGATGAGACCGGACTTCACTACCTGCGCCCCGAGACCGCGCAGGGTATTTTCGTGAACTACCTGAACGTGATGACCTCAGCCCGGAAGAAGGTCCCCTTTGGGATTGCTCAAATCGGGAAGTCTTTCCGTAATGAGATCACACCGGGCAACTTCATTTTCCGTACGCGCGAGTTTGAACAGATGGAACTCGAGTTCTTCGTGAAGCCTGGTACGGACGAGGAATGGCACCAGGACTGGATCGACAACCGCCTGGGCTGGTGCACGGA
>CAYFRO010000024.1:0-22414 GCA_964345565.1 uncultured Actinomyces sp.
TGGATGAAGCTTGGGCTGGTGAGAACTGTGGTCTGCTGCTTCGTGGCACCAAGCGCGAAGACGTTGAGCGTGGCCAGGTTGTTGCGATCCCCGGATCCATCGAACCTCACACTAAGTTCAAGGCTCAGGTCTACATCCTGAAGAAGGACGAAGGCGGCCGTGAGAAGCCATTCTTCTCTAACTACCGTCCCCAGTTCTACTTCCGTACCACGGACGTCACCGGCATCATTCAGCTGCCGGAAGGCACCGACATGGTTATGCCTGGCGACACCACGGAGATCGAAGTTGAACTGATTCAGCCGATCGCCATGGAAGTTGGCCTTGGCTTCGCTATCCGCGAGGGCGGCCGCACGGTTGGTTCCGGTAAGGTCACCGAGATCCTGAAGTAGCGACAGCATCTTTCGAGGGCTACAGAGCCCAAGAAACAACGAGAAAGCCGGTCCTGCGGGGCCGGCTTTTTCGCGCCCACGGCCGCGGTAATTCCACCAAGCCACAGTTGTTCCGTTTCGTGCTGGGGCATGAGCAGTTGTTTCTTGTTAGGGCATGAGCAGTTGTTCCCTGCCAGAGCGTTAGCTGTGAAAGAGGGGACCAACCGTGCTACAAGCTTCCTTTCGCGCAGTCTGCCTTTGCCGACTCTTCCGTGAGTCGCAAGACAGGTTGTAGCGGGGGACTCCGTTGACGGACAGCCTCCGACATCCGCGTTTTGCGGGCTCTGTTTTGTGGGCTTTTCTGTAAGAGAGTGGTAGCGTTGGGCAGCACGAACTCACTGCGGGTGTTGATCACGAGGTCTGAAGGTGTGTTCGGGGTAGCAAGGGTGTACGGCGGGTAGGGGTGGAAAGGTGAAAGTGTGTTCGGGGTGGTAAGGGTGCACCGCGGGAGCCCTCCCCACGTGCACTCTTACGACCCCGGGCGCACTCTTAGTTTTTGGGAACGACCTGGGCAGGAAATTACAGACAGTAGCGCTATGCATGTCGTACTGGAGCAAGTGGTTCCTTCCGAGCTGCGTGCTCTGTTCCCCAGCGTGAGCGACAGACCGGTGCCGTGGGGCTTCCTTGGGTGGTTGTGGGGGTGGGGGCCACCTTTCGCATCGCCTATGTCCGGGTGCGCGCCCAGCACTTTTTCGCCTGGGCGTCAACCGGGGCCGTTTTGTTTTTACTTCGCTATGAGTGCGTTATCCTTGGACGGTATTTCTGAAGGGACCCCGTCAATGACTTCGCCCAGCAACGCGCCGCCCGTTATAGCGGGTCTGCATTACGTCAGGCCCCTGGGCTCCGGTGGGTTCGCTGACATCTTGCTCTACGAACAGGATTTTCCTAGACGGTCCGTGGCCGTGAAGGTCATGTTCGCGCCGGTTTCTAACCCTGAGCACGCAGCGTTGTTTGAGCGAGAAGCAGACGCCTTGGCGCGTGTTTCCGCCCACCCCTCTATCGTCACGATCTTTTCAGCTAGCGTCTCCGCCGACGGGCGCCCCTACTTGGTCCTGGAGTACTGCCCCACCTCGGTCGGCTCGACCTTCAGGACCAACCCACTCGGCGTTAGTGACGTGTTGGACCTGGGCGTCTCGATCGGCTCTGCACTCGAGTCCTGCCACAGGAGCGGAATCCTGCACAGGGACATCAAGCCGTCAAACCTGCTGGTTAACAGCTACGGGGCGACCGTCTTGTCCGACTTCGGGATCGCTTCGTCGCCCACAGGGCAGCAGGACGACCATTTTGGTCTTTCTATTCCGTGGAGCGCGCCCGAAATCATTGACGGAAGCTCTTCGGGGACCGTTCAGTCCGAGGTTTGGGGACTTGCCGCAACGCTCTACGCGTTGCTCGCTGGGAGGAGTCCTTTTGAACTGCCCGGCTCTGGACAGAACAGTGATCAGCTCTTGTCAGAACGAATCCAGGCCGCGAAGTACCAGCCGATTGGACGCCCTGACGTCCCGGACGCGTTAGAGGCTGTTCTTCGCCAGGGGTTGAGCAAAGATCCCGCTATGCGGCAGTCCTCAGCCCTTGAAGTCGTCCAGCAGCTACGAATGATCCAGCATTCTCTTGGTCTTCCTGTGGGGAAACTGCAGTTGGCACCTGCCGCGCCCTTCGAAGTTCCTCTAGGCGAAGCGACAGGTTCATCGCGGACTCCCGTTCGTTCCGAAGTGCCAACGGAATCCAAACGGCGCCGCGCCCAAGAGATGCGGAAAGCGAATCTGACCGGGCCCGCCTCCAGGAGCAAGACAACACCAGATTCTCCTGGGGAGAAGCCCCCACTCAGTAGGGGGAAGGTTGCCCTCCTTGTTGCGGGTGCCGCCGCCGTGACAGCACTCGTTGTAGTTGTCCTGATGCTGTGGATGGGAGGCTGATGGTGCGAAACACCACGGGCTTTGGGGTAGGACGAACGCAGGAGACCTCACCTAGACGCACAGCACCGGTGGTCGGAAGTGTCGTGGGCGCGCTCGCGGTAGTCTTAGCGGCTTTCTTCTGGCCGGGCTACGACGATGTCGAAACGGTGCGCGCTGACGTGTCTGTTTGGGCTTTGAATTCTAAGACTTCGCAGTACGGACGAATCAACACGGCGTCGAGCGAACTGGAGTCGGTCGCGGGAGTCACGCGCCCAAGCACCGTGGTTCAGCAGGGGAACGATGCCGTCATCTTCCTGGACGGGAGCCGCAAACTTGCGGAAATCGACCCTTCACTGCCGGCAGATCTTGCTGAAAACGAAGACAAAGACCTCGAGTCGACTCCAGCTGACACGAAAACGGTCGACTATGGTGGCTCGAAAATCCTGTACGTCGGGGCCGACGGCGCTCTCAGCCTGGCCGACATGGACACTCCAGGGCAGGCAATACCGGTCACAGTTCCCGTGGAGAAAGATGGCGAAAGCCAGTCCGGGGAGGGTTCCGACAGCGAGCCGTTCCGTGCCCTGTCCGCAGCGATAGCGCCCAATGATGAAGTTGTCGCCGTTTCAACTGAGGCGGATGGGACATTCACGGTCTCCAAGATCGGCCCCGAGACCAACAGAGTCAAAACTGTCAGCACCGTCGAGGGAAAGCTGTCCGACTCTGTTCAGGTGACACGAACGGAAGAAGGTTGGGCTGTGCTCGACCTGGCCGCAGACTCTCTGTGGCTCGAGGGCCACTCTGAGCCGATTTCTGATCTTGGCCTAGAGGGACAGGCATTTCTATCAACTCCCGGGAGCACCCAGCTTGCCGTTGCTGACGCTGCAGGATTGTTCCTGGTGAACTACCAGTCCGAGGAGAAGCCTGATCGAGCAGCGGTCAGGGTCCCGCTTGGAGCAGTCCCAACCGAGCCGCAGATGGTGAACGGGGAACTAACTGTTGCGTGGCTGTCGGAAGGGGACGGTCCCGGTGTCCTTTGGGATACATCCGGGGAGTCGCGATCTCTTTTCTATGGGACCTCAAGCCTAGAGGCCGCTCCAACACCCAAAGTCTTTTCAAACGGGTCGCGGTTCGTGTTGAACGACGTGAACTCGGGGTGGGTGTGGCTGCTCCCGGAAGGCGAGCTTGTCCTGTCCTCGCAGGATTGGCTCGCTGACGCTCAACTAGAAGAACAGGTTGTTGACGCGGAAGTCGAGGAAGTCACTGAGCAGAAGCCGCCGGTCGCCATGCCAGACCACTTCGGTGTTCGCGCAGGCTCCCAGACCGTGCTCCCAGTCTTACTGAATGACTATGACGCGAACCGTGACGTCCTTAGCATTGCTCCAGGGTCGGTAACCGAGCTGGATCCTCAGTTTGGCACGCTGAGCCTCACAAACGATGGCCAACAGCTGGTAGTTCAAGTGACCCCAGGAGCTAGCGGAACTGCTTCCTTCCAGTATTCGGCAACAGACGGGACCTCAGTTGACGGTCTCAACTCTGCCCCTGCGACGGTCACGCTAGAGGTTGTTCCGGATGATCAGAACAGCAAACCTTTCTTTGCCGGCGTTGGTGTTGAGGACTATCTGGGGGAGTGGCCGTCACCCTCGGTCGCTCCCGGAGGTGTAGCCTCCACCCAAGTGCTCGCCAACTGGATCGATCCGGAGGGAGACCCCCTCTACCTAGCGGGCGCCAGCACCAGCGACCCCTTGGCGCAGGTCTTGTCGAATCCTGATGGGACCGTGACGCTACGCCACTTAGACTCCAGCGGCGACGACCTCCACCCCATCTCGGTGAGCGTCACGATCGCCAGCACCAGTGGCACCAGCGAAACGAAGGACCTGGTCTTCAAGGTGAGTGAGACCCCACCCATCAGTTTTCGCTCCGCTGTCGTGGAAGGCGTAACTGGGAAACCTGTTCAGGTTGCCCTTGATGACCTGATTAGCGGTGGGACTGGGCGGGTGCAGTTGGCTGAAGTCAACGTGGCCCAAGACGGAGACGTTTCGAACCCCAGCTATTCGGGCCTCACCTTCTCCCTATCGACCAACACACCCGGCTCGTATCCGGTCAGAGCGACTGTTGAAGACAGCGAGGGCGTGACCGCAGAGCAAACCATCAGAGTTGTCGTCACGGACCCCGCGGACGCGGTAGTCACCACGACACCCGTAACGGTATTTGTCAGGCCGAACGAGGACAGCACGGTGGACTTGCTTCCGGCGGTCCAAAACCCGGCAGGCCACGTGCTACTCGTTAGTGACTTACATGTTGAGCCTGCGGAGGGCGCGCAGCTGCAGGCCGATCTGGTAGGGCAACAGCTGGTCCACGCCTCGGGCCGAACCGCTGACGATCAGCCCGGCGAGCTTGGGCACGGAACGTACATCGTTTCTGATGGAACTGGAAACCCGAAAGCCACGGCGCAAGGCACCGTTACTTTCATGCTGGCGCCCAGCAACAACGCGTCGCCCATCGCGGTGGACAAGTGGATCCGGGTCAGTGCCGGCACCCAGGTTGACATTCCCGTGCTTGACTGGGCCATGGCGCCGATTGCCTCTCAGTTGGCGGTCGACCAGTCTGACGTTGTCTACTTGGAAGAGGGGCGGAAAACAGGCTTAGCGTTCGCCACTCAACGTTTGGTGCGCTACCTGGCTCCCACGGATCCTGGTGAATACTCAATCGGGTACACCGTCTTCCGTTTGGGGGACCCGGAACTTCGTAGTAGCGCGAATATCCATGTTGTCGTCACCCCAGCCGAGGACGACGAGCTTTCAACACCTCCAACTTTGGAGGGCCGTGTTCTGGCGGGCAGTAGCGTCACGGTTCCCCTGAGCATTTCCGAATCGCGGATGCGCGGCGAAACTTACGTCCTGGATGGGATCGGTGAGCAACCGACGCAGGGTGTAGCGTCCGTCGCGGCGGACGGGGAATCCGTGGTCTACACCGCGAACCCGGCCACTTCCGGCCAGGACACGTTCACTTACGAGGTGCGTTCGGACTCCGGGCAGACGGCCACGGGAACGGTCAACATCGGGATTCTGGATGCAACCCAGTCACCCAAGCCCATTCTTTATTCCCGCTACTTGCAGATGCCGGTTGGAAAAGACAACAGGGTATCGCTGTTCCCCCTTGACAACGCAACCGACCCCGCCGGTGGGAAGCTGACTCTGGACGAAGTGTGGCCGAACGAACCTGAGCACACAGAAGAGTTCGAGCTTGCGCAAAGGCGCGTACTTTCAATGAAAGAGGAAACTGGGGAAGTCCAGCTCGCATCGAGCGATGAAGTGGGAACCACCTCTTTCTTCTACAAGGCGCACAACGAACGCGGAGACCAAGCCACCGGCTTGATAGTGACCAAAGTGGTCCACAACCCCACGCAAGACCTCCCCGTCGTCAGCGACACCAGAGTTGACGCGGAGACGATCAAGCAGCTTCCCCAGGGCATCGATGTCCTGACGGACAAAACCACTTGGGCCTCAGGGTCCGTAGCAGACCTGAAGATGGGCCTTTGGGAACCAGATGGGGCTTTCGAGGCAAAAGGATCAAAGATCTCAGGGGCAATCCCCGAACACTTGACTGTTGTCCCGTTCAAGGTAGAGGGGACTTCTTTTTCGGGTGAAGTCGCCTCCTCGTACGGCTTCCTAAAAATCCCGCCCGCCAAAGACATCCCCCTTGCCATCCGCGCGGGGTTCCCGGAACCAGAAGTGAAAGAGGACGAATCCACTACCGTCCCCTTGCTGGAAGCTATTGCCGATCCGACGGGGGACGGCCTGATGTTTGACGAGTCGGGCGTGGCAGCCTCCGGGGCGCGGCCCTACGCCACCTGCAGTGTCTCAGGCACCACTTTGACGTACAGTGCCGGGAGCGGCGCGCCCTGGCGTGATTCGTGCATCATTCCTGTGAAGACCGCAAAGCAGAAGACCTACACCGTTCTTAGCCTGCCCATCACTGTGGTCCCGAAGGATCCCCAGCCAGTGCTGCTTCCAGCAACTGTTGAAGCTTCTCCCGGCCGCCCGCCTGTTACGTACGACCTGCGCGACATGGTGGACTGGCAGGGGGGAAGAGTCGGCCAAGAGAATTTCGTCGTCACTGGCGAAATGCGGTTGTTCGACTATTCGATTTCAGCCTCAGGCTACCTGCTAACCATCCAGGCGAAAGATGACGCGACCCCGACGCGCATCGAGACTCTGTCCGTCTCCCTTCGCGACTATCCCGACGTTCCTCCCGCGTCCCTCACAGCGATGGTGGGGCCGGCACCAGGGGAGTTGCCCAGGGCCGGGACCGTCAGAAAATCTTGCTCTTCAAAAGGGGGCATCACCAGTTGCGATATCACGGTGATTGGTAGCGGCATTGACGGGCAGGTGAACTACTTCCCCAACACTCCGCTGAAACTTGTTGAGGGCTCAGTGAGCCCCCAGAGCAGCTGTCCCGGCGTTACTTTCGCCTACGCGACTCCGGACACCGTTCGTGCTTCCTGGTCTCTAAGCACGCCTGGAGGGGAGGACTGCACTGGAACATTCCAGGTCGTGGACGCCCAGGGACGCCTTTCCGAGCCGGGCGGCGGCAGAATCCATTTGAATCTAGAGGGGCTTCCGGGTAAACCTACGGTCACGTGGATGGCGACAAGTGAGGACGGCGTGGTTTTCCAAGTCGCGCCGGAGGTGCAGTCTTACCCTGCTGTTAAGACCATCGTCGGGGTAGGCGCGGCCACAGACGCAGCCTGCGGTGCTGATGGCTTATGTGCCGTCCCAGTCCCCATGAAAGATCTCGGCGAGAAGATCGAGTTCCAGTTCAAAGCCGTCAACGAGGTTGGGGAGTCTCCGGCAGGTTCAGCGACAGCCTGGTCCTATCGCGCGCCCGGAAAACCTGGGGAAGCCACCTGGGTCGCAAGCGCAGAAAACACTGTCACGATCCAGACGACCGCGAACGCCGACGACACGTCGGTGGTTGCCTTCACGGTCGACGGTGACAAAGCCAAAGAGGTTCCTATCCCCTCGAGCGCGAGGGGGGAGGTACCCATATCGACGACTCTGACCATCGAACCAGGGGACCCCAAACAGGTCACAATGACGGCTCAGGCAAAGCTTGCAAAGCCACCCGAAAACGTCGCTGTTATCCCTAATGCAGAGGACGCTTCGAGGAGAGTTAGCGTTTCTTCCTTTGGCAAACCCACCGTGGAATTCAAGTCCATCAGTGCCGGCAAGACTGACGCCACCGCGGAAGTAAGCATCAAATGGTCGGGTGTCGGACCCTCTACTGACACGAAACAGAAATGGGAATGGACCTGTTTTGTTAACGGGGTCCCGGGTGGGCCGGTGACAGGCGGTGCGGACACGACCATGTCTTGTAGCGCCGACTTCGGCGACGAGGTTCGCTTCCAGGCAGAGGCTTGGGGCGAGCGAGACGGCCTGTCGTTGGTTAGGTCGTCGGTCGCAAAGAGCGAGCCAGTGACGATCGCTGTGCCAGCGCCCGTCGTCCTTCAGACCTACAGTTTCCAGGGAGAAGGCACACCGGTTGTTGGCGACGCGTGTCCTGAGACTGAGTACGACCAGTGTTGGCGGTGGGCTGCGACGAACGACCCTGTCCTTGAAAAACGTCCTGAGGGACTCTCAGAGTACTTTACGGTGACGGTAGACGGCTCAACCCAAGAATATGGCACGGCTCAGGAAGCACTAGCGACGTTGCAAGGTGTTCCGGACAAGCGGGTCGAGGTTTGTTACAGGGGCGGGTCAGCCAAAGCCTCGTGCACGGAACTCAAACCGCCGAATGCGGCGCCTGGCTGGATTAGGGTCAAGTCCGGCTCTTGGGGGAGTTGCCCGGCCAACGAAGATCTTGGAGATGTCCGCCCGTTTGAGGTGGCAAGTAAGGGCGGTTTCACCCTCAGACCCTACGTGAGTGTCGAAAATGGCTACGAATGGGTTGCGCAGTTCCCACAAGGTTTCTGGGTCTCGGTGTACGGCGAGAAACAGACCGAGCTGGTCTGGAACTGTACGAAACTGAGTGAATCCGATGGGGGAGGGAGCGAGTGAGCCCCAGACGGATAGATCCCCACAGACCACAGCAGTATCTAGGCGCTAGCAGCTGAAAGACAGGATAAATGAGTTCCCTAAGCCACGAACAGATCCAATGGTTCCAACAGGCCTTCAACCTGATGGTCGACAACGTCTCACAGGTGCTACTTGGAAAGCGCCCCCAGATTGAGCTGGCGTTCACAGCAATGATTGCTGAGGGACACCTTCTGCTGGAGGACTACCCCGGCACGGGCAAGACATCACTGGCGCGAGCCATGGCCGAAACGGTGGGCGGTACCTCTTCCCGCATCCAATTCACACCCGACCTTCTACCAGGTGACGTCACAGGCATCACGGTGTACGACCAGAGGGACCGCGAGTTCGAGTTCCATGCGGGTCCCGTTTTTGCGAACGTGGTTCTCGCCGACGAAATCAACCGTGCCTCGCCCAAGACACAGTCCGCTCTGCTAGAGGTGATGGAAGAAGGGAAAGTGACGGTCGACGGGAAGTCCCGCCCCGTCGGGAGGCCCTTTACAGTGATCGCGACACAAAACCCGATTGAGCAGGCTGGAACCTACCGCTTACCAGAAGCTCAACTGGACCGGTTCCTGATGAAGACTTCTCTTGGCTACCCCGACTCTGCAAGCACTATCCGGATCCTTCAGGAGTCAAACGAACGGATCCAGGTCCTCCCCCCAGTAATGAGTCCAGACCAGATGGACGCAATGAGCGACTTCGCGGGCACCGTCTACATCGCCCCAGCCATTGCGGACTACATCACCAGGCTCATCGAGGCGACCCGGGATGCCGTACAAGTCAGGCTTGGTTCTTCTGTTCGTGGCGGGATCGGTTTGGCTAGGGCTTCCCGTGTCCGCGCGGCGTCACAGGGACGCGACTTCGTGCTTCCGGACGATGTCAAGGCGCTTGCCGTGCCTGTCTTAGCTCACAGGCTGATCCTGGACGCGGAAGCAGAGTTTGACGGGCTCACCCCAGAAGCTGTCGTCTCGCAGATCTTGCTGGATGTTGAACCCCCTGTTGAAGGCACTGTCTAAGCCGAAACCATGGCGACAAAGTCCAAACCCATTGACCTCACCCGGGGCACGCGAACCCGGGGGCTGACCCGGACCCGTGGCACTGCAACCGGTTTCACTCCCGCGCCGGCAAGACGCACGGTGCGCTCGCTGGGGTACCGTCTTCGGGATCGGTTCGGGGACGTCTGGCAGTGGATGGCCCGAACCATCACGCCGGGAGGCTGGTTCCTGCTTGGGGTCCTGATACTTGCCCTGGCGGTTGGGTTACCACTGGGGTGGGTGGAAGTGATCGCCCCTGGCGTGATCGCCCTCATCCTCTTCTTGCTGGCACTGCTTTTTCTTCTCGGAGGCAAAAAATACGACGTGCAGCTGGACCTACAGAAAGACCGGGTTGTGCGGGGACAGAACCTCTTCGCACTCTTGGCCGTTCAGAACCAGGCCCAAGGCCCCTCGCTACCGGGACAGATCGACCTACCCATGGGTCCCGTACTCATCGAGATCGCAACCCCGTTTCTGGGGCCTGGTGGGACGTTCAACCAATCCGTTGAAATCCCCACCGAAACCCGGGCGATCATCCCACTTGGCCCTCCTAGGACAACCAAGTCCAGCCCTATCGGCATCGTCTCATCGGATCGCACCTGGGGAGAGTCCAGGTTGGTTTACATCTATCCAGAAACCACGCCTCTCCCCCCAACTGATCTGGGCCTGATGCGCGACCTGGAAGGCGTTTCGTCAGCCAGAATCGTGAACGACGATCTTGCTTTCCATGCGATCCGGGAATACATGCCAGGCGACTCTCGCAGGCAAATCCACTGGAAGTCGACCGCAAAAACGGGACGGCTCATGGTCCGCCAGTACGACGAAAGCGTCCGCAGCGAAATGCTACTGCTCTTCGACAACAACGAAGAGCACTACCTGGACCCTGAGGAATTCGAACTTGGTGTTTCCTGTGCGGCGTCGTTTGGCCTGCGTGGGCTGGCTGAGGGGCGGAACCTGGCAGTGGTTTCGGGTCCCCAAAACGAACAGGAAGTCCTTTCGCGCTCCTTACTGGTGCTCGATTCTTCAAGCCGGCGCAGCTTGATGGACGCATTCGCGGGTCTCCAAGGGCTCCCATACGACGTTTCACTGCAAAAGATCGCTGACGCCGCCAGCAAAGTCAGCGACGTTGTGTCCGTTGTCGTTCTGGTGACCGGGTCTGCCACTGACTTGAAGACAATCCAGTCCGCTGCCCTCGCCTTTCCCTCCGACATTGGGGTGTTAGTTGTTCGATGCGACGTTGAAGCACGACCCTCTTTGTCGGTCGTGAGTGGGGCCACCGTTGTGACGGTCGCAGTCCTTGACGACCTCCGTTTCGTTTTGCTTGGGCGGGCCCAGCGATGAAACGGGGGATTGGGGTTCGGCTCGGCGACGCAGGCTTTCTGCTACCAGCACTATTTCTTTCGTTCCTGGCCGCCTACCCGATATACGCGACCCCCTATTGCCTTCTGGTCGTTGCGGTCGGTCTGCTGATAGGAACGGGCATAGCGTGGTTCAGTGCAGGTTCCAGGCTTCCCGTCTGGAAGTCAGCGGCCGCCGCTTACGTGGCGTACCTAGTCGTCGGAGTCCCACTGGCGGCGCCCGAAGTGTTCTGGGAACCGAAGACCTTCCTGAAACAGGTGGCTGGGGTCCTTCTAGCTCCGGTGGCTGGTCCACGCCAGATCCTGAGCCTGGAAGTCCCGCTGGGCACGTACCACCAGGTCTTGGCACCCTTCTTCTTCCTGGCTATATTCGTCTCGCTCGCGGTGTTCTCACTGTCTTGGAGAACAACGAAAGCCTGGCCGTGGGCGGCGGGGATCTCGCTACTGCCCCTGTTCGCTGGGGTTGCGCTTGGCCCACGCGCCATGAGTTCCATCCAGGCGTACTTGCCGGGCACCTTTTCCAGGAATGGACCGAGTGCTTTTACCTCGCACGCTCTACTGGGGACCCTCACCGTCCTGTTGCTGTTCGCGTGGTTGTTCTGGCGTCCGTGGCAAAGCAATAGGGCCGCCGTCCGGCTCAGTGAAGGCGCCAGAGGGCGTTGGTTGGCAGTGCGCACCGCCAGAACGGTGTTGGGGGTATTGATGGTGGCGGCCGCGGTGGCCGGCGCAGTGTTCGTGACTCCTTGGGCCGCCGATTCAGTGCAGCGAAAAACGCTCCGTGATGACCAAAACGCGGAGCTAGTGAACGCAACCGAGGTGTCTCCCCTTTCCACGTACCGCACCTACTTCAGCAACGACTTGTTCTCGGAAACTCTTTTCGTCGTTGAAGGCCCCGACACCGGGGGACGGGTCCGCCTGGCAACACTCGATGCCTACAACGGGCACGTGTTTGGGGTTGTCTTCCCTACGCAAGGTTCTGTCGGACAGATCTTCGCGCCTGTCCCTGCGCCAATCACTCCCATTGACGCCGAAGGTTCGGCAACTGAGAACGTGATCGAGATAGGTGTGTACCGCGAGAGCTGGGTGCCGCTACCGGGCAGGTTGGGCTTCGCTGAGTTCCAAGGGGAACGAAAGGCGGAACTCCAAGACGGGTTCTTCTACGCGCGAACCACCGGGACCGCAGTGCAGACTGTCGATGGGGGCTTGACGCAGGGGACGCGGTACTCAACCTCTACCTTCGACACGTTGGAGCCGACCTCGGCTGTCAGTAGGTTTGAACCTGCGGGTCAGGGACAGACCTTAGTGACGGATCTTCCCGACTCTGTCGCGAGGTGGATCGCCGACCAGGAGCAACCCCGCACCGGCGCCGGTTTACTCGAACTGATTTCGCGACTGCGTGAACGGGGATTCCTGAGTCATTCGCTTTCGCCCCAAGAGTCGGGTCGTCCATGGGAATGGGCAAAGGCTTTGTCCGGGTACTCTTTTCAGTCTTCGCGTGGTGGGCACTCGCTGGACCGAATAGACCGCATGTTTGCTCGCATGAATGAGCAGGCTGAGGCAGCAGGGGAAGACGCATCCCCTGCAGAGTTGGTTTCCGCGCCTGGAGATGACGAGCAGTTCGCGGTTGCGGCGGCCTTGATCGCGGATTCGCTTGGTTTCAACACGCGCGTTGTCGTTGGAGTGAGACTCGGTGACGTCAGCGGAGAGACGGACCTGCCGTCCTGCACAGCTGGGGACTGCAAGGGCGGCGACATGGCCGCGTGGATCGAGGTGCAGGACGCACAGACGGGCCTGTGGGCTCCAATCGACGTCACCCCGCAGTTCGCGATGCCGATGTCTCCACGTGTTCAGAGGACGTCTGACCCGAAGTATGCAACGGAAGTGGCCCCCGAAGGGGTCGACGTTCTGCCGCCTCCGCAGGCGAAACCGAGCGGTGGTGACGCCCAGGGCGAGGGCGCGGAAGAGAGCTCGTCCGCCGCTAAGGAAGCCCCGGCATGGCTGCGGCTCACCGCGGTTGTTGGGTTGGGGGTGTTAGCACTGTTGATCCCTCCCCTCACGATCTGGGGGATGAAACTGCTCCGGACTGCGCGTCGCAAGCGCGCTCCGGACGGCAGCCAGCAGGTTATCGGTGCCTGGAATGACTATCGCGACAGGGCCGATGACTACGGCTACGTGGTGCCTCCCGCATCAACAAGGAGTGAGGTTGCGCGCGAGCTTTCGTTCGAGGATGGCTCAGCCCCCAGGCTCGCAGAGCTCGCGGACTACGTCAGTTTCCAGGTTCCGAGCCCCCTGGACTACGAGTCGGGCGAAGCGTGGGAGCTCGCCGGCCAGGCGAAAGCGAACCTTGCGGAGGGGGTTGGACTGGGCAGACGTCTTCGTGCACGGCTTTCTCTGCGTTCGCTTCACATAAGGGGACGCAAATGAGCCTGAGCTACGCGCGGAAAAAGTTGCAAACCAGTACTGTTTCAATCAGGACCCGCGAGGGATGAAGGAGCACAACGTGTCTTATCCAGGATTACCCAGCCTGCCGCAGGGCGTAGCACTGTCACCAACCACGGACGCTCGGGCACTCTTCGAACTGGCCCAAGAGAATCCTGCGATGTGGCAGGCGATCGCGGAGCACCCAAATGCTTATCCTGGCTTGCTTGACTGGCTTGAGAAAGTCGGTCCTGCCCAGGTGAAGGCCACGGTTCTGGCACGGAAAGCCGCTGCAGCGACGTTCCGAGCTGCTCCAAGACCAGCGGGACCTGCACCGCTACCTGCGACCGGGGCTGTGCCGTTGCCTGGGGGTAGGCCTGCACCGCTGCCTCCGGCCGGGGCTGCGCCGCTGCCTGGGAGCAGGTCCGCGCCGTTGCCTCCGACGGGGGCTGCGCCGCTGCCCGGGGGCGGAAATGTAGCGGCGCCCCACGTAAAGGGAGTCCCCGGCAGAGATGGGCGGCTACCGAGTGCAGAGCGGGGCCCGCAACAGAACCCCGACCGGAGCTTTCAAAAGGTTGGACCGGCGCCCGTCCGCACGCAAGCCCCCGCTGTTTCCCCAGTTACGCCACAGGCTCCGGTCGCGATGCCGGAAGCTGGAGCTCAGGCATTCGCCCCGGATGACAAGACCGTTCTTGCGAAGCGGCACAGAAAGCCTCGGACGCTAGCAACTCTTACGTGGGGCGACGCGGACCCGGTGCCCATCACTCAGCCTCGCGTCTTGCTGGGCCGAAAGGTGGGTCCAAAGGACGCTGAAGAGGGACTGCAAATAGTCCAGATCAAGGAGCCTAGCAAGACGGTTTCTGGCAGGCACGCTCGACTCGAGTTCGAAGACGGCAAATGGTACGTCCAGGACCTGAACTCGACGAACGGGATTTACCTGGTCCTCGCTGATGGAGACGAACAAAGGGTTACGGAGCGTAGCGCTTTGGTGCGCGACTTTTATCTGGGTGACGTGCTCTGTCAAGTTGAAGCCATTGACTAGCGACAGGGGCCTTGCGTTGCAGACCGAAAGAAACCAGGGGGCGCACTCCCCATTGCGCTTCGCTGCGGTTTATGGGACGAACCCCGGACTTAAGCGCACCCTGAACGAGGACTCGTGCCTGGCACAGTTTCCTGTCTTCGTGGTTGCCGACGGGATGGGCGGACACCAGGGCGGGGAAGTCGCGAGCGCCATGGCTGTTGGTGCACTGCGCACCTTTGTCGGTCGGACTGACGTTACGGTGCAGGAGGCCCGGAAGACACTTGCAGCAGCCCAGGCAGAAATCTCGGCGTTCGCTGACACGCTCCCGGACGGTGCTGGAACCACACTCACCGGGGTCATAGCTGTTCGCGGGCCCGATCAGGCCATGGAGTGGCTGCTCCTGAACATCGGTGATTCGCGCACGTATCGTCGCTTGGGCACTGAGTTTGTCCGCCTGACCCGCGACCACTCCTTGGTGCAGGACATGATCGACGCGGGGGAACTGACTGAAGAACAGGCGCTGGTCGACACTGCACGCAACGTGATAACCCGTGCTTTAGGGGACGGTGAAAGTGTCCCGGACCTTTGGATTTCTCCGATCGTTCCAGGGGAGCGCATCATCGTGATCTCAGACGGTGCGGCGGAGGGCGTGACGGACTTCGAGCTGGGTCAGGCTACGGCCGGTTCGGATAGGCAAGAAGCTGTCCAGAAGGTCGTGGATCTCGCTTTGGCGAGGGGCGGAAGCGACAACATCACGGTGATCGTCCTAGACGTGATTGGTGATCGGTTCGCGCCGAATCCACCTTTGCCCCCGCTAAGACCTTTGTCGGACCGTACAGAGCTAGACTTCGATCAAGACGTCCCTGACGACACCACTAGCCCGGCACTTCGAAGGAACTCCAGGTAGTCCTCATGCCGCTAGACGAGAACGACGCAACAAGACTGGGCAAGCGCGGGCAGGAAGGCACGGGAGACAGGACGCGACTGAGCGCGCGGATCGGAGACGATCGCACGCGCTTGGGTTCGCGAGCTCAAGGGACGGACACGACTCGGCTCAGCAAACGTGACCCCGATGCGACCCGCCTTAGTGAGAGAGCACTGCCTCAGCAGTACCAGACGACGGGTCTTGCTGGGCCCAGTGGCTGGGGTGCGGCTCCCGCGACGGAGATCGGAGCTGAAGAGACCTCGGCTGTTTACGACCCTGGCGTTGATGGGATTGTGCTGACCAGCTACGGGCCCCGCGAGCCAGAGTGGGTCCCCGACTATCCGCAGATACCAGTCCCCGAAGTGGTTCCTTTGGCGCCCGAGCTGCTGCAGGAGCGCGCCCGAGTCCGGTCGGACTACGCACGTGGCACCCGGATCCGTGTCGCCCTTCTTGCTGGGTTCGGAGCGCTTAGCTTTGCTGCCAGCGTTACTGGCGCCATCCTTCTGGCACAGACGCTCTGACTTCCTGCTGGTTGGTCTGACTTTCTGCTGGTTGACAGGTGTAGCTCTTTGAACCCGCGTCTTGCAGGGCCCTGCGCTACCTCGACCTCGGGAGTTTCCGACCTCGGAAGTCTCTTCGGCAGGCATCTCTTCCGGGGTTGGGGTTGTCTCGTAGGGCTAGTGGGGACCGATTCCTACACCGGTGCTGAGGGCGCTGGATGTCCGTTATCCCCTGGTCTGGATGCGGTGGAAGGTTGCCCAGAACCAGAGCGCAGCAAACGTAGAGAAGGCGAACGCTAAGGACTGCGCAGCGTAGAAGATGTTCTCGTTGAACGTCGGGTCTAGGTGAGCGGTGAGTTGCGGAGTCACTCCCAGGCTATGAGCCTGCGACAGCTCGGTGAAGATCCCAAAGTTGTTCAGGGTGGCAAGAACAAGGATCAGCCCGATAACCAGCGCTCCAAGCGCAAGTGCGCCCGCGATCACAACATAGATAACCCTGATGGGGTAGGTCTTGGGACCGCTGGCCACGATGGAGCCGCGTCGTAGCAGCCACAGGGTGACCAAAGCTGCAACAAACAGTGCTAGCGCGTCGGCTCCCAGGGTGTCAGAAAAGCGGTGCCAGCGTGCAGTGACAGTCGCGGCGCCGACCGAACCGGCCCAGATCATCGCAAACCCGACGATCCAGCCCCGCCAGCGATATGCGATGACAACGATCAGGGACAGAAGGATCGCCATCGCGATTGTGGTGTGGCCGGAGGGAAACGAGTTATGAACGGAGTCGGGGACTACGCCCGTCAGGTCAGGCCTCGGCAGGATCACGCGCTTAAGAAGTTCTGCGGAGACTGCGGAGATGCCCAAGATTGCCATTCCCGCCACTGCAACTTCCCACGTTCTGCGTAAGAACCCGATCAATACGTAAACAACCATCACTACGACGAGGGACGTAATGGAGATCACGTGCAGTCGGTCTAGGGCTTCATCGAGTTCTGTGGTGCTGATGCTCTTCGCTCCAAGCAGTGCCGCATTCTCCAGGTATTGCCCCAAGTAGGTTTGGATGGCAGCGAAGTAGATGGCCACGAAGACCAGAACTGCGATCACGGACATCCAGACCCAGCGGGCCCCGAGCGTTCCCTTGACACTTCTTTGGGGGTCTTGCTCCACGCCGTAAGTTGAGTGGTCGACGGGACCCCGCTGGATGGGGGCTTCTTGCCGGCGCGTCATTGGATAGGAGTGTGTTTCTTGTTCAGTCATCAGCCTCTACTTTCGACTCATCCCTGATTGTAGAAGCCGGCCTAGGGATACTGAAGGCTACGCGTTTCGTGAGGTCTGGCGCTGTGGGGCCTGGTTCTGTGGGCTAAGGTTCTGCGAGGCCAGGTTCTGCGGGGTCTGGACTGCGGGGTCTGGACTGCGGGGTCAGGCCCTGTGGGGTTAGGACTCTATCTGAAGCTGGTTCAGCTCCCAGGCGTCGGTCATGCCCGCCCCATCCACAAGTGCCAAGATTTCATTCAAGCCTGCGGTGGCCTGCTGCCAGGCTTGCTCAAGGTCTTCAGCAGAAAGTTCCAGGTGAAAGTGAAGCTCCGTGGAGCGCGGCCCACGGAAGGAAACGGTGAGGGTCGCAGGCCTGCGGCAGCGTGTCTGCGCCGCCCGGACGTATCCGGGCAACTTGGCTATGCGCGCAACTCTGCGCCCCTCTACTGGGCCCGCAACTACTGCCTTCAAGTCATCCACCGCCATCCGCACCGATTGCTCGAAACCTGCTCCGGAACAAGGAGCTACTTATGACAACTTTACCAGCAGGCACGACTACACTGCCCGTTGGGCTTCCTCCACACTTTCTTTCCATCAGGTAGGTGAGCTGGACCGCGAACCAGCGCGTGAACTAGTGAAACTGGTCGCAGGAAGGGGCTGCGGCTTGGAGATACGCAAACCAGCGTGCCAGAATATTCAGGTTGCCTCACGAGGGTGGGGCGAGTTGGGTGCGTGACGCTGCTCCTGCTGATAAGGATGCGGAATCCGTTGCCCAAGTTCTTTTGACAAGACAATCGGCCCAACCAAAGCCCATTTGGTAGGCGCATAGGTGTGTGTTCGTTTTTGGACACGCCCGGATGCGGGGGCCGGTGATCGAATCTGGTACGAGAAGAGGTAGAACGGCATGGCGGGACAGAAGATCCGCATCCGGCTCAAGTCGTATGACCACGAGGTCATCGACAGCTCGGCGCGCAAGATTGTCGACACAGTGGAGCGCGCAGGCGCCACAGTGGTGGGACCCGTGCCGCTCCCGACCGAGAAAAACGTATTTGTCGTTATCCGGTCGCCACATAAATACAAGGACAGCCGCGAGCAGTTCGAGATGCGTACGCACAAGAGGCTCATCGACATCATTGACCCGACTCCGAAGGCTGTCGACTCGCTTATGCGTCTGGACCTTCCGGCAGACGTCAACATCGAAATCAAGCTCTGAGGACACCCGCAATGACTACTGATAACGCGCGGAAAGCGCTGCTGGGCCGCAAGCTCGGCATGACCCAAGTCTGGGATGAAGACGGTCGCGTTGTTCCCCTGACGGTCGTTCAGGTCGGGACGAACGTTGTTACTCAGGTGCGCAACGAAGAAACAGACGGCTACTCGGCCGTCCAACTCGGCTTTGAGGACATCGATCCTCGCCGCATGACCAAGCCTCTGCTTGGCCACTTCGAGGCCGCCGGTGTCGAACCGAAGCGTCACATCGCTGAGTTCCGCACTCCGGACGCGAACGATTACAAGACCGGCCAAGAACTGGACGCATCGACGTTTGAAGTTGGCTCGCTTGTCGACGTCACGGGCACCAGCAAGGGCAAAGGTTTCGCGGGCGTCATGAAGCGCCACGGTTTCCACGGCGGCCCTGCGTCGCACGGCGCACACAAGGTTCACCGCAAGCCTGGTTCGATCGGTGGGGCTTCCACACCTGGGCGCGTGTTTCGCGGCCACAAGATGGCTGGGCGCGCCGGTGGTGAAACCCGCACCGTTCAAAATCTTGAGGTCGTGGGTGTCGATACCGACAAAGGCCTAGTCATGGTGAAGGGTGCTATCCCCGGACCCGCCAAGGCGATTGTCATGATCCGCACCGCCGTGAAGGGGGCATGATGGCAAACAAAGCACAGTACGCAGACGCGGAAGTTGAAGTTCTCGACATCAACGGTAAGGGAACCGGGCGCATGGTCGCTCTCCCCGGAGTTGTGTTCGACGTACCACTAAACGTTCCGCTGATCCACCAGGTGGTTGAGGCTCAGCTGGCATCAGCCCGCCAAGGCACCCACGCTACAAAGACTCGCGGCCTGGTTTCAGGCGGCGGCCGCAAGCCCTACCGTCAAAAGGGAACCGGCAACGCTCGCCAGGGTTCGATCCGGGCTCCCCAGTTCAGGGGTGGTGGCGTCGTTCACGGTCCGCAGCCGCGTGACTACTCGCAGCGGACTCCCAAGAAGATGAAAGCTGGCGCTCTGCGTTCGGCACTGTCTGACCGGGCTCGGAATGGCGCACTGCTGGTTCTTGAAGATCTGGTCCTTGAAGACACACCATCGACGAAGGACGCAATCGAGACACTGGGCGCCGTTACTAAGGGCGGGAAGGTTCTGATCGTCATCGATCGCGACGAACTCGGCGCGAACGCGGTCGTGAAGAGCTACGCGAACGTGCCGCTTGCCCACACGCTTTGGTCCGACCAGCTGAACACCTACGACGTCATCGACGCGCAGGAAGTGATTTTCACGGAAGACGCGATCGCCCGCTACATCGAACGGGCCGTGCGCACCGCACCGGTTCGGAAGAGCCTTGCAACTGACGCCGAGGTCGCTGACTCGAAGGTCAAAGCGATAGACGAAAAGAAGGCCGACAAAACCTCCAAGGTGAAGAACCTTGAGGAAGCAGAAGACGAGGCTGAAGCAGCGAATAAGAAGGTGGCCAAGGAGGCCGCCGACGAAGCAGCTCAGACCGAAGCTGAGGCCAAGGTTGAAGAGGCACCCGCTAAGGAGGATTCCAAGTGAGCCTGGAAGCGTCCAAGAATCCGCGCGACATCATTCTGCGTCCAGTTGTGACGGAAAAGTCCTCGCGCCTGCAAGACGTTGGAAAATACACGTTCATCGTCGACCCTCGTGCAAACAAGACGGAAATCAAGAACGCGATCGAAGAGATCTTCCACGTGAAGGTTGAAAAGGTTGCCACGATGAACCGTCCCGGTAAGGCCTACCGCACCCGCGACGGTATCGGTAAGCGGGCGAACACGAAGCGTGCGATCGTCACGTTGCGTGAAGGCTCCATCGACGTCTTCGGCGACGCCGGGGTTTAGGTCAAAGGGGTAAGAAAAATGGCTATTCGCAAATACAAGCCGACGACTCCGGGCCGTCGCCACGGTAGCGTCTCAGACTTTTCTGAGATCACCCGTTCGACCCCGGAAAAGTCGCTGGTTCGCCCTCTCACTAAGACTGGCGGACGCAACTCATACGGCCGCGTGACCTCCCGCCACCGCGGTGGGGGACACAAACGCGCGTACCGCGTCATCGATTTCAAGCGGCGCGACAAGGACGGGATCCCCGCGAACGTTGCGGAGATCGAATACGATCCCAACCGCACGGCAAACATCGCCCTGCTGCACTACGTGGACGGCGAGAAACGCTACATCCTAGCGCCAAAGGGACTGAAGCAAGGAAGCCGGGTCGAAAGCGGTCCTAAGGCCGACATTAAGCCGGGCAACGCGTTGCCGATGAGGAACATCCCGCTGGGTACGGTCATCCACAACGTGGAGCTGAACCCGGGCCAGGGAGCCAAGCTTGCGCGCAGTGCCGGCTCATCGGTGCAGCTGGTCGCTAAAGAAGGTCGCTTCGCTCAACTGCGACTGCCTTCCGGCGAGATCCGCAACGTTGACCTGGACTGCCGCGCCACGATCGGTGAGGTCGGCAATGCCGAGCAGGGGAACATTTCCCTTGGCAAGGCGGGCCGCGCTCGCTGGAAGGGACAACGCCCCAAGGTTCGTGGTGTCGCTATGAACCCGGTCGACCACCCGCACGGTGGTGGCGAAGGCCGCACCTCTGGTGGCCGTCACCCGGTTAGCCACTGGGGTAAGCCCGAGGGCCGCACACGGCGCCCGAACAAACCGAGCGATCAACTCATTGTCCGTCGTCGCCGCACCGGCAAGAAGCGCTGATAGGAAGCCTGAAAGATGCCTCGTAGCTTGAAAAAGGGCCCCTTCGTTGACGCCCACCTGCAAAAGAAGATCGACGAACAAATCGAGTCCGGCAATAAGCAGGTCATCAAGACCTGGTCACGCCGCTCCATGATCACGCCTGATTTCCTTGGCCTCACCTTTGCCGTCCACGACGGCCGTCGCCACGTCCCGGTGTTCGTAACCGAGTCGATGGTTGGCCACAAACTTGGTGAGTTCGCCCCGACGCGGACGTACCGCGGACACGTGAAAGATGACCGTAAGGGCCGCCGCCGCTAGGCGGGCGCTAGGAAGGCAGGAAAGACTGATGGAAGCCAAGGCGCAGGCGCGCTTCGTGCGCACGACGCCCCAGAAAGCCCGGCGGATCGTAAACGAGATTCGCGGGAAGAGCGTTCTGGCGGCAGACGATCTCCTGGCGTTCGCACCCCAGAAGGTCGCATACGACATCCGCAAAGTGCTGAACAGCGCTGTGGCGAACGCTCACGTTATTGCAGATAACGGGGGCATCCCGCTGCAGGACGCGGATCTGAAGGTCCTCGAAACCTACGTTGACGAGGGCCCGACTATGAAACGTTTCCGGCCTCGAGCACAGGGCCGAGCCGGACAGATCCTGAAACGCACCAGCCACATCACCGTGATTGTTGGCACCGAAGAGGAAGAGGAGGGGGATCGCTAGATGGGCCAGAAGGTAAACCCCACTGGTTTCCGCCTGGGGATCACCACCGATCATCGCTCGCGTTGGTTCGCCGACTCGACGACCCAGGACCAGCGCTACCGTGATTATGTCGCCGAGGATGTGAAGATCCGTGAAGCGCTCAAGGACAACCTTGAACGTGCAGGGATCTCCCGCATCGAGATTGAGCGCACCCGTGACCGAGTCCGCGTGGACCTACATACGGCTCGGCCTGGCATCGTCATCGGGCGCCGAGGAGCCGAAGCCGACCGGTTGCGTCAAGACCTGGAGAAGCTGACCGGCAAACAGGTACAGCTCAATATTCTCGAGGTGAAGAACCCCGAGATCGACGCACAGCTCGTTGCCCAGGGCGTTGCAGAGCAGCTCGCTGCTCGCGTCTCGTTCCGACGCGCAATGCGCAAGGCGATTCAGTCCGCGCAACGTGCTGGAGCCCAGGGTATTCGTGTCCAGTGCTCGGGAAGGCTCGGTGGCGCAGAAATGTCGCGCAGCGAGTTTTACCGTGAAGGACGCGTGCCGCTTCAAACACTGCGTGCCAACATCGACTTTGGCTTCTTTGAAGCCCGCACCACCTTTGGTCGGATTGGCGTCAAAGTGTGGATCTACAAGGGTGACATGACAGAACGCGAGTTCGCGCGGATGCAGGCTGAACAGGCCGGTCGCGGTGGACCTCGTCGTGATGGTCGTCGCGGTGGACCCCGCCGTGGGCCCCGTAACCCCGACCCGCAGGTGGACGCTCCAGTCGCGGAAGACGTGACTGTTGCGCCGGCCAAGCAGCCTGAAAAGCCTGCGGAAAAACCCGCTACCACCGAAACGGAGGCCTGAGCCAATGCTCATTCCCCGCCGAGAGGAGGACCGCAGGCAGCACCGCCCGAAGCG